>JAGWXY010000063.1 GCA_018969605.1 Verrucomicrobiota bacterium | reverse complement strand
AACTTCTATCGTGTCGTGCTGGTCGAATAGGTGAAATGAGATGGGAGATTGGGAAGCGCCCCTCAAGCTGCGAGACACTGGCGCTCCCTACAAAGAAGCGTACTCTTCTTCATCACTCAATAACCCTAGCAACAACTTCCCATCTTCTTCTCCGCGTTCCTTGGCGACCTTAGCGGCTTCGCGGTCAATCTCTCTAAAGAATAAGATCTGCGGAATGATTACTCAATCACCACGCGGTAGAACACCTTGGCATCGGCGGGTTTGGATTCGCTGAAAGTGCCAACTTGCAAGCCCGTCGCTTTGGTCGTCCAGGTTCCACTGAGCGTGGTCGAGGACTCAACCTTGTAGCTGCGTCCCGCAACCGCCTGCCAAGTGAGGGTCACATTGCCACCCTGCACAACGATGCTGTTGACCTTGAAAATCGACGAGGCATTGAGCGGATCTGTTCCCGCAACGATTTCTGCCGCGTTGTTCATGCCATCCTTATCGTCGTCGCCAGCGGAGGTGATCGAAAGGGTCTGACCGCTCGATGAAGTCGCGCTGGATGCGATCGAAACATCGTTCGGGTTGAGAGTTCTGACCGTCGCTGTGGCCGTCACGCCGGATGGAATGCCGGTGACAGTGAACGAGGTGGCTGTCGTTTCATGCGTGGTCACCTGACCATTGCTGCGCGTCACCGTGAGGAGATAGCGCGGCACCAGGCCCTCGGCATCGGTCACGGCGGACCACGAAAATGTCACAGATCCATCGAGTGCATAGCTCGCCACCAGCGGACTGGACGCCGGCGCGGAAAGTGGCGTCACATCATAGACCTTGAGGAACTGCGCCTCGAAGGGAGCCGTGCCCCATGCGGCGGTGGTTGCGGGCACGGGGTTGAGCGAGACATACAAACCATTGGTGATCAAATTCTCGCGGGTGAAGCCATTGGCTCCCCACAAAAATACGTCGCGTCGACCCGGGTATTCGTTGTTCGGCCCGAGGTAGGCGGCGATGTTCTTGGCGTTGTAGCGACGGCCTGATTTGAGACCCATGTTGTCCGCAAGCACGGTGGGAATCCCAAAGGTGCTGGCCTGGGTGGTGTTGCGATCGAGATTTTGGAATGCCAGCACTACATCACTGGTGGCAGGAGAGGCACCGCTGGTCTCATACTTGGCCACGGCGAAAATTTCAGCATCGGCGGTGGTGGTACCGATCGGATTGAGGAACCAACGATTCGATGACCGCAATGCCGGGCTGAATTCCCGAGCCTTGCCCACTCCCGAGTAAGCGGGCCGCAGGTGGCTCACGCCAAACCCGTTATTGGCCCATGCAGTCCACTGAGGTTGCATCGAGTTGTAACGTTTGAAGTGAGGAATGCTTTTACCGAAGTTTGTCTCGTAGTGAGTGAAGCTGTTCGCATTCGAAGTTCCAATCTCCTGGCCATACATGACCATTGGGGCGCCATCGATGGAACTACCAACCGCGTAGCGAATAAATGCCTGCCATGGATCAGGATAGCCTGCCTCGTCGTGCGAGGTATTGTTCAGCAAAACCAAACCCTGACCGTACGATGAACGCCGCCCCTCGAAGATGTCGCGATGCGCGGTGGTGTTCGATGCGGCCTGCCATGGGAAAACAATGTTTTCATTGAGGATGTCGAAATGACGATTCGAGCGATAAGTCACTGCGCCACCGTCGAGCGACTCAGTCATAAACACAAAGTTCCACTTGTGCGCACGGGCGACATTGATGGTGTACTCCCAAAACTGCGGCGGCATTCCTTGGCCGAAGTCCGCCCGCAGGCCGTCGATGCCTTTGGCCGTTTGCAAAGCCAGCGAGCTGTTGGCGGGCAGACCGGTCTTCTCAAGCCAATAAGGCACATAGCGTGCAAAGTATTTCCACACCGCACGCGTCACCGCATCGGCAGTTCCGGCCGCACCATCAAGATCTCCGGTGTTGATCCCATCCGTCTCGATTGCCACGGTGGCGCGGCTCGACTCGGCCGATGGATATCCCGTCACCAAGGTCGCGTAGCGGCCAAAGTAAACATCGTACACATCACGCCACTTGCCGAAGTCATTGCGATCCGGTGCCGCCGCGATGTTTGCCGCGGATGATGCCGGCCCGGCATAAGCATTGGTGCCGTCATTGCGCGAATAAAAACGCGCCTCGCGATCCTTGATCTTATCGCCGGGCGCCCAGCCGCTGGTGTTCAATCCCGCCGCACTCATCAGGGCGATACCTTCCTCGTCGATCTCACAATCATAACCGGTGTGGTTGAAGGGTGCGTCGAGCATGACATGCACGCCCTTGCTATCAGCCGTCGTCACAAAACTCTGAAACGCGCTCATCGCCGCCGCGCGATTCTGAGCCATCGTGTTCGAGCCATTGTAATTCACAGTCATCAGCTCGTTGATCTCGAAAAAGTTTTTCACCGCATAAGGCGAACCCGGATCGTAAGGTGCGGTGGGCGTGTCCCATCCGCCACTCGGCTCACGACCTTCGGAAGCGACCGGATGGACCGGCTGGAACCAAAGCGTGTTGAGCCCCATGTCCCTCAACCAGTCGAGATTCCAACGGGTGTTATCAGTGAGACTCTCCAGCGTGCTGCGCCCTGCAAATGTCGCATCGGTCGAGTCGACATTGAGCACATTGATCTCATAGACCTGCATGTCTCGCGCGATTTTCGGAGTCACGGTGATGCAGTGGTCCCTGCGACCATTGAAAGAATACCACTGCCAAGTCGAATTTCCGGAAGTGCGGAAACGCGCGGTAAGCCGATAGGCCCCTGCCTTAGTCGCATTCAAGGTCACCGTGTAGTTGCCATTCGATCCGGTCATGGGAATAGCCTGGAAATATCCGTTCGTCGGATAGGCCCCGGAAACATAGCCGACCGGTTTTTCGTTGGGCGCCGGGGGCGAAATGATACCGTCGTCGATCGAATCCCCGTTGGCATCATCGTCCGCACGCTCGCGATTGTTGAGGTTCGTCCAGACCTCGGCCTCGACGGTGTTGAGCGAGCCTGTCGAAAACGCAATCGTCACCGGCACGGATTCGGCCGCCTGCTCATCGATGAAAAGTTTCGATGTCGTGTAGTCCGCATTGAGCGTTCCCGTCGATGCCGAAGTGACGGTCATGGCCAAAGGCGCAGCGCCGACTGTAACGGAGAACGGGCTGGCTTGGGCGGTCACCTCACTTAGTGATTGAGCGTTATTGGCTCCTGAGGTGTGAAGAAAAGTGGTCGATTGATTGGTAAATGTGACCCTGAAATAATACTGAAAGACCGTTCCAGGCGTTGGCATGGAGACGGATGCCGACCAAAATTGATTATTTCCGTTGTTGGAATGCCAGTTGAGGTTGGTCGACTGCCATAAACCTGAATTGCCAAATCGATAAAAAAGATTTCCTCCGCTTTGATTGTTATTACCCCCGTTGCGCCAGACTCCTTGGTAAAAGGTGGTCGATGCGGTGGCGGCTGGATCAACCGGAGATCTCATTGAAATGCCGCCTGCAATGTCCTGCGTGTTATTGGGAATGTGCCAAAGGTTGGTGACCTGCCCAAATGCCGGCATCGCAAGGCAGGCAAAAAGCATCAGAAAGCGGCATCCTTTCAAAAAATTTGTGACGCTCGTTAGTGAAAAAACTCGGGTGATATGCGCAGTCATGTTCAGAGCTCCATATGTGGAAAATACGCAAAGGGTTTGCACTAAATGCCTCAAGTTAAGCGCATGTTTTCCACCCATCAAGGGGCGAAGCTCAAATTTCCCAAGTTTGGCCCGAAACCGTGCTCAAGTCATCAATACCGGCACGGAGGCCTTCCACCATAAGGGCGATAGCCATAGGGCCTGTGATGATAATGCCCGTGGTAGTGATGATGATTGTGGTCGTTCGCCAGCGCGTAACCCAGCACACCGGCCGCTGCGATGCCGACCGCCGCAGCACCGGGGTCAACCGACTGAACCGGACGACCGTAGGCGTCGTAGGTGGTCATGCAGCTGACCCCACCCAGCGCGACAGCCGCCGAGGCAAGGGTCAGGACAAGGGTTTTGTGAATGAGAGGATTTTTCATGGTGAGGTCACACGAAACTCCAGAATGCCTAGGGGCGCAAATGGATTTTGAATGTGCTTGATGGACTGTTTCAGCGGGCCGCCGCAAGCACATGGTCCTTGGTCATGCCGAGCTCCTTCATCGCCACCCCGCCCGGGGCGCTCATGCCGAAGCGGTCGATGCCAAGCACCTTGCCGGCGCTGCCGACATACTTCCACCACAGTGCGCTCACGCCGGCCTCGATCGCGATCCGCTTGGTGCAGGCCTGAGGCAAAATGCTTTCGCGGTATTCGTCGCTCTGACGATCGAACAATTCAAAGCAAGGAATCGAAACCACGCGCACACCAGCACCCAACTCTGCGGCCGCCGCCATCGCGTGCTGCAGCTCCGAGCCGCAGGAAATCAAAATGGTCTCCAACTTGCCGCTTTCCTTCTTGGCCACATAGCCACCGCGCAGCACGCCGTCGCGACGCGCGTCGACCGATAGTTCGTTCATCAAGGGCACGGCTTGGCGAGTGAGAATCAACGCCGTCGGACCATCGGTGCGCGACATTGCCGCCACAAAAGCACCGGCGGTCTCCTCCGCATCGGCCGGGCGAATGACATCAAGATTCGGAATGACGCGCAGGCCGCTCACGGTTTCCACCGGTTGGTGGGTCGGACCATCCTCGCCGACACCGATCGAGTCGTGAGTGAAAATGTAAGTCACCGGCAAACCGGCCAGCGCCGCGAGGCGGATCGAACCGCGAAGGTAATCGGCAAACACCAGGAAGGTCGCGCCACTCGCGCGGAACAATCCGTCGTAGGCAATGCCATTGCAAATCGCGCCCATCGCATGCTCGCGAATGCCAAACCAAATGTTGCGACCCAAGGCATCCTTGGCAGAAAAATCACCACCGTCCTTGATGTAATTTTTGGTGGAACCAAAAAGGTCCGCACTTCCGGTGATCACCTGCGGCATGGCCTTGGCCACGGCATTGAGCACGGTGCCGCCCGCCGAACGCGTCGCATCCTTGTAGTCCGCCGCGAAGGCCGGGATTTTCGAACTCAGATCGGTCGGCACCGCAAGCGCCAGCGAATCGCTCAACTCATCCGCAAGCGCGGGGTTCGCTGCGGCCCATGCCTCATAGACCGATTGCCATGCATCAAACTCACCCTTCAACGCCGCCTTGCGCGCCGCGAAAAATGCCTCGGTCTCGGCGGAAACATAGAAATGCTCGTCCGCCGGCAGACCCAGGCCCGCACGCGCCGACTCAATGAATTTTGCGCCGCCTTCACCATGACCCTTGGCCGTGCCCGCCACTTCGGGAATGCCCTTGCCGATCACCGTCTTGGCAATGATCACCTTCGGACGACCATTGTCATCGGCCTTTGCCTTGGCGACCGCCGCAGCAACGGCTGCCATGTCGTGACCATCGATGGTCACCGCATCCCAGTTTTGCGATTTGAAATAAGCCTCGGCATTTTCGCTCTGCGAAACATCGGCCATCGCATCGAGCGTCACATCATTGGAATCGTAAATGAGCACCAGGTTGTCCAAGCCATTGTGACCGGCAAACGCGATCGCTTCCTTGGCCACGCCTTCCTGAAGGCATCCGTCGCCCATCAACGCGATGACATGATGATCAAAAATCACATGCTGCGCGGTGTTGAATCGCGCGGCAGCACGCTTGCCGGAAATCGCATAGCCGACCGCATTGCCGACGCCTTGACCAAGCGGACCCGTGGTGGCCTCGACGCCCGGCGTTTCGCGAAACTCCGGATGACCCGGCGTCACGGAATGCAGCTGACGGAAATTTTTCAGATCTTTGCGCGAAACTCCGTAGCCGGAAAGGTGCAGCCAACCGTAGAGGAACATCGAGCCGTGACCGGCCGAAAGAATGAAGCGGTCGCGGTTGAGCCACTTCGGGGCATCCGGGCAGTGGCGCAATGACTCGCCGAAAAGCACCGCGCCAATCTCCGCGCATCCGAGCGGCAGTCCGAGGTGACCGGAATTGCAGGCGTGCACGGCATCCATGGAAAGTCCACGGGCTTCATTGGCGGCTTTGGAAAGAATGGCGGTGTTCATGGTAGCAAATGGTGTTCCCGACAGGGCGCGCCAACCCTAGTTTGCAAATCACGCATGACAAGCCGACATTTGTATCGCCATGAGTCATCGAAGCATCTCGCAACATGCCCACCATCTGCATCAAATTTTGGAGAAATTGAAATTGAATGGAAAATTTCCTTGCCAAAATTCCACCTCCGGCGTTTCCTTTCCGCCCGCACCGCGAACAACGACCCGTTCGTCTATCGGTTAGGACTCCAGATTTTCATTCTGGCAAGAAGGGTTCGATTCCCTTACGGGTCGCCATTGCGCACAGCCTCCGCCCCAAGCGGGGGCTTTTTGTTTTACCACCACCGTGACTGCCCACCAGAAAGCCGCAGCCCTGGGCGCCCGCAAAGGCGGTCTCCCGATCGCAGCGCTCACCGCCTACGACTACCCGACCGCGCGGCTGCTCGATGATTCCGGCGTCGATGTCCTCCTCGTCGGTGACTCACTCGGCATGGTGGTGCTGGGATTCCCCGATACAACTCATGTCACGCTCGCCCACATGCTGCACCATGTCGCAGCCGTCGCCCGCGCGAAACCACAGGCCATCATCGTCGGCGACCTGCCGATCCACACCTACGACACGCCCGCCATGGCACTCGACACCGCACGCCAACTCGTCGCCGCCGGTGCCGAAGCGGTGAAACTCGAAGGCGGCATCCGCCAGGCGGAAAAAGTTCGCGCGATCACCAGCGCCGGCATCCCGGTCGTCGGCCACCTCGGCATGCTGCCACAACGCGTGATCGAAGAAGGCGGCTATCACAAAAAAGGCAAGACCCCCGAGCAATCGGATGCCCTCCGCGAAGGCGCCCAAGCGCTGATCGATGCCGGCGTGTTTGCCATCGTTCTCGAATCGGTCATTCCCGCCACCGCCCGCGAGCTCACCGCTTCGCTCCCAGTTCCGACGATCGGCATCGGCTGCGGCGATCATACCTGCGATGGGGAAATCGCAGTGATCACCGATGTGCTCGGATCCTTTCCCTGGTTTGTGCCGCCCTTCGCAAAACCCGAGGCTGATCTCGCCACAAGCATTCGCAACGCCGCCAGCCATTACATCGCCCGCGTGCAAAACCGCTGAGCCCTCCCGTGCTGCTCTACCTTCACATTCCGTTCTGCCACCGGATCTGCCCCTACTGCTCGTTTTACAAACACACGCCGGGCCCATCCTCCGCCGGTGATTTCATCAACGCACTCAGCCGCGAGGCAAAGCACCGCATCGCGCAAACGAACGAAGCCCCACGCACGATCTATCTCGGCGGCGGCACGCCCAGCATGCTTTCGCCCTCGCACCTCACGCAGCTGTTCGAATCACTGCAGGAAAGCATCGATTTTTCGAAACTCGACGAAGTCACGCTCGAAGCCAACCCCGCCACCTTCGATGCAAAAAAAGCCGCGCTGTTTCGCGAGCTAGGCGTCACCCGCGTCTCGCTCGGCATCCAGTCATTCACGCCCCATGTTCTCGCAACCCTCGGCCGCGAACACTCGCCCGACGAGGCCGCACGCTCAGTCGAACTCCTCCACAACGCAGGCATCCCGCACATCAACATCGACCTGATGTTCTCCATCCCCGGGCAATCGAAATCCGATTGGGATTCGACCCTCACCCGCGCCATCGAACTCAAGCCTCACCACATCTCCGCCTACAACCTCACCTACGAAGAGGACACGGCATTTTTCGAATCCTTGCAACGCGGCGAAATGCGCGAAAACGAAGACATCGATGCGGAGCATTTTCACCTCGCGCACGACATGCTCCTCAGCGCCGGATTCGATCACTACGAAACCTCCAACTACGCCCAAGCCGGGCACCAGTCGTCTCACAACCTCGGCTACTGGCAAGGCGAAGACTACCTCGGCTTCGGCCCTTCGGCGGTCACCACCATCGGCAACACCCGCTCAAAAAACATCGCCGACACCGCTCGCTACATCGAACAAGTCAACACACTCGGTCATGCGCTCGGCGAAGCGGAACACATCGATCCCGAGTCACGCCGCATCGAACGCATCGCTCTCGGCCTACGCACAAGCATGGGCATCCCTATAAGCCTGCTCGAACCCGCTGCCCGTTCTCGCGCCACCACCCTCGCCTCCGAAGGCCTCGCCCACATCGATCACGACACCCTCACCCTCGTCGGCCGCGGCCGCGCCCTCGTCGACCCCATCGCCGCAGAGTTGATATGATGAATCCATGCATACGCTAGGACGATGCGACCTCCTCATCTTGGCTGAAACTTGCAGTACCGGTCCGTCGATGGAGAGATTCTGCCCCAATCCAAGTTACTTCCGATTGCCCAATCGAACACAGAGCGGATCCAAGCACCAAACACTGCCAACTTAAACCATGAAACTCCCCCTGAAAATCAATCCCCGCATTGACACCCCCACGCCCGCTTGAGCACCCTTTGGCCATGTCACGCTTTGCCAACAAAATCGCAGTGGTCACCGGCGCAGGCCGCGGAATCGGTCAGGAAATCGCCCGCAAACTTGCCTCCGAGGGCGCCAAGGTGGCCGTCGTGAGCCGCAGCGCATCGAGCTGCGGCAAAGCCGCCGAGGAAATCAACAAGGAGTTTCCCGGATCCGCCACGGCCTACGATGTCGATGTCGCCAATCACCAAGCAGTGCAGGACCTCGCCACCCGCATCACCAACGAAATCGGCGCACCCAACATCCTCATCAACAACGCCGGCGTCACCCGCGACACACTCCTCATGCGCATGAAGGAAGAAGACTGGGACACGGTCATCGACACCAATCTCAAAGGTGCCTTCAACACGGTGAAAGGTTTCATGCGCACTCTCATGAAAGCCGAAGACCCGCGCATCATCAACATCGCCTCGGTCATCGGTCTCATCGGCAATGCCGGCCAAGCAAACTACTCGGCCAGCAAGGCAGGCCTCATCGGTTTCACCAAAGCCGTCGCCCGCGAACTCGCCGGTCGCGCAGTCACCTGCAACGCGGTCGCCCCGGGATTCATCACCACCGACATGACCGATGAACTCTCCGATGCCGTCAAAGAAGCAGTCCTCGCGAAGATCCCGCTCGGCACTTTCGGCCAAACCACCGACATCGCCGAACTCGTCGCCTACCTCGCCAGCCCCGCCGCACGCTACATCACCGGCCAGGTGATCGCCGTCGATGGCGGCATGACGATGTGATAGTTCCTCCTGCAAGACACCATGCACCTGCTCGTCATGCGCCACGGCAAGGCGGAGGATTCCCACCCGCAGGGTGACGCCGCGCGACGCCTCGTCGAAGTCGGCCGTGAGCAAGCCCGCCGCGCCGCGCGTGTCCTCGCCCACGCCCAGCAACTTCCCGAGATCGTCCTCACCAGCCCCTACGAACGGGCCCTCCGCACCGCCGAAGAATTCTGCACCACCGCCGGACTCGCCGCACCGCTCGTGCAAGACTGGCTCGCCTGCGGCATGCACCCGCAAACCGCCACGCGCGAACTCAGCGCCTTTTCCGAGTTCCGTCACCTCGCTATCGTCGGCCACGAACCCGATCTGTCCTGCCTCATTGCTCACATCATCGAATCCCCCTACGGCTCGGTCCTCATGAAAAAAGGCGCCTTCGCCGCCATCGAATGCTCACCCCCAGCCCGCGGCGGCACCCTTCTTTACCTCGTGCCGCCGCAGTTAATTAAGCTGCAAGCCTAAAATAACCTCCGCGTTTGAAAATAGAATTAACGCTGAAATTTCCGCTGTTTCCGACATCTCAGCGGTTTTGATTGCATGAAAGCCCTCCTCTCGAAAGGATCAACGCGTCCGCCGATACGGGCACGCACATGAAAGTCATCGCCGTCGCAAACCAAAAGGGAGGCGTGGGAAAAACCACCACCGCCCTCAACCTCTCCGCCGCATTGGCGCTTCGCGGGCAACGCGTGCTGCTCGTCGATCTCGACCCGCAAGCGAACTGCACCAGCGGCCTCGGCATCGACGCACCCGAAGGCAGCAGCCTCTACCCGGTCCTGCTCGGCAAGGTCGGCGTCCGCGATCAAATCATCCCCAGCGGACGCGAAAACCTTTCGATCATCCCCTCGGAAATGGACCTCGCTGGCGTCGAAATCGAACTCGCCCGCAGCGACGACCACCTCACCCGCCTGCGCCAACTTCTTCAAGGCCTCAAGCCAAACGATCTCTTCGAGTTTTGCATCCTCGACACACCACCCTCGCTCGGTGTGCTCATGACATCCGCCCTCGCCTCGGCCGATGAAATCCTCATCCCACTCCAATGCGAGTGGTTCGGCCTCGAAGGCCTCGCCAAAATCGTTCATGTGATCGATCAAATCCGCGAATCCGATGCCAACCCCCAACTCCGCCTCGAAGGCATCGTGATGACGATGTTCGACAGCCGCACCCTCCTCTCACGCCAAGTAGTCGAAGAAGTTTCCAACTACTTCCCCGAGCAAATTTACCGCACGATGATCCCGCGCTCGATCCGCATCGGCGAGGCACCCAGCCACGGCAAATCCATCTTCGAACACGACCCCAGCGGACCCGGCGCCCAAGCCTACGGCAAACTCGCCGATGAATTCCTCACCCGCCACTCAGTCTGCGGACCCCTACTGGCGAACTCGGCACTCCCTTGAACTAGTCACCTCTTGATGTGACTGGGATTTGCAGTGCCAGTCCGTCCTTGGAACATTCTGTTCCAAGTTTTGAGATGGCGAAGCGTAAGCGAATTCTTCTCTTGTGCCTTGCTTCTTCAAGTCTTCCGTCTTCTTCCGGTAGGGCGTCGCGGCCCGCGGCGCCGAAACCATGAGGAATCCGCTTCTTCCTCGACCTTTCTACTTTCTGCTTTCCACTTTCTGCTTTTCTTCACTCCCCCTCACCACGCCTCATCGCCGCGGCTATCGTAAGGCAGCCATAACAAGGCAACCTTCCCAACCTTCACATCGGTCTTGGTCGGTTTGATGGATTCGGTTTCCAATGCCAAAGCGCTTGGATCATAGGATCCCGAAATTTTCGAAATCTCCTCTTCCATTTCGGCCTGCAGCGTTTGCAATTCGCCGGCGATGCCCGCCACCTTGGCATCGGCATTGGCGACATCCTGATGCTGTTTGTACGCACTGCTGGCTTTGCCGATCGCCGTGCTCCCACGCGTAAGTGTCCCCAGCCCCGCCTTGCGTCCGAGCAGGCCGCCCAACAGACCGCCAAGCATCGACACGCCCGCCTGCATCTTCGCCGCATTGGCCTCAGCTTTTTCCTTCGCCAACTGCACCTCCGCACTGCGCATCTTGGTTTCCAACGCCGCAATTTTTTTCGTCGCCGCGATACGAACCTTTTCCACAGCCGCATCGCGAGCCTCACGCGCCTGATGCGCCAAACGCGCACGGAATTCTGCCTCACTCTCACCTAGCTTCGACCATGCCTTGAGCGCCGCGCAGCTGAACACATCCGCCCGCTCATTGCGATACATCCACTCAGCAAAGTCCTTCTCGACCTGCTTGTAGTTTGCCGCATTCATCGCATAGCCCGGCAGCTCGTCAAATCCCGCACCCGCCGCCGGATCGGGCGAAAGCATCGATAGCGCGACATCGACATTCGACCCCCAATCAATTCCCTGCGCGCCGATCGGATTCACAAGATTGACCGCACGACTGCCATCCACACTCATCTTGGCCGAAGAGAAATGTACCGTGCCCTGACGCAACAAATGCGGACGATACACGACATCCTCACCACCACCTGCCGCCGGCACAAACAACTCGTTCACGCACGCACCCACCACCGGGCGCTGACCCTTGACCGGCGCAACTGCCGTAGCAGACTGCGCCATCGCCATCGGATTCGGCGCAACTTCTGCCACCGTCGGCGCGCTCTCCACCGCAAACTCCGCACGCTTCGGATCCATGAGTGTCTTGATCTGACCCCGCGTCAGCGGACCTGTCAGATAACTCATCACCCACCGCACATGAAAGATCATCGGACCGCTTTCATGCACGTTGTTCATGAGGAAAATCCGATTGCCCAAGCCAGAGATGAATCGCTCCATCGAGGCACGATCAAATTTCGCGTTCTGCGATCCCGCCGCGCCTTCAAGTCCGTCGAGCACACGCATCTTGTCGCGCTCGGTCTGCAAACGACCCAAAAACCAAGTGCCGATGTTTGAAAGCGCCTTGTAATCGAGATCCACCGGATTCTGCGTTGCCAACAAACAACCCAAACCAAACGCGCGCCCCTGCTTGAGCAGCGTCATCATCGGCCGCTTCGATGGCGGATTCGCACTCGGCGGCAGATAGCCGAAAATTTCATCCATGTAGAGCAAGGCCCGCAGCGAAGTCGTGCCATTTTGCGCGCGCATCCAACCCAACATCTGATTCATCAGTAGGCTCACGAAAAACATCCGCTCGGCATCACCTAGGTGGGCAATGGAAAAAATCGAGATCCGCGGCTTGCCGGCCGGCGTGTGCAGCATGCTCGCAATGTCGAGCGGCGGACCTTCCAGCCATGTCGCAAAGCCTGGCGAGGCAAGCAGGTTGTTGAATTTCAAAGCCAGCGCCTGACGCGACTTCTCCGAAAAGAACGACTCGATGTCGATGATGCCAACCTTGTCGAAGGCCGGCTTTTGAATGTGCCGCACCAAGGACTCGAGCGTGATGTCCTGCCCTCCCGCCCAGGCCTTTTGGAAAATGGTCGAAAGCAAAACCGCTTCAGGGCTTTTGATCGGATCGGCGGTCACGCCAACCAAGGAAAGCAGCGACGAGACGGTGCTCTCCACACGCTCACCAAACAACTCGCCATCATCGACAATCTCAAACGGCGGCGCCTCAAGCGATGCAAGAATCGACACCGGAATCCCCGCCTTGCTCCCGGGCGTGAACACATTCACATCCACCTTCTCACGAAACCTCGCGATGCGCCCTTCATCCTGACCCCAATCAGCCAAGCCCTTCTTCCACATCGCCGCGGTTTTATCAGCATGCTCGTCAGGCGAAATGCCTTTTTTAGCCGCATCATCTTCATTGATCCATGGCCGGAAACTCGCCGCATCCAGCGATGGAAATGCCAAAAGCAAATTGGAGATGTCGCCTTTCGGATCAATCACGATCGCCGGAATGCCATCCATCGCCGCCTCTTCGAGCAAAGCAAGGCAAAGGCCGGTCTTGCCCGATCCGGTCATGCCCAGCACCACCCCGTGCGTCACCAGGTCCTTCGAATCATAAAGCACCAAACCATCTTCGACCTTCTTGGCCTCGAGATCGTATTCGCGCCCCAAATAAAATTGACCAAGCTTTTCGTATTCGTCGGATGAGATGCTCATTTCAATGACATCCTGCGAAGCCGCGCGAAAAACTCCAGCCAGAACATCAGGAAACTTGGGTAGACTTTTTACACCAATGCTTCAAACGAAGCCGCACTCAGCAATGTTCCCGCCGACAAAAAACAGCCCGCAGGCGACTTTTGATTTTTGATCACAAACTCCGTCAAACCCGCAGCCGCAAATCACGGGCACTC
>JAGWXY010000062.1 GCA_018969605.1 Verrucomicrobiota bacterium | reverse complement strand
AACATGTGGAACCGAAGCGACAATCTCATCAAGCTCCGTCTTCGTCGATTGCAGATCAGCAAGGCTTACCGCAGGAACCGATTTCAACCAGTCCGCCTTCCAGTCCGTCAACCGCTTGCATTCCTCTTTAGCCGCCGTAAAAAACTTTGATATCGGCTCAAGGCGCTGCGCAATCACATGAAACGGATCCTCAGGCAAGTTTCCCGCTTTGGTGTGAGCCTGTATGTATTCGGTGAGGCGAGATTTGTAGAGTCGTAGTTCTTTCATGTCGGCCAGATCGCTCAGCGCGTCTGACTGGGATTCAAGCATTTTGAGGTTCGCCTGCAGTGCGGCGACATGGCGAAGGAAGGCGTCGTCGATCATATAAAATGAGTTCTGAATTCGGTTTCAGTTCGCAGGACGCAGTTTTTCCAATCGCTCGAGCGCGACAAAGCTATCAGCCAAGAGGTTGCGTAGTTGTTTGACCTGCTCCTCCTGCTGTCGGCGCATTTCTCGCTCCGCGTCCTCCGCTTTGAGACGCTCCTGCTCTATTTTCAAGCGCTGTTGTTCGATTTTGGTGCGGTCGGCCTCGATGCGGTTAGCCTCTTCCATGACCGCAGTCTGTGCGCGAATCGCAGCGGCCTGCGCTCTTGCTTGGGCAATCTGTTGGTTCCGCTGGCTTATCGCAGCCATGTGCCCCATGGCATTGGAAAGGCCGTCGTTTTGATTGAAGGCATCTTGAATGTCACTCATCGATAAAATGACTACCGAATCGAATGATCCGCATCAATTCGAAAAATCCCAAAAAGCCTCAGCCAAACCCAGAGATGGGGAGCGCGCGTATGAAGGCGCGGAGTTTTTTACAGCATCTTAATGAATTTCATAGTCACATTGATCGCATCGTGGCGGCGGCTACGGCGGCGATCGCCGTGGTGGCGGCGGTGGTTACATAGGCGGCGGCGGCGGCGGTGACTGGTAATCCCTCACAACCCTAATTTTTACCCAACACCCGGTTACCCTCGCGGCAGCCGGGTGTTTTTTTGTCATCATGTCACGCAACGCGCTTTCGTGATGCGCCTAGAGATACACCCGCGTCACCCGAGTGGTGATTCCGGTAAAAATTTCCCAAGCGATCGTGCCTGCTTTTTGCGCCACCTCGACCACCGGGATATGCGAGCCAAAAAGCTCAACCTCATCGCCTTCTTTTGCCAGCTCTGCGGCGCTAACATCGATCATGATCTGATCCATCGTCACTCTCCCGAGTACCGGGCAGCGCAGGCCGCCGACAAAAACCTCCGCACATTTTCCCGACAAATGACGCGGATAGCCGTCGCCATAGCCGATCCCCACCGTCGCGACCCTGGTCGCCTTTGGCGTGACAAAATCCCGCCCATAAGAAATTCCATGCCCCGCCGGCAGCCAGCGCGCCAGCGTGATGCGTGACTTCAGGCTCATCACGGTCGAGAGTTTCCCCTGGTGCTCGGCCAGCGGCGATGCGCCGTAAAGCATCAGCCCCGGTCGAGTGAGATTGCAAAGATCGCTGTCATAGCCAAGCAAACCCGCGCTGTTGAGCAGATGCCGCCACTTGAAACGCCGCTCACCACCGAGCGATTCGATCAGATTTCGAAAATCCTCAATCTGCCGCCGCGTGAAAGCATCATCCTCATCAGCCGATGGCAAATGCGAGCCTATGCCCTCGATCTCCAGATGCTCCATTCGCTCCAGCACCGGCATCGTTTCGGAAAGCTCTTGAATCAGAAAGCCACCACGCCCCATGCCGGAATCAATCGCCAGATGCACCTTCAATTTTCGACCTGCCGCAGCGGCAAGCTGATAGAAGTGATCGGCCTCCGCGATGCTCGACAAACAGGGAGTCCAATTTTGCGCCACAATTTCCGCCCGCTCGGCATCCCATGTCGCCCCCAGCAGATAAATCCGCGCATCAATGCCCGCATCGCGAATCCGCCGCGCCTCGCCGACATTCGCCACCCCCAGAAACGCCACTCCCTCCTCAGCAAAAACCTTGGCCACCTTTTCCAAGCCATGACCATAGGCCGAAGCCTTCACCACCGCCATCACCTCGGCCCCGCCACTCTCACGCGCGATCAAAAGATTACGCCGCAATGCCGCCAAATCAATCTCCGCCCATGCCCGCGGCGGCGATACGGGAAACTCACTATTCACGCCACCAGCCTAGCCAGCCACCCGATGCTGGCAAGTTTCATGCCCCGGAAATGCGGAGCAAAAATTCAGCTCTGAAACCCACCAAACAATTCGCGGGCATCGATCCCTTCGCCGGTCTCGACCACCAGCCACTGGCGATCATAATTCAACCTCAAACTCGCCAAATGCCGATGCGGCCACTGCCCAGGGTCAACCATCGATAGCTGCCGGCGCCCACCCATGTCGTACAAGTGGTAAATCCCACCCACCACCGGCTCAAAACGGATCTCCGCCTCGTACACGAGCTTGTTCCAATTGTAGTGGTCGATCGCCTTCAGGTAATCCTCGCGAATCTCGGTCAGCTTCTGCTGCAAGTCCCGTTCAACTTCGGAAATCCCCCGCGTTTTGAACGAAGTGAGATCATTCGGAATGATCGGTGGACTCAGGGTCGAAACCGGATACGGCAAAAATGCCGCCGCAGGCTTGCCGCTCAGCTCGGGAATCAACCCGTTGGTTTCCGGTTTCGATGACATGCGCCTTTTCACCCCTGTCATCATCCATTCGTGACCGATGGGCAATAAAAAACCGGGAGGTGGCCCTCCCGGTTTTTGAAACGTTTGAATGGCTAATCCTGTTATTTGGGTGTTGGTGCCATCATGGTGGGGGTCACACCGTCACCCCAAACCGTGTCAACACCGGTATCCAAAAGGGTCTTGGTGCCCATCTGAGCCTTCTTGGTGGACTTGAGAACGTTCAGCGACTGAACGCTGTTATCAACACGCAAAACCACAGCCTTCGCGTCGTAGATATCCAAGTCGAATGTACCGTCGGTGGCTGGTGTGGTGGTGCCGGCAAGAGCTGCTGCAACAATCGGGCGGGAAGGATTGCCCGCGGTGCTGAAGGCGTTGGCTCCGTTCATGATATATCCAAATCCAACCTCACCAGCACCAAGAGCGGTGGTCTGAGTGTTGTAAACGTTGTCAGGCTTTTTGGTGTAGTTGGTCTTGGCGTAGAACATGGCCTCCGACTGGGAGATTTCCGCAGCGATCAACTGACGGAAGAAGTCGTTGGATGCCCCACCTGCAAAAGTGAGAGTGCTACCGGTGTTTGCCGTAACCTGCGTGCCTGTCGCGGTGTCTGGGAAAGTCCCGTAAGCATTCTCAAACTCGAACATCGCGAGTCCGATTTGCTTGGCATTGTTCACCGCTTCGGTTTGGTCGGCCTTCTTGCGCTGGCGGATGACCATCGGTGCGGTGAGACCTGCCAGAGCGGCGATGATGACGATGACGACGAGAAGCTCCACAAGCGTGAAGCCACGTCCGATTTTCAATTTCTGTTTCATAGGTTTATCTTATGTATGTATTTGGTTAATGATGGGGAATGGTTTCCCCGGGATGGATATAATGGCATCAGTGAAATCACCGCTACCACCTACAAAATTAGCTCGTACGTTTACCGCTGCAAGCGGGAAATCAAACCGCTACGCGTTTTGTCACTCCTTGGCCTGGGCACGAAAATCCTCCAAAGTTTGCTGCTCCCCCTCGGTGATCGGATAAGGCCCTGAGGCTTCCAGCGAGGAGTTGTCCTCAGGCTCGGTCCGAAAGGCGAAAGCCTCTTTTTTCTGGAGAAAATACAGGATGAAGTAGGTCCGCGACTCGTCCGAGGTCTCTGCCAAAAAATCCGGCAGCGCACGCGCCCTCAAAAACCCCGCCAGCTCGGGATGCGCCCGAACATGGGCCTGCAGCCGCGAAAAACCAAATGACGGCGGTGATTTGCGCACCAGCATGATCTGATTGCGCGCCATCGAGGCGGCGCTTCCCGGCAGGCCCGATTCCTCAAAGCTCGCACAGCCGCCCAGCACCAACACCCCGCAGAACAACACGCATCGGGCACCCAAAAGACCGTTCATTTTCATTCCATCAAAAATTGATTCACTCATTGCCCGCCAAAGTGGCGGAAACCTTCCGCAAACGGTCGGCACGCATCAAGGCCTCGATGCGCCGGATGCTTGGTCGGCTTGCCTCCGAGTCGATGAAAAACGCTGTCTCCATAGGGACCAAAAATTCCACCGCGGAATTGATCCCCACCAAGTCGCCTGCCGCGTCGACCACCGGCCCGCCGCTGTCGCCGGGTTGCAGCGCGATGTCGATTTTGAACTTCCGCGTGCCGGTAAAAATCCACTCGGGCGACAGCGATGTCACCAACCTCCCAGGCCGCGACTTTAGCCCGGTCGCGATGCCGCCATGCACAACCATGTTACCGGCCGGCAACCACGCATTCGGCTGCGTCCATCGATAAAAATTCGGCGTCGCCGCCGGCACATGCAACAAGGCCAGATCCGCGTCCGCCGAGCGCCACACAACTCTTGCGCGATACGAGAGCAACTCACCTTTGCTTCCGTAAAGCACATGCACATTGCGGCCATTCGATTCGGCCAAGACATGGTCTGCCGTGAGAAAATATCCATCCGCCGATATCGGCGTCGCCGAGCCACCATCCGCATCATCCGGTGCGCGCGAAATGGTGAATCCCGTGCGCGCCCATTGCTTCAAATCATTTCGATCGGTCACCACCACCGCACCCACCCGTTGGATCAACAAGCGCCTCACCTTCATGTCCGGCACCGCCGGATTCGGCTTGGGCTGGACCGCACAGGACTGCAACAAGCCGCACCAAACGAACCCCACAAAACAACGCCAATAAGCATCCATCGGGCACCAAGAAAGCACACCATCCATCGCCCGTCACATGCCAAATCAAAAATCCGCCATCAGGTGGGTCAGCATGCGCCTGAAAGGTGCAGCCATCGGCAAATGACCGACATCATCCACGCTGAACCAAGCCACTTCATCGCTTGCCTCATGCACGAAGTCTTCATGGTGGCCTTGGTAAACCTTCAAGCTCACGCGATAACGCGTGATGCCATATTCACTGCTCGCAAGCATGGGCAAATGGCCGATCTCCTCAACGCCTCGCAGCGGCAGTTTCCAAAGCCCCGTCCGCCGCGCTCCCGCTTCGCGCTCAAGCAGCACACGCCCTTCACCATCACGCAGCCAAAGCGCGTGTTCAACCACTCGCGTCATCTCGATTTTTCGCGACTTGATCGGCAAAAGTTCGGGCTCGCGAGTCTTGCAAAATGACGCCACCGGACAACCCAGACAATCGGGCACGCCGACCTTGCAAACACGCTGACCCAACTCCATCAGCGCCGCATGATACTGCGCCGGGCGCTTGTCATCGGCCAAGTCCCCCGCCCATGACCAAAGTTGTTTCAACCCAGCCGTGCTATCGATGGCGTCGGAAAAATCCATGAGCCGCGACAACACGCGCGACACATTTCCATCAACCAACACCGCAGGCTTTCGAAACGCAAAGGCCCTCAGCGCCCCGATCGTGTATCGGCCGATGCCCGGCAGCTTCAGCAACTCATCGGCATCCGAGGGAAATACCCCGCCATGTTGAGCAAGCACCGCCACCGCCGTGTCGCGCAGCATCCGCACGCGTCGATAATACCCCAGACCCTCCCACGCCTTGAGCAAAGCCTCATCGCTAGCTGCGGCCAACGAAACCACATCGGGAAAGGCATGCAAAAACCTGGTGTAATACCCCTTGCCCAACACCGTCGCGATCTGCGTCTGCTGCAGCATCACCTCGGACACCAGCACCGCATACGGATCACGCGTCCGGCGCCATGGATAATCACGCGCCTCCTTGCGAAACCACTTCACCAACGCATCCCTGAAACCCGGGCGATCATCCAGAGCACCCGCGCGACAAGGCGGCTTGATCATGCCAAGTTTTCCTTCACGCGACCAAGCACCTCCTCATAGGCCTCCATCACATTTCCCAAATCACGGCGGAAGCGGTCCTTGTCCATCTTCTCGCCCGTCTTGAGATCCCACAAACGGCAGCCGTCGGGGCTGATCTCATCCGCCAGCACGATCACCTCGGGATTCGATGCAAGCCGGCCAAACTCGAGCTTGAAGTCGATGAGCTTGAGCCCGCAACGTGCAAAAAAATCGGTGAGAATCGCATTCACATTCAGCGCCGATTTCCGCAAGTGCGCCATGTCCTCGGGACTGGCGAGACCCATCTCGCGGATGTAGTCGTCATTGATGAGCGGATCCCCGAGCTCGTCGCTCTTGTAGGAAAACTCAAGGATCGGCTGCGAAAATTTGCGGCCTTCCTCCATGCCCGTGCGCTTGCAGAAACTGCCGGCCGAATAGTTGCGAACGATGACCTCCACCATCAGGATCTCGACCTTCTTGACTTCGACGTTTGTCTCATCGATCTGCCTCACGAAATGCGTCGGCACGCCTTCCTTTTCGAGCATGCCATAGATCAATGTACTGATCGCATTGTTGAGGCGGCCCTTGTTTTCAAAACTCGCTTTCTTCTCGCCGTTGAAGGCCGTGGCATCATTCTTGAATTCCATGCGCAGGGTGTCGGGGTTCTCGGTCGCCCACATCCTTTTGGCCTTGCCTTCGTAGAGAGGAGTCATGCGTTTTTTCCTATTCGCTCGCTACCCGCTTGGCAAGCGTGCCGCTGGCATTTCGATGGAATTTGTGGATTTCCACCCGCCATGGTTGCATCACCGCCGATTTCCCACAAAGATACGCGCGCAGGATTTTTTCCATCCGCCACTCCGCATGACCTCCCACCTCGACTTCCGTTCACGCCACCTCGGCCCCGTTGGATCCGATCGCGAGAAAATGCTTCAAAAAACGGGATTTTCATCGCTCGACGATCTCATCAAGGCCGCTGTCCCACAGAGCATCCTTTCGGAAAAATCGCTCGATCTCCCCGAGCCACTGAGCGAGCAAGCGGCACTCGATGCTCTCAAGGCAATCATGTCGAAAAACCGCGTACTCAAGTCCTTCATCGGTCAGGGCTACCACGGCACGCACACCCCCGGCGTGATCCTGCGCAACATTCTTGAAAACCCCGGCTGGTACACCGCCTACACCCCTTACCAAGCGGAAATCGCGCAGGGCCGTCTCGAAGCCTTGCTCAATTTCCAGACGATGATCACCAGCCTCACAGGCCTCGATGTCGCAAATGCCTCGCTGCTCGATGAAGGCACGGCCGCTGCCGAAGCGATCACCCTCGCTCTCGCGCAAAAGCCGTCCGGCAAAGCGGTCTTTGTCTCCGACCGCTGCCACCCGCAGACCATCGATGTGGTCACCACCCGCGCGGAACCACTCGGCATCGAGGTGATCGTCGGCGATTGGCAATCGTATCAATTCCCCGCCGATGGATCGGTCTTCGCCTGCCTCGTGCAGTACCCCGACACCCGCGGCCGCATCGATGACTTCACCGGATTTTTCCAAAATGCCAAATCATCCGGCGCGATCCCGATCGTGGCAGCCGACATCCTGGCACTCACGCTGTTGAAATCCCCCGGCGAGTTCGGCGCAGAAATCTGCGTCGGATCTAGCCAACGCTTCGGGGTGCCGATGGGCTTCGGCGGACCCCACGCCGCTTTCATGGCATGCAGCGATGCGCTCAAACGCAAGATCCCCGGCCGCCTCATCGGAGTCTCGGTCGACTCGCGCGGCAAGCCGGGCTACCGGCTTTCACTCCAAACCCGCGAGCAACACATCCGCCGCGACAAGGCGACCTCCAACATCTGCACGGCCCAAGTCCTGCTCGCCGTCATGGCATCGATGTACGCGGTCTATCACGGACCCGAAGGCCTCAAGGAAATTGCCCGCTCGACTCGCGCAAAAACCGATCAGCTCGCGCAATCACTTATCAAAGCCGGACTCAACATCGAGGGCGGCGCCTTCTTCGACACGATCGTGGTGAAATCCCCCGGCAAAGCCACCGCGATTTGCAAGGCGGCCGTCGACGCAAACATCAACCTCCGCCACATCGACAACGACCATGTCGGCATCTCGCTCGATGAAACCACCACCAGCGCCGATCTGGAATCCATCACCAAGGTCTTCGGTGCGAAATTGATCGATTCCGCAAACAACGCGACGCTGCCAAGCGAGCTCGCCCGCAAGTCGGATTTCCTTACGCAAAAGGTTTTCAATTCCTACCACTCGGAAACCGAAATGCTGCGCTACATCAAGCGCCTCGAATCGAAGGACCTCGCACTCAACGAATCGATGATCCCACTCGGTTCCTGCACAATGAAACTCAATGCCACGGCCGAAATGATGCCGCTCAGCTGGCCCGAGGTTTCTTCACTGCACCCCTTCGTGCCGCAGGACCAATCGCAGGGTTATCGCGAAATGCTCACAAGCCTCGAAGGCTGGCTCGCCGAAATCACCGGTTTCGCCGCTGTTTCGCTGCAACCGAATGCCGGCTCTCAAGGCGAGTACGCCGGCCTCCTCGCGATCCGCCGCTACCACCTTTCACGCGGCGACACGCATCGCAATGTCTGCCTCATCCCGGTCTCCGCACACGGCACCAACCCGGCATCCGCCGTGATGGTCGGCATGAAAGTGGTCGGCGTGAAATGTGACGAATCCGGCAACATCGATGTGGATGATCTCACTCAAAAAACCATCGAGCACTCGGCCAATCTCGCCGCATTGATGGTCACCTACCCCTCCACCCACGGCGTTTTCGAATCGAGCATCCGCGACATCTGCCAGCTCATTCACCAACACGGCGGCCAAGTCTACATGGATGGTGCCAACATGAATGCCCAAGTCGGCCTCACCAGCCCCGGCCTCATCGGTGCCGATGTTTGCCACCTCAACCTCCACAAAACTTTCTGCATCCCGCACGGCGGTGGCGGACCCGGCGTCGGCCCGATCGGCGTGGCCAGCCAGCTCGTTCCCTTCCTGCCCGGCCACCGCGGACTCGCATCGCACGATGGCCCGGTTTGCTCCGCACCCTGGGGCAGCGCATCGATCAACACGATTTCATGGATGTACATCGCGATGATGGGGCCACGCGGACTCAAGGAAGCCACAGAAGTCGCGATCCTCAACGCCAACTACATCGCCAAACGCCTCGCGCCGTTTTTCCCGATCCTCTACACCGGCAACGACGGCTTGGTCGCTCATGAATGCATCATCGATGTCCGCCCGCTCAGCGAAGCCAGCGGCATCACCGTCGAGGATGTCGCCAAGCGCCTCATGGACTACGGCTTCCACGCCCCCACCATGAGCTGGCCGGTCGCCGGCACGCTGATGATCGAACCCACCGAGTCGGAATCAAAATCGGAAATCGATCGCTTCTGCGATGCGATGATCTCCATCCATGCGGAGATCACCGCCGTCGCCAATGGCCAGCTCGACCCGCACGACAACCCGCTCAAAAACGCACCACATCCGGCGGAAGTCGTCTGCGGCGACACCTGGAACCACCCTTACCCGCGCGAACAAGCCGCCTACCCACTGCCCTACCTGCGCCAGCACAAGTTCTGGCCCTCGGTCGGACGCATCGACAATGTCCACGGCGATCGCAACCTCGTTTGCACCTGCGACAGCGTCGAGGCATACAGCTCGGCAAGTTGAGCCCATCACCTCATGGCCGCATCCCCCATCGATTGGTCCCAGTGGCAAGGCGGCATTCACGCCACGCTGATGTTTGTCGTCAACAAGGGCCGCATCCTGCTGATCAAAAAAAAACGCGGCCTCGGCGCGGGAAAAATCAATGGCCCCGGCGGCAAGATCGATCCCGGTGAAACTCCCCTCCAATGCGTCATCCGCGAAACACAGGAGGAGCTGCTAATCACTCCCCTCAACCCGCGCAAGATCGGCGAACTCTGGTTCTCGATGTCCGACTCGCCGCACATTCTCTGTCATGTCTTCCGCGCAGACGATCACACTGGCACCCCCACCGAAACCGACGAGGCCGTGCCACTCTGGACACCGATCGAATTCATCCCCTACACCCGAATGTGGGAAGACGACCGCCATTGGCTCCCACTCCTTCTCGAGGAAACCCACTTCCACGGACGCTTCATCTTCGAAGGCGAATCCATGCAGTGGATGGAAATGGATACCTCGGTGAACTGGAGCTGAACGTCAGGTCACTCATCATGAAAGAAAACGTTCAGCACAACTTGAGATGTCAAGGCATATGGCTTAGATGCCCTAGTATACACGCAATCAAATGCGTTCTTTCACAATGATAGGCACCTCATCAGTGGACACTCTTCATACCAATATGCGATAATTGAAAGCCATTTTAAAACACTCGAAGTCAAAGCTGGCAGACACCATCTGAATGATTACTTGCCAATCGACTGCCACAACTTGCCGCGCACGGCACCTGCCGCATTTTGCAGGAGATGACCCTTGAACGCGTTGGCGATCGGCGAAAGCTGCTTGGCTTTCGGGTGCACAATGTGCCAATTTGAAACGATCGGAAAACCCTCTACTTCCAACACCGACACGCCGTGCTCCTTGGCATGACCATGCAATGCGTGGTTGGAAATGACGCCAAATCCAAGCCCGCCCGCAACCGCCTCCTTGATGGCCTCGTTGCTGCCCAACTCAAGCCTCACATCCGGATGAAATTTGTACTTCCGAAAATGCTTGTCCACCGCCATCCGCGTGCCCGATCCCTGCTCGCGCAAAATGAAGCGCTGCTGCGAAATCTCGCTGAGGCGAATCTTTGAACGCTTGGTGATGGGATCACCGCTTGCCGCCACAACGACCAAGGGGTTCTTCATGAAGACCTCGTCCTTCAACTCAATGTCGGTTGGCGGCATCGACATGATGTAAAGATCATCCAAATTTTCCCGCAACCGCCTCACCACCCCGTCGCGGTTCAAAACCTCGAGCGAGACATCGATCTTCGGATGCTTCCTGCAAAAAGTGCCCACGAGTCGCGGCACGAAATACTTGGCCGTACTCACCACCGCCACCCGCAACCTGCCGCGCGTGAGACCCTTCATCGCATCCATCCTTTGCTCAAACAAATCCCACTCCTGCGTCATCTGCCGCACCGTGCGCGCCAGCTCCTTACCCGCCTCGGTGAGATGCACCTTGCGGGAAATGACATCGTAAAGTGGAAGCCCCACCGCATCCGCCACATCGCGCAACTGCATCGACGCGGTCGGCTGCGTCACATGCATCGCCCTGGCCGCCGCGCTCACGCTACCGGTATCGGCCAAAGCCAGAAAAAGCCTCATTTGTCGAAAGGTGATGTTCATAGACTTTTATCAATATGTTATAATTGAAGAATCGATTATGCGAAATGCATGACTCTTTGTAGGATCGGCCCCGACACCTAATCAACCACCAAATCAATATGCAAATCCTGCTCGACCCCGCCATTCTGTTCTTTGTCTTCGGTGTTCTCGCCGGCGCACTGAAATCGAACCTGGAAATCCCACCCGCGATATCCAAATTCCTCTCGCTCTACCTGCTCATGGCCCTCGGCCTCAAGGGTGGCTTCGCGCTGGCCCAGTCGGGCTTCAGCATGGCGATCGCCATCAGCCTCGCGGCTGCCATCGCCATGGCCTTCATCGTCCCCACACTGGGCTACGCCTTCCTCAAAAACCGCATCTCGAAATACGACGCCGCCGCCGTCGCCGCCGCCTACGGCTCGGTCAGTGCGGTGACCTTTGTGACAGCCATGCAGTTTCTCGAAAGCAGCGGGCTGCAATTCGGCGGCCACATGGCGGTCGCCATGGTGATCATGGAATCCCCCGCCATCATCATGGCAGTTCTCCTCGCAAACTCGATCCGGCACAGCGCCAACCAACAGACGGCATCCGGCCAGAACAGCAATGCCATGCCGCTCGGCAAGATCCTGCACGAATCCTTCACCGACGGCGCCCACCTTCTGCTGCTCGGCGCCATGGCCGTCGGATTCATCAGCGGCGATACCGGCAAAGCGATGATGCAGCCCTTCTCCGGCGACCTCTTCAAAGGCATGCTCGCCTTCTTCCTCCTCGACATGGGCATGATGGTTGCCCGCAACTTCAACCAAGCCAAAAGCGCCTCCTTCGTGCTGCTCGCCTACGCGACACTCGGCCCCGTGGTCCACGCGGCCATCGCCCTCGGCCTCGCCATGGTTCTGAACATCCCGGTCGCCGATGGCGCGCTGCTGATGATCCTCTCAGCGAGCGCCTCCTACATCGTCGTCCCCGCCGTGCTTAGGTACGCGATCCCCGAAGCCAACCCCTCCATCTACTTCGGCCTCTCACTCGGGATAACCTTCCCGATCAACATCCTCGTGGGCATCCCGACCTATACCTACCTGGCCAAGAAATTCCTCGGCTAAAACCACCGCAAAAAACCCCGGCACAGCGAACGTGACCCCATCGATCTCACCTAAACCAACACAAAAAATGAAAACACACCGCATCATCGTATCCGTCCTCGCCTTGTCCGCCTTCACCCTCACCAGTTGCCAAATGGCAACCACCATGACGAAGGAGGCACAAGCAGCAACCACGCCTCAACAGGCATTGGACAAACTCAAAGCCGGCAACGCACGCTTCGTCGCGGGCAAGAAAGTCCATCGCAACCTCAACAAGCAGGTAAAGGAAACCTCCAAGGGCCAATACCCCTTTGCCACCGTCGTGAGTTGCCTCGACTCGCGCACGAGCACAGAGCTGATCTTTGACCAAGGCATCGGCGATGTCTTCAACGCACGCGTCGCCGGCAACATCGTCAACCCGGACATCCTCGGCAGCATGGAGTTCGCCTCAAAGGCCGCAGGCTCCAAACTCATCGCCGTCATCGGACACACGAAGTGCGGCGCCGTCAAAGGTGCCTGCGATGATGTGGAACTCGGCAACCTCACTGGCTTGGTCGACAAAATCAAACCCGCCGTCGCCGCCACGGCATCGGGCAAAGGCGAGGATCGCAGCTCCAAAAACTGCGCCTTCGTGGATCGTGTCGCCGAAACCAATGTGCGCAAGACCATGGCAAACATCCGCAAAAACAGCCCCATCTTGCGCCAGATGGAAAAGAACGGCGAGATCAAGATCGTCGGCGGAATGCATGACATCGAAACAGGCAAGGTGAGCTTCTTCAACTGACGCGAGTTTCCCAACGCCATCCAAAAACCCTGTTTCCCAGAACTCTTGCTGATATCTTGCTCACATTGAGACCATGAGCCAGAGCATCTATCGGGGCCGCCATGTGGCATTTCTGACCCAGCATGGGAAGGAAACCTTGGTGGCTCCTATCATGCGAACCGCACTGGGGTGCGACATCGCAAGAATCGATGGCTACAACACCGATCTTCTGGGGACATTCAGCCGCGACATTCCGCGCAGCGGCAGCCAACTCGATACCGCACGCCGCAAGGCAAGAATCGGAATGTCACTGGCCGGATCCACCCTCGGCATCGCCAGCGAGGGGTCTTTCATGGCCGACCCCTTCGCTGGCTGGATGCCATGGAATGTGGAAATCCTGATCTGGCTCGACGACGACCTCGGCATCGAGGTCACGGGCATGGCCCAAGGCCCTGCAAAATCCGCCCATCGCGGCATCTCATCACTCGATGAACTGCGGACCTTCGCCGCCGATGCAGGATTTCCCAATCATCATTTGATGCTGCGCCCCGACGACGAGCACTCGCCCGATATCATCAAGGGCCTCGCCGACTGGCCCACGCTGGAACGCTCATTTTTTGAAACGCTGAAAAAATCCAC
>JAGWXY010000061.1 GCA_018969605.1 Verrucomicrobiota bacterium | reverse complement strand
TGGCAGCTACGACCTGCAATGGACTGGATCTGCCAACCCCAGTGGGTTTGGCGGTCCTGCCTCATCCCTCCCGGCGAACGCGAACGCGCACAGCGTTTATTCATTCTCCGATGGCAAGCGTACGATGAGCACCGTCGGAACCACCATTCCAGTCGGTGTCACAGGCTGGACAGAAATGACCTACTCGGTGGATTTCCAGATGGGCGGCACCGGAGGAGTTGACAACAACGAGATCAGTATCTTGGTCAACCGCTCTGGTAACAACGGCTACAATGCCGCAATCTACACCGGCGGCGACGGCAACATTGCCTTCTACGGCGACTATGGTGTTGCATGGACTGGGGTCAATGCTGCCGCCAACACTTGGTACAAGTTCAAAACCACGGTGACCAAAAGCGGGGCCAACATCTCCATGCAGTCCCAGATCCTGAACTCAAGCAACAACGTCCTGGCGACCTCTGCGACCAAGACCTTCACCAACGCCGCCTACACGGATCCCAACGGCTTCAAGATCGACCTCGGCAACTACGGCGGCTACTGGAACCACGCCACGCAGATCGACAACTTCGTCGTAACTGCAGTGCCAGAGCCTTCCACCGTTGCGCTGCTGGGTGGCCTCGGGGCGCTCTCCCTGATCCGCCGTCGCAGGACCAGATAAACCATGGCCCAAGCCTCCAGCGACTGGGGGCCAGCTAGGGAAGGGCGCTGCGGCTTCATTGAACCTCCGCAGCGCCCTTTTTATTTGGAATCGCCGCCTTTGGCAGCCCGCAACCATTCATTCACTCCCGCCTGTTGCCGCTCGAAAATGGCTCAATCCAATTCATTCTCCCATCTGGCTTGCACGGATTTCGCAGGCATCGATTTTGCATGACACATATTTATCATATGGCACTTCGGCATCTGGCAAAGCAGCGTCACCGATTTTTCCAGTCGGGGCAGGCGGTAAATGCTCCCATTGCAATTCTGGCGCTGATGCTCTGCTGGGTGTCGGCAAACGCCGTGGCGGGCACGGTGTTTAAAGATGATTTCACGGATAACCCGTCCGGACTGCTTTCAACCTGGGTCGCCACCACCCCGGATGGTTCGTATCCAATCCTCTGGACCGGGGCGCAGACCCCCAAATCTTGGAACTCCTTCAGCGCCGCGCTTCCCGCCAATGCGAGTGGCGGAAATTTGTATTCCTTTTCCGATGGCCTGCATACTTTGAGCACGGCTTCGACGGCCAATCCTGCCGCCGGCTGGACCAGCCAGACCTACAGTATGGATTTCATCATCGGAGGCGATGCGACAACGCTCGGAGATCTCGGGCTAGGGGTGCTTGTCAACCGCTCAGGCACCAACGGCTATCGCAGTTCTTTTTCTCTTGGTGGCGACGGAAGAGTCACCTGGAGCGGGTGCTACGGTTGGTCCGGCTACGCCGGGCCGTCGCTGGCCAAGGATGTCTGGTATCGTCTGGTCACCGTGGCCACTCGCACCGACATCGCCATCACGGTGCAAGCCCGTATCGAGCGCATTTCGGACGGCGCGGTTTTGCGAAGTTCACCCGTTTACACGGATGGCACGGGGCAATACGCCGATCCCAACGGCTTCGCGTTGGAGGTCGACAACGGCATCGGTTACTACTGGAACCGGGCGATGCAGCTTGATAATTTCCAAGTGGATGCCGTCGTCTCGGAAGTGGTTTTTGTCGATGACTTCGGGATCAACCCACTGCTTTCGCCCAAGCCCCGCTGGGCGGCCACCACCGACCCGGGTACCTACCCCATCGGCTGGACAGGGGACAGCAATTGGAATTCATCTCGTAGTTCCCTGCCAGCCAACGTCAACGGTCATAGCCTCTACGCCTTTTCGGAAAGCACGCGCACCTTCAGCACCGTTTCGACAGCAAACCCGTCCCCCGGATGGACCAAGCAAACCTATCAGGTGGATTTCATTTGCGGAGGCGATGCCACGACGCTGAGCGGCATGTCGCTCGGGATGGTTGCCAACCGCTCCGGCACCAATGGCTATCGCAGCAGCTTTTCACTTAGCTCCACCAGCAGGGTCAGATGGACGGGGGTTTATGGATTTACCAGTTCCGCCACCCCGGCCCTGGCGAAAAACACCTGGTACCGCCTGGTCACGGATGTCGCCCGTAGCGGAACGAGCATTACGGTCCAGGGACGAATTGTGCGAATTTCAGACGGCGCGGTTCTGCACACCTCTCCGCTCTATACCGACACAACCAGGCAGTACGCCGATCCCAATGGATACCGTCTGGAGGTCGGCAGCGGTACCGGCTACTATTGGGACCGTGCCATGCAGCTCGATAATTTCCGCGTCACCGCGGATGTCGCACCCCCGACATGGCGCAACAACAACTTGGGGAAAAATCAGAGCGTCCCCTCTCCTTGGACTCCGGTGACGGTCAGTGGCAACACGGTCAGCGTCTGGGGTCGCAGCTATCAGTTTGACGACATCGGCCTGCCCGTTGCCATGGTCTCGCAAGGCCAGGATCTCTTCGGTGGCACTCCCATGACGGCCAACGTGCGGGTCAACGGGCAAGCGCTGACTTTTAGTGCCAGCGGCGGATTGCAGGTGGATGCCTCGCGCTCGGATCAGGTGGTCATCAAGGGTGCTGCCACCTCCAATGTCTCCGGGGTCACGCTCCAAGTCATCAGCACCATCGAGTTCGACGGCTTTGTCCGCTCCCGGGTCACGCTGGCGGGCAACAGCGGTCACACCCTCAACCAATTCTGGCTCGATACCTCGCTGGCAAGCGCCCATGCCAGCTATGCCCTGCCGCAAATGGGCAATCCCGCTGCCATTCCGCCTCAAGGACTCAAGCGCCCCTTGCATGGGCCTTGGGATTTTGTGAACTTCACCCCTCCCCCGCAATTGTATTGGGTCGGCGGTGACGACATCGGCCTGTTCCTTTCCGCCGAGGATGACCGGACCTGGCAGAGTGCCAACCGCGATGAGGCACAAGAGTTGATTCCTCAAACCGGGCGCACCATCTGGCGTTATCACGTGGTGGACAACGACCGCAGCCTCTCGACACCGCAGGAGCTCGACTTCTGCTACATGGCCACGCCGGTCAAGCCGGTGGCCGACTGGTATGCCCACCGGGTGGCCGGCGACGCGGCCTACAACATGGGCAACACCGTGACGGAACCCTACCAGCCATATACCGGCACGGGCAACTATGTGGACAATGGCGCGGCACTCGGCATCAAGCAGATGTCGTTCCATGAGCATTGGACCAAGACCATGGGTTACCCCAACGTCACCAATGCGGCGGATGATGCCAGTCTTTCGTGGTTGGCCGGCGCGTTTCGGAATAAAGGCATGAAACTATGCCTCTATTCCCATCCCGTGCTGAGCGATGCAGCCCCCGAGTTCAACCGCTGGGGTTCCAGTTGGTCGGCGCGGTGGCCAGCCCAATCCGGGGATTTCACCCGCGATCCCTCCTTCAGCGGAGTCGATCCCCAGAGCGTCTTTTTCATATCCCATGCCAGCGAGTGGCCCGACTTCTACATCTGGAACTGGCAGCGCCTGCAACAGAATTACGGGGTCAGCGGGGTTTATTTGGATGGCACCTTCCACCCGGTTCTGGATAGCAATCCGAACCGGCCCAACGCCTATCTCGTCAATGGCGTCTGCCGCCCGACCTACCCGATCTATGCGGCTCGCGAATTCATGAAACGCTGGTACAAGACGATGAAGGGCAACAACCCGAACTTCTTTTTCCTCGCTCATGCCAGCGATGCTTTCACGATGCCGAGCGCCTCGTTTCTGGATTACGGGATGGGGGGAGAAGAGTTTTGGCAACGCGAGGGACGGGAGCTGGACTGGTCGCTCCTGCGGGCCGCCTACACGGGCCGCCAGTTCGGCATCCGTCGCGACCTTTACGCCACCGGCTGCTATCAGGAACCTTATCTCGTTCCCCTGGCCATGGTCCATGGAATCGGAATTTTCGGCAGAGGTGCGGGCAGCGTCACCTCAGCCTATGCCAAGTCGATATGGGATGCTTGGGATTCGTTCGGCGTCAGCGCTGCAGATTGTGATTGGGTGCCCTACTGGAAGGGCACCGGCGCGGTGACCTCCGACCATGCCGACGTCAAGGTCTCTTACTACAAAAGGCCCGGAACGATCATGCTATCTGCGGCGACCAATAAGCGCGTCCGCCCCTCCGCCTCGGTGAGCATCGACCTGCCGGCCTTGGGAATCGATCCGAATCATTTTTCAATCAAGCGTCATGGCCAGACACGCATGTACAGCGCTCCGGTCAACGGCGTGCTCACCCTGAGTTTCCTCGACCACCTTGCCAACACGGAAGGCAAGGCGGAATATGTCGTCATTGCCAACACGCCTCCTCCGGTAACCGTCTACAGCGACAACTTCGCCAGCAACCCGTTTGCTTCGCGTTGGAGCAAGACCAACACCGCAGGCAACTACGAACTGTTGTGGACTGGAGCCGCCAATCCGAATTCATGGGGTGGTGCAGCTGCTAACCTCCCGGCCAACGCGAACGCGCACAGCGTCTATTCCTTCTCCGGTGGTCCGCGCACGATGAGCACCACCGACACCTCGGTTCCCGCGGGCCTCACCGGCTGGACCGAAATGACCTACTCGCTCGACTTCCAGATGGGTGGGACTGGAGGGACGGACAACAACTACATCGAAGTGTTGGTCAACCGCTCTGGTGACAACGGCTACAAAGCCGCAATCTACACCGGCGGCAGCGGTCATATCGCTTGGGATGGCGACTACCCACTCACCTTCACTAGTCCGAAGGTGAATGTGACGGCCAACACTTGGTACAAGTTCGAAACCACGGTGATCAAGGTTGGTGCCGACATCATCATGCAGTCCCATATTCTCAATATGAACGGCAACATTCTGGCATCATCTCCGGTCAAAACCTTCACCAATGCCGCCTACACCGAACCGAATGGCTTCAAGATTTCGCTATCGAACGGTGGCAGCTACTGGGACCACGCCTCGCAGATCGACAATTTCAGCGTGGGTGCCGTTACCGAGGGGTTCTCCGCTTGGGCCGCCACAAATGCCGGCAGTCAAGCTGCCAACCTCGACTACGACAGCGACGGCGTCCCCAACGGCATCGAATACTTCATGAACGCAGCCCCCGGCTTCACCGCCAACCCTGCTATTGTTGGCAACACCGTCACTTGGACCAATGGCGGCAACATCCCGAGCTCACAATACGGCACGCAGTTCGTGGTGCAAATCTCGAGCGACCTCGTGAATTGGGAAAATGTTCCCAACCAAAATCTCAACACCAATACCGATGGTCCTTTCGGATCGCTGTCGTACACCGTGACCGGCACGGGCAAGCGTTTCGTCCGCCTCAAGGTAATGGCCAACTGAGCGTGCGATTTTTCCTGACATTGCCCTCGGCAGCAAATGAGAATGGCTCAATATTTCTGACTTGTGATACCAATATCACTTAGCTCAGACTTTATCTCGTGGCGGAAACATTTACTTCATCGCGCATCCACGGCTGCATGATACAACCATCGTAATAAATGCGACAGTCGAGCGCAATCATGATCACCAAACGTCTCGCCCTGACTTTCACTCTCGCCGCATTCGCGGGCATGCTGCCTGCGGTTTTTGCCGCGCCCGATCGTCAGGGATTTTCCATCGACATGAAAACCTTGAACGAACCGCGACCGCTCAAGGTTTACGTGCTCAAGGTGGACCTCGAATTTCCCGGAATCGAGATTGCGGCTGCCATCGCGGATGATCCCGATGGCGACGGGCCGGCCGAGTCATTTCTCATGGAACCGGGAGCACTTGCCAAAACCGCCAAGCTTGAAATCGCCGTCAATGCCGCACCTTGGTCCATGGTGCCGGCCACCCCTCCAGGGGAAATTCCTCAATACCCAGAAGGCGGCCACTGCGATATCCTTGGTCTTGCCATTGAGGACGGAAAAGAGCTCAGCCCTAGGACACCTTCCGCGTGGAGTCTATGGCAGGATCCGCAGGGACTGTGGCATCTGGGACCCGTGCCGGATCATGCTTCCCCCAAACAGGCCGTGTCGGGCTTCGGCCCTTTGGTCAGCGAAGGCAACCTCGTCACAAACCAAAACAATGTACTCCATCCCCGAACGGCTGTCGGAATCGATGAGCGGGGCAAACAACTGATCCTCGTTGTGGTGGATGGTCGGCAGCCGGGTCTCAGCGAAGGCATGAGCGAACATGAGTTGGCGGAACTCATGAAAAGCCTCGGATGCTGGAACGCACTAAACCTCGACGGAGGCGGCAGCAGCATCCTTATCCAGAATGCCAACCACAGAACCCCAAAAATCATCAACAGCCCCTCAGGGGGAAAAATGCGTCCGGTTCCTGTGTTGATCGGCCTGCGTTCGGTCAAGGAGTGAGCTTTCTCGCGGTGGATTATGGCAATATGCCAAAAACTGTGTTATCACTCGAAATCCAAAGTTAACGGTAGTTGCAATACCAAACAAAAATAACTTCTAGACATTTTTATAATATGACCCAAACTTGCGCATGCCTGGAAGAAAATTGCAGTTGGGCTGCCCTAAAGTGGCAGCGTTAATCGATGAAAAACACCGTGCGGAGAAGCCCGGTTGGCGCAAACAGCGCTTGTTGGCCATCAAGTTGGCAGCGCATGGCAAGCACACCGGTACCGAAATCGGCGACTTGTGCAGCCTTTCGCGAGCGAGCGTGTTTGCGCTAGTCAAGGCAGTGCGCGAAGGTGGCCTTGAGGCCATATCCGAACGCAATCCAGGAGGCCGCCCCGAAGGCTGGCGCAAAGGGGTGTCACCCAAAGTGATGAAGCAATTTGAGACGAAGTTGGCAGCCCACGAATTCGTCACCTTGCAGGACGCGGTGCGATGGCTTGAGCAAAAGCATGGCATCAAGACCTCCTACAACCGGGTGTGGTATTGGGCAAAAAAGTTAGGAGGAGTGCTGAAGGTGCCGCGTCCCAGTCACTCCAAAAAGATCCCAAGGGGCTCAATCATTCCGCGAAGAGTTGAGCGATAAGTTTGAGGCTTTGGCTCTGCCACAAAGCCGCAAAGCAAAAGTCTGGGTGATGGACAAGGCTCGCTTCGGATTGCATACCATGCACAGAAAACTCTGGAGTCTGCGTGGTATGCGGACGGTCATTCCGTCTCAGACCAAATACGAGTGGGACCATCTCTATGGGGCCTAGGAGGTCACAAGGGGTGAGGCTTATTTCTGTCAGATGGCCACTGTGAGTTTGGAATGTGACCGGCTTTATCTTGAGAACCTTGCAGCGAGCGATCGCGAGTGCGTCCATGCACTGATTCGCGACCGAACCGGCTTTCATATTCGTGACGGCGAGGTGAGTCTGCCATCAAACTCACGCATCATCGGTCTTCCGCCATACAACCCGGAACTCAATCCCTGCAAGCAGCTCTGGAATCAAATCAAGCACCGACTCGGCAACCGCATTTTCCAAAGCATCGAAGCGTTGCGTAAAGCTACCGTGCCCATCCTGCAATCCTTGTGGAACATAGCTCATGCGGTGCTTTCACTGCTGGGTCGACCCTGGTTGCACGCTCAGGCAAACGCTTCGTGGTAAAAATCTAAAGTCCAAATGTAATTTATGTTTGGCATAAGGGTCTGAAAGTCCGCATTGAGGCTCAGCTTTCAAATATTTCCAGTTTGATCGGAAGGCTCGCGGGGGAATGAATTTCCGCGCTTTCGATGCCTCGCCCGTAGAACGGGCCGAAATGCGTTTTGTTGCCAGTCAGCAATAACTAGGCATTGGTGGTGGATGCTGCCAACACGGGCCGATCCTTCGCCGGCACATTCGGGACAATCTCGGGAAGCATCGGCCCACAGGTCCCGACGGATGCCTCCACTTGCCTCATCAAATCCCCGAGCTCCTTCAGTGCTCTGGGAAACTTCGCCAGCTTGCGTCCCGCTTCGCCCAGCACGTATCCGTCCGCAACCAGAACGTGCCCGCTGGACTTCAATTGAACCAGCAAGGCACGCACCGCTGCTTTTCCCTGCGGAAAACAGGATGTTGGCATCAAGGAAGATTCGCATCGGATTCCTATTTCCCAAGGTGCCCAGCCATTACCTGTGCCAGCTCGAATTCCGCTGCGTCAAACTCCGCGATCCGCTCTGGCGTGCAGAGTTCCTCCTTCGAGATTGGCCAAAGACGCCAATTTCTTCCAACTGGCGGAGTTTACGCTTTGCGCGGCAGGCTGTAGGTTTTTTGCGAATTCCAAGTGGCAAGGATGGCATTGTTGCCGAGTTGGGCATTCGCCGCTTGCGCGCAACACTCCCAACCAGATCTCAAACATCCCCCCAAGGGATCGAACAGGCAGTTCGTCCGCCTTGGAGTGATGACAAACTGACTCATTTGTTGTCCTTCATAGGGCTAAATTCTGGCATTTTTGCAATTCTTGGACATTATGGGCTTTACAAGCAATTGATTTTGTTAATTTTTCCTAACTATCAAATCTGCGTAGTATTACCATGAAATCCTTGAAGCGATTCATTTTTCTCGCCTTGCTGGCTTGCGGCATCAGCGGACTCGAGGCCGCCGACTTTCGCACGGTCATCATCGACGCCGGTCATGGAGGTCACGACCTCGGCGGTCAATGGGGCCGCGTCTACGAGAAGCACCTTGCCCTCGACACGGCCGTTCGCCTTGAAAAACAACTCAAGCGCATGGGCTACCGCACGGTCATGACCCGCCGCGGCGATTATTTCCTCACCCTTCCCCAGCGCTGCCAAATCGCCAACCGCTACCGAGACGCGATCTTCGTAAGCGTTCACTTCAACTACACCTGGAAACAGGATGTCAGCGGCCTCGAAACCTTTTACTTCAACAGCGAAGGGCAAAAGATCGCCAACCAAGTGCAGAACCGAATGATCCGCTACACGCGAGCCATTGACCGCAAAGAAAAATTCGCGCGATTCTATGTGATCCGCAACACAAAGATGCCCTCGATCCTCGTCGAGGGCGGCTTCGTCAGCAACGAGGCGGAACGCAAGCGGATGAAGTCGGCTCGCTTCCGCGAAGCACTCGCCCGCGCGATCGCCGATGGCATCCAACGCTACGATCGCGAGAGCTGATCGCCCCACCCCACCTACGGGGTTTTCACGCTTTTGAAACTGCAAGCCCGTGCGGCATGCGGTAGCATCATCCTCATGGCGGCAGTCACCGTACAGGAAATGCGCGATGCCGAAACCCGCGCAATGGCATCAGGCTTGGCCGAAGAGGAAATTCTCAATCACGCCGGCGAACTACTCGGGCATGCCTTGGCGAAATTTTTTCCCAAACCCGGCAGCGCCATCGCCTACCTCGGCAAAGGCCACAACGCAGGCGATGCCCTGGTCGCACTTAGGATTCTGCGCGACACATACGGATGGAAAATCTCAACCCGCGCAGCCTACCCAATCGATGCCTGCGCTCCACTCACGCGCAGAAAATGGAACGAACTCGGCAACGCCGAAAATTTATCCGCAACACCCGATTGGCAAAATCGCGAGAGCCCCTTGATTCTGCTGGACGGCCTGCTTGGTATCGGTGCCCAAGGCCCGATGCGCGAACCGCTGCCTGCCATGGCCCGCGAAATGCAATGGCTTCGCGACAACGCCGGTGCCCACATCGCCGCTGTCGACATCCCCTCGGGCCTCGATGCCGATAGCGGCACAGCCACACCCGGCACCGTCACCGCCGACCTCACACTGATGATCGGACTCGCGAAACGCGGCCTCCTGATGTCTCACGCGGCGACTCACACCGGTGCCCTGTCGCTGGTTTCCGTCGATTGCCTCAAGCACCCTCACCCGACCGACATCGAACTCATTTGCCCGCAAACTCTGCACTTCGGGAAATCACCCCGACCCTTCGATTTTCACAAAGGCATGGCCGGCAGAGTCGCAATCCTCGCCGGCTCGACGAACTACCCCGGTGCCGCGGTTCTTGCTGCCATCGGCGCACTGCGTGGTGGCGCGGGACTCATCACGCTTCACACACCCAAAGATGCCGCACCGCTCATCGCCCCACGCTGCCCGCCGGAAATCATCATCCGCCCCTACGCGTCACCACTCGAGCTGCTCAATACCCGCTTCGACTCGCTCGTGATCGGTTGCGGCATCGGCCAGCCGGATCAGCCCACCATAGCCGAAATCATCCGCCTCATCGCCGATACCCGCGCGCCCACCGTCGTCGATGCCGACGCGCTCAACCTCATCGCCGCCAACTCACAAACCCACACCCTCGACGAGCGCCACCTGCTCACACCCCACCCGGGAGAATTTGCCCGACTCTTCCCCGAGCTCGCAAAAATTTCCCGCGAAGCGGCGGCCTCAAGCTTCATCGCAAACTCCATGGCCACGCTTCTCCTCAAAGGCTCACGCAGCCTCATCGCCCAGCGCGGCAACCCAATCCTTGCCAACTCCACCGGCACACCCGGCATGGCGACCGGCGGTCAAGGCGACCTGCTCTCCGGCGTCATCGGCGCCCAACTCGCCGCCGGACTCACATCCATCGAATCCGCCGCCCTCGGCGCATGGCTCTGCGGCCGAGCCTCCGAAATCGCCATCCACTCGCACTCACAATCCGAGCAATCCCTCAGCCCCAGCGACACGGCAAACCATATCGGCCGCGCCTTCATCGACTGGCAGGGCTCGCGGCGTTGATCTCTCTTCTCGCAAAGAAAAAACCAGTGACCCGTCGCCGGGCCACTGGTCCACAAAACACAATGAAGAAGCAGTAAATCAGTTGACCGCTACCGCCGAGGATCCGGTCTCACCGGTGCGGATGCGGATAGCTTGCTCGACCGAGGAAACAAAGACTTTGCCGTCGCCGATCTTGCCGGTGTTCGCGCTCTTGACGATTACCGAGGCAACATTTTCTGCCAGAGAGTCGTCGACCACGATTTCGATTTTCACTTTGGGCAGGAAGTCGACGGTGTACTCGGATCCGCGGTAAATTTCCGTGTGACCTTTCTGGCGGCCGAAGCCCTTGACTTCGGTCACGGTCATGCCTTGCACACCCACCTCAGCGAGTGCTTCCTTAACTTCTTCGAGCTTGAACGGTTTGATGATCGCTTCGATTTTTTTCATAATTGGGTGGATTGGTGAGTGAGAATAAGCACGGAGCGTGCCAACTTTTTCCAGAATGGAATTTTTATCTGTGCAGAGAATCTAGCTTCGAGAACGGAAAATGACGAGTGGAAAAACCCGTAGCCTGTGGAAAGCCGCATAAAATGGTGATTTCCGCAGCTAGCCCACCCCCTCGGCTTACTGCCGTTGCCTCAGCAAATCGCGAATCTCGGTGAGCAGCTTTTCCTCGGCACTCACCTCGACCGGGGCCGCCTCGGCCGCCGCTTCCGCCTGTTTTTCGGTCAAGGTCTTGGCTTTGTTGATGGCCTTGACGACCAAAAACATGACGAAGGCGACGATCACGAAGTTGATGGAGATGGTGACAAAATTTCCGTAGGCGAGCACCGCCGCCTGTTTCTTGGCCTCGGCAAGGCTCGTCGCGGTGACGCCGGAAGAGAGAGCGACAAACTTGTTGCTGAAGTCGACCCCACCCGAGATCCGCCCAACCAAGGGCATGATCAGATCCTCGATGAACGAGGTGGAGAGCTTGGTGAATGCCGCGCCCATGACAAAGGCCACGGCCATGTCGATGAGGTTGCCCTTGAGTGCAAATTCCCTGAATTCCTTGAACATGATGTAATGGTGTTGGTGTGAAACAAACTCAAGCCAAGACCCTCCGCCCGGCCAAGCCTTTTCTAAACCTGCCTCTTGCCTCTTGAATCGCGAATCTGTTTCATGGAAGCCACAAAGCGCTTCAATGGCTCGCAAATCTCCAGCCCGCCCCAGCTCCGCCCGCGAACTCCTCTTCGGCGACCTCTGGGAATTCGACCCCGCGCCCGAATCCGCACCCGCCCACATCGAGCCGCACTACGGGCTGTTCGTCAATGGACGCTTCGTCGCAGCCAAGTCACGCCGGCGCTTTGATTCAATCTCCCCCCGCGATAAGGCAAAGCTCGCCGAAATTTCCGAAGCCATGGCCGCCGATGTCGATGCGGCTTATCAAGCTGCCGCCAAGGCCTTCAAGTCGTGGAGCAAAACCCCCGGCCGCGACCGCTCAAAGTTCCTCTTCCGCATCGCCCGACTCCTCCAAGACCGAGCCCGCGAATTCGCCGTCGCCGAAACACTCGACGGCGGCAAACCGATCCGCGAGTCACGCGATTTCGACCTGCCGATGGCGGCCGCGCACTTTTTCTATCACGCCGGCTGGGCCGACAAACTCGATCATGTCGCCCCTGGCTGCAGGCTCGCGCCACTCGGCGTCATCGGCCAAGTGATCCCATGGAATTTTCCGCTCCTGATGCTGGCATGGAAAATCGCGCCAGCCCTCGCCACCGGCAACACGGTAGTAATCAAGCCAGCCGAAACGACATCGATCACCGCGCTGAAGTTTGCATCAATCCTGCAAGATGCCGGACTTCCCCCCGGTGTGGTCAACATCGTCACCGGCGGAGCCGAAACTGGCGCGCTGGTGGTCAATCATCCGCTCGCCGCCAAGATCGCATTCACTGGATCGACCGATGTGGGAAAAATGATCCAACACTCGCTCGCCGGCACTGGCAAAAAACTCTCGCTCGAACTCGGTGGCAAGGCGGCCAACATCGTCTTCGAAGACGCACCACTCGATCAAGCGGTCGAAGGTGTGATCAATGGCATCTTTTTCAATCAAGGCCATGTCTGCTGCGCCGGATCCCGCCTGCTCGTGCAGGAAGGCGTCGCTGCGGAATTCACCGCACGCTTGAAACGCCGCATGGCGAGCCTCCGCGTTGGTGATCCGCTCGACAAAAACACGGATGTCGGCGCCATCAATTCACTCGCGCAGTTGAAAAAAATCCAAGAGCTCGTGCAGTCGGGCATCGACGAAGGCACAGAAATCCACCAACACGCGTGCCAACTTCCGAAAAAAGGTTTCTATTTTCCACCCACCCTCTTCTCGGGTGTCTCAATGAGCCAACGCATCGCCAGCGAGGAAATTTTCGGCCCCGTGCTTTCGATCCTCACCTTTCGCACTCCGGATGAAGCGATTGAAAAAGCCAACAACACGCGCTTCGGACTCTCCGCCGGTGTATGGACCGACAAGGGTTCGCGCATCCTGATGATGGCGTCACGCCTCAAGGCCGGCGTGGTTTGGGCCAACACCTATCACAAGTTCGATCCGGCAAGCCCCTTCGGCGGATACAAGGAGTCCGGCTTCGGCCGCGAAGGCGGCAAACACGGCTTGCTCGAATATTCGCAACTCGTCTGAAACACCGGACAAAGATGAGCACCACACCCCACACCATCCCATGCGGCGCGATCATCGTCGCCGCTGGAAAAAGCCGCCGACTCGGCCAAGACAAACTCACATGGACGCTCGATGGCATCACTGTCCTGCGTCGCAGCATCAACGCATTTCTCGATGCCAAAAACATCCAATCAATCGTGGTGGTCTGCCCGCTCGATCGCTGGAACCAAATCGATCATGAAAATTTTACCAAGCCGGTGACCCGCGTCGATGGCGGCAAGGAACGCCAGGATTCAGTCGCCGCCGGACTCGCGGCTTTGCCCGCCGACACGCAACTGGTCGCCGTCCACGATGGCGCGCGACCGCTTGTTTCGCCTCACGACATCGACCGCTGCGTCGAAGCAGCCCATGCATTCGGCGCCGCCGCACTCGCCCGCCGCGCGACGGAAACGATGAAGCGCTCGGACGACAATGA
>JAGWXY010000060.1 GCA_018969605.1 Verrucomicrobiota bacterium | reverse complement strand
AAATCCGTTGGGCATCCGGTAAGGCCGGAGGCGGCGGATTATTTGCGTCAGCCCGGGATTGTGACGCTCGGCGGCAGCGAGATCGATGCCGAGCAAGCGTGGCTGGTGATCGAGCCGGCCTTGGTGGAAGCGCTGCGCGGCTTGGTCGCGATGCGCCGTGCGGAAGGTGGTCACCTCAAGGCGGACTTCATCGAGCGGCTCGATCGCCTCGCGGGGTTCGCGCGGACGATTGCCGACGATGCGCCGCAGCGCTTGCCGCGTCAGCGCGAGCTGCTGCACAAGCGCTTGCGCGATGCGGGGCTTGAGATCGATCTCGGCGACGAGCGATTGATCAAGGAACTCGCGTTGTTTGCCGACCGCTGTGATGTGAGTGAGGAACTGACGCGGCTCGACTCGCATTTCGCAAAATTTCGCGAATACCTTGAAGCCGACGAAGCGCCGGGCCGCGCGCTGGATTTCCTGTGTCAGGAATTGTTTCGCGAGTTCAACACCATCGGCTCAAAAGCCAACGACGCCGGCATCGCGCAAACGATCGTCGAAGCGAAGACCGAGGTGGAGAAGATCCGCGAGCAGGTGCAGAATGTGGAGTAGGGAAGTTGCGAGTGATCAGCACATGAAACCGTTCCGGGGCGCGTACGCATGCGGGTGGGGGTTGATGTCTCAGCCTTTGACCGATCGTCGATAGGCCAAGGGGGGCAGCCAAGGATTTTCTGGAAGAGGCGGGAAAAGTAATAGGGGTCGTCGTAGCCGAGTTTGGCCGCCACTTCCTTTATGCTCAGTGCCGTGGTGTCGAGGTAGTGGCATGCGGCTTGCATGCGCAGGCGGATGTGATGTTCAACGGGGAGGATCCGGTCTGTTCGCGAAACAGCGAGGAGAAACGGGCGGGGGATAGCCCGGCGTGGCGCGAGAGTTCCTGAAGGGTGAGCGAGCGCGCTACATTGGCACGCATGAATTCAATGCTCTTGGTCAGGTCGTGAGCGGTGGTGCGCGCGCCGCCACGCAAGCTTGTGCCGATTTGGAAAAACAAAACGCCAAGCGCATGGCGCATGATGTGAGAGACAAGCAACAGGGTGCGCTCCGTGAATCCGGTGGCAGCAATTCTGTAGCATTCGCGGAACATGTTTGCGATCTCTTTGGAATCGCCTGCGGTAAGCATCATCACATGCTCGTGAGCTGGAAGCAGGCTTGAATAGGATGCCGCCGCCGTGCCTGAAAAATGCTCCCAATGGATCGACCACGGATCTTCATCATCGGCATGATAGGTGTGTGCTTTGTTGGGCGGAATGATCAGAACTTCACCAGCCCGCACAGCGAAACTGCGTCCGTCAATTTTAAGCCACCCCTTGCCCTTGGTGCAGAAAATCATGATGCATTCATCGAATCCGCGTGGTCGTTCAATGCCATGATCGCTCGCCTTTGGAAACCAGCCGAGGCAGATGACATGCAATCCGACGCCAAGCGGATGACGACGCACATTTTCAAGAACATTTGCCGGTGAATGATCTTGTCCGGATTTGCCGCAGCCTTCGCTTTCATGTGTGATAAGATTGTCCATCCTTTTGATAAGCCTTTTCATGCAATTCTTTGGGCACATGTGGCAATTTGATGGCGCTATGAGCAACACACAAACCATCGCGCCCGCCATCCTCAATTTCGTTGACCTAGAGGAAATGAAGGCCTCGTTCCAACAGCACGGATATGCCGTCGCCTGCAGCCTATTTCGGCGGCCGAGGTCGAGGAGATCAAGGCCACCTTCACGCGCATTTTGTGCCGACGCCCAAAGGCAAGAAGGCGGTTCCCTGCGTCATGAAGGCAGGTGATACCCTGTTTTTCAATGGCAGCTCCATCCATGGATCCGGCCCTAACCGCTCCAAGAATCGCTTCCGCCGTTCCTTCATCTGCCACTATGTGCCAAAATCCACGCAACGCATCAGCAAACACTATCTGCCACTGCTCTCACCCGAAGGGGAAGATGTCACGATCGAGGCCAACGATAGCGGCGGTCCCTGCGGCGGCAGCTGGACCGAGGGAACGGTCTGGGAAGGCGGAACGCATTGATCCTCCAGTTCACCCCGCACCTCGAAGCCGGTGACGATTTTGTCAGAGAAATTTCAGACAAATGCGCCGGCTCCGAAGTGGTCAAGCAGCTCGCGCGGGAGTGATCCACTCGCGGGCTTGTCTGGTGGGATGATGCGGTTTATCCAGTGGGCGTGTTGATGCTGCGTCACCTTGAGGAGCTTGCCGGGCTGGATGAGCCTTTGCATTTGGCGTTGGGGGTTTTTGATGGCGTGCACTTGGGGCATCGGGCGGTGATTGGTGCGGCGGTGGAGGCGGCTAGGCGCGAGGGAGGCATGGCGGGCTTGCTGACCTTTCATCCGCATCCGATCCGGGTGATCGCGCCGGGGAAGGCACCGGCGATGTTGTTGACGACGCTGGGACAGAAGATGGATTTGGCGGTCAGCTTGGGAGTTGAGTTGTTTGTGGTGTTGAACTTTGACGCCGAGATGGCGGCGATGGAGGCGGCGGATTTCATCGGGCGATTGTGTCGGGCGGAGGTGCGGACGATCGCGGTGGGGGAGGACTGGCGCTTTGGTCGGGGTCGATTGGGAGATGTGGCATTTTTGCAAGCCGAGTCGCATCGGCATGGGTTTCGCCTGGTGGCGGTGCCGCCGGTGATGGCCGAGGGCGATCGGATCAGCAGCACGCGGATTCGCCAGGCAATTCGCGATGGAAACCTGGCGGCGGCCGAGCGTATGTTGGGTCGCGCGCACGCGGTGCGGGGCGAGGTGCTCAAGGGGGCGCGGCTTGGTCACCAACTCGGGTTTCCTACGGCAAACCTTTCGGTTGCTGAGTTGCAGGTGCCGCCTGATGGCGTGTGGGTTGTGCGGGCGAGGTTGAATCATGGCGACTGGATGCCGGCAGTGGCGAATCTTGGTCTGCGGCCGACCATCGAGGGCGAGCAGCGACGCTTGCTGGAGGTGCATGTGCTGGATTTTTCCGGGGACCTTTACGGCTGCGATATTGAGGTCGAATTCGTGCGTCACCTGCGCGGGGAGCAGAAATTTTCCGGGCTGGATGAGCTCAAGGCGGCCATCGCGTTGGATGCGGAGGCGGCGAGGGAGCATTTTGCGAGCAAGGCGGAATCGTGATTTTTTGGATTGACGGTGAATTAGTTCTTTTGAACACTCTTCGCATGAACACCATTCATGCGTTGATTGATCGCGTGTTGCCCTTGTTGGTCGACAAACTCGGAATGCCCATGCCGCGCAAGCCGGTGCGGGCGCGTCGGGTCGAGGTGCAGCTGGAATTTGCCTGGGGGCGGAAAAGATGAAATTTTCGGATTTTGCGCTTACCCTTGGCGAGTCGGTTTACTAGGGTTTGTCCAGAATTCGAATGTTGATTTTTAAATCTATCAATTGGATCCGGCGCCTATTGGTGTGGGGCGTGGTGACCTTGCTTTCTTCTACGCTTCATGCGGGTGGGGTAGGTGGCTCGGGTGATGCGGAGGCGCGAGAGCAGGCGCGGCGTGCGGCGTCGGTACAGGAGGCACAGGAATTGCTGTTGAAGGGTGATGAAGCCTATTTGGCTGGAAAATTTGCCGAGGCGGTTGTGGCTTTTGCGGGTGCGCGGGAATTGTTTCCGGACGCGCCGCAGACGGCGGAATTGCGTGCGGCGGCGACCGAGCGATATGCCCAGGCGGCGGTTGAGCAGGGAAAGTTTTTATCGAGAAAGGGCGACATGGATGGTGCCAAGGCGCTGTTAGACAAGGTGCTCGCGGAAGGTGTCGCGCCGCGTCATGCGGGGGCTTTGGCGTTTCGAGCGCAGCTCGATGATCCGATTCGCAGCAATCCGGCGCTGAATGCCGAACACGCGAAGGATGTCGATGAGGTGAGGCGTTTGCTTTACACCGCGCAAGGGGCCTTTGATCTCGGGAAATTTGATGAAGCGATCCAGCGTTATGAAGAGGTCTTGAGGATCGATCCCGCCAACAGCGCCGCGCGTCGTGGCATGGAAAAAACCGCGGCGGCCAAGAGCGGATATGCGAAGGCCGCCTATGATGACACGCGTGCGGAAATGCTTGGGCAGGTCGATGCCTCGTGGGAGATGCAGGTGCCTGCTCCGGCGCAGGGGCTGGGACCGCTTGATGGCGGCGCGTCCGCTGTCGCGATGGATGAGGCGAGCCTCAAGGCGAAGCTTGATCAGATCATCATTCCGAGCATTGCGTTGGAACAATCGTCGCTCGATGAGGCGCTGGATTTTTTGCGTCTCAAGGCGGCGGAAAACGACACGGTCGAGTTGGATGCGGCGCGCAAGGGCATCAATTTCACGGTCAATCTTGGTGCGCCGGATTCCGAAGCCGCCAAGCGGATCCGCGCCTTGCGCTTTGATCTGCGTCTTTCGCAAGTGCCGCTGTCCAAGGCTTTGCGTTATCTCACTGACATCACGCAGACCGAGTACAAGACCGATGAGTTTTCGGTGTTGATCACGCCCTTGGGATTTTCCTCGGATGAGCTGGTTGTTCGCAGCTATCGGGTATCGCCGGATTTTCTCACAAGCCTCAACAGTGCGGCGGGTGCGGGTGGTGAAAAGGCCGCGGCCGATCCATTTGCGGAAGCTCCGGAAAAGGGCGGATTGCTCACTGCGCGCCTGAGCGCCCAGGAGTCGCTCGCCAAGCAAGGTGTGCCATTCCCCCAGGGAGCGAGCGCGCACTACAGCCCGGCGACGAACACCTTGAGAATCGTCAATACCGAGGCGAATCAGGAAACCATCGCACAGATCATCGACGCCATGTCGCAGAGCGAGCCGGTGGCGGTGGCGGTGAAGGTCACGATGATCCGCACGCAGCAGAGCAATCTCGAAGAGCTGGGATTTGATTGGTTGCTGAGCGGCGCGGGCAGCATCGAGAACAGCGGCGTCGCCGCAGGTGGTGGAACGATCGGCAACGGCACTCCTCGCACGGCCGCTGATTTCACTGGCGAAAGCATTGGCGATCCAGAAGGCATCATGACGGCGGGCCTGCGCAGTGGCGATGGCGCGATCGGCAGCAACAGCATCGATGCTTTGATCGCCAACCCAGATCGCAGCTCGCAGACGGTCAATGTCGCGCCCGGTGTGCTTTCGGTGACGGGGGTTTTTGGTGATGCGCAATTCAAGAGCATCATGCGCGGCCTCGATCGAAAGAAGGGCATCGACATCATGGCGCGTCCGTCGGTGGTGACGCGGAGTGGCCAGGCCTCGAACATCGCAGTGATCCGCGAGTTCATTTATCCCACCGAGTACGAGCCCCCGGAAGTGCCGCAGACGGTTGATGGTGCCGGTTCCGCTCCGGTGACGCCGGCGACGCCGACATCGTTTGAGAAACGCGATGTGGGAATCACGCTCGAAGTGCTGCCGGTGGCGGACGCCAACAAGCGCTTTGTTGATGTGACGCTCAATCCATCATTCATCGAATTCGACGGATTTGTGAATTACGGCAGCCCGATCCGTGCGGCGGCTCAGGGTCTACTTGGCAGCGAGGCGGCGGAGATCACCAAGAACGCGATATTGATGCCGGTGTTCAGCGCGCAGAAGTTGGCCACGCAGTTGACGGTGGCGGATGGCGCGACGATCGCGATTGGCGGCTTGATGACCGAGAGCGTGAAGAATGTGGAGGACAAGGTGCCGGTTTTGGGCGGGCTTCCGGTGGTCGGCAGGATGTTTTCCTCAAGGAGCCGAGAATCGGTTTCCACTGCTTTGATTTTTTTGGTCAACATCGAGTTGATCGATCCTACGGGCCGCCCGTACCGAGACCGCTGATTATCCACATTCATCACATCGCACCCAATGCCCTCGCACGGAGATCCGGAACCAGATCAATACTCCATCGACCAGATGATGGAGCGTTTGAAAACTCGCGGCGCGGCCCATGCGCCGAAAGATGGCGAATTGGTGACGAGGCCCGATGGTTCGCAGGCGATACGGGTGCGCAAACGCAAGCGCCGGAGTCACCAGCCACACAAGGAGAAGCAACTCAGAAAACGGCGCATGCATGTGGTCCAGCTTGCCGGATCGCTGATTCTCGTTGCGCTGTTTGTCTTGGGGGCGGGCCTTGCCTTGGTGTACGCCAACAGTGGTTTTTTCCGCAAGGGCCTGATGAAAAAAATCACGGCCGAGACGGGAGCAAAGGTGAAGCTAGAGCAATTTCGCATGAACCCGCGCAGTGCGAATGCCGCGCTCATCGAACTCGAGTGGCCGCAGTCGGAGGTGATTAAAAAAATTCTCGCGAGGGGTATGGTTGCGAAGGTTTCGCTGCAAAGTTTCCTTGGTGGTCGCATGAAGGGTGACGAAGTGGTCGCGCAGCAGGCAGTCGTATGGTTGGGCACGCCGGATCAGGAGGCGCGGCCGCAAATCGGGACCAAGGACATCCCAGCATCACAAATCCAATTTGTGCGGCTGGCAGCGAACAAGTGCGATGTGATTTTCGGGGATCCGCTGTCACCGATCGTTAGTCTCAAGGACTCGGAGGTTTCCTATTTCCCGAGTGTGGATGAGCCTGTGGTTTCGGATGATTTGCTTGAAAATGATTCGGCGAGTTTTCTGAACGAGGAGAAATCCCTTTCCGACATCGTTACCAATCGTGCTGATTTGAGCGAGCGTGCTCAACTTTCTCCTGGGGCGGGGTCCGTTCCCAGGCTGCTTGCCAATCGTGGTGAGCTCGCGATCAAGGGGTGGCCGAAGCTTCAGGTGGACCGCGGGCAGCTTGAGTTTGTCGACGGCATGGTGAAGGTACTTGGTTTGCGTTTCCGTTCTCATAAGGAATCGCGCGGCAAAATGGAATTTTCCGGAAAGATTTCTCCCTATGCGGTGGATCATGCGTCGCGATTGTCGGTGATCGTCGGCAACTTCCCGCTTGAGGAAATTGCCGGTGACGAACTTGGGAAAATTTTTTCCGGCGGGATTGAATCCGATGCCATAGCACCGAGCGAGTTGCTGATTGGTGGCGGGAGTGAGGCCATCGCGTCGATGTCGCTTTCGTTTCGCTCCGCGCCGAATTCGTCGCTGGCGCTGCATGGTTTGCCCTTTCTCAAGATCCTGTCGAATGTACTCAACGACGACTGGTTCGAGCAACCGGTGTTTACGGGTGATGTGATCGGCACATTGAGGCGTGATGGCACAGGCGTATCTATTACCGATTTGGATTTGCAGAGCCGGGAGCGTATGGCGGTGCGGGGCAGCATTCGCTATGGCAGCGAACGCGCCTATGCGGGAGTGCTAGAAATTGGGATTGCGCCCACGGTGATCAAGGCATCCGGCAGTCGCCGCATGGACCTGATGTTTGGTCCGCCCGAGGGGAATTTTCGCTGGGTTTCGATCAAAGTGAGCGGGTCTGCGGCCTCGCCTGCGGATGATTTTGAGGCGCAGTACGATGCGGTGGGGCGTGGTGCCACAGGTGAAAAACCGGCGGGAATGGTGCCGTCGTTTGAAGAGCTTACGCGCCCGGAGTGAGTCTGGCGTGTGGTGACCGAAAAAAACACACCGAGGGCGAAAAACCGCGATTTGCGGTTGGAATTTTTTGCATTCCGCGCTTAGTGTGGAGGGTGGAATACAGGTCCTATTTACGATCCTGAGTTCCCTAACATTGAAAGGAAAAATGACATGCAAACCGCAAATGTGAATCTGCCCATTACCGTGACTGTCCGCCATGACCAAGTGACCGACGCGCTTCGCGATCACGCGCGAAAGAAAATCGAGGGACTTCATCTCGATTACCCACGCATCATCGAAGCCAAGGCAATTCTCGACGCACACAAGAACCGGCGCAACGAGCACACGGCGGAGATTATCCTTTTTTGCGCCAATCACATCACCATCGAGGCTCACACTGACAGCAAGGACATGTATGCGGCCATCGATGAAACGATCGAGAAAATCGCTCGACGCATGCGCAAGCACAAGACGCGCCTGCTCAAGAAGAACCGGCCGCATCGCAACGAATCGATCCGCCATCTCGAGGAACGCTTCTTCAATGAGGAGGCGCTCGATCATCCCGAGGAGTCGAAGTTTGATCCCGTGCCCTACATCGTGCATCCCGACAACTACGGCATCCGCACGATGTTCAAGGAGGATGCGATCATGCAGCTCGAGCTCTCGGACCGGCCCTTCGTGCTTTACAAAAGCGCCCGCCGCGGCTGCCTCTCGATCGTCTATCGCCGCAAGGACGGCGATTACGCGTCGCTCGACATCAAGGAGGGCGATCTGTGAATTTCACCAAGCGGCGTGCGAGCATGCCTGCCACCTCAATGGCAGGGACTTTTGTGCCTATGCTACGCTCCGGCCATGCCAAGTCCGCTTCGCGGTTTTGAAAAATTGCCGCCAAGGCGGCAAGGGTATTCCACAAAGGTCCGCCCCGGTAGGGCGATGCGGCTCGCAGCGCCGATTCATCCGCATGGCTGGAGCATCTTGCTCCAGCAAGGCGGAAGAAGCAGCGATCAATTGCGCGGACCTTTGGGACAAAGGTCCCTGCCATTAAAAAAGCGGCCCCTTCTTCGATCCGCTATCCACAATCCCTTTTTCACTTCGCATCCATTCGCGGTTTGAAATCTTTCTTCAAAGAGAAGTCGGCGCCGCGAGGCCGCGTCGCCCTACCGTAGCGGACCGTTGCGGAGAACGGTCCCTGCCAAGGGAAAGCTGCTTCTTCGATCGATCACCAGCTGTAATGCACCCGATAGGTCACGATCTTTTCCTCATCTGGCTTGAGGGTGACCGGAAACTCGATCGTGTGATTGTCGAGCTTGCGGAAGTCGGCTGACTTTTCCTTCACCTCCCAATTGTCGAAGCGTGTGAGGTGCTCAACCACGCGTATCTCGACTGGCTCTTTCTTGCGGTTGCGGACCTTGACCTCGAAGGTCTCGTCGAGCTGGTTGTTGGCGTTGTCGACCTTGTAAACGGTGCGGCGGCGTTCGCCAACAAGATCGAAGGAATTGCCGACATAGACGCGGACGGTTTCGTCCTTGGGCGTGTGGTCGATTTGGTTTTCGCCGGTGAACTGGAGCGAGCCGTCGTCATCCTGCGAGTAGAAGCGCAGCCGTCCCTTGGGCAGTGGCATGCCGAGATTGTTTTCTGAGCTGTTTTTGAATTCGCGCAGCACCCAGACTTTCTTGTTGGTCGGCACTCCATAGTCGCCTTCGCCGCGGAAGAAATTCCATGCGCCGTAATTCATCGTCGCGCCGTCATACACGAAGATTTTTGGTGCCTTCACACCGTTGCTGCGAATGAACTCGACCTGCTTGGTTTCCTGATCGCGCAGCGTCAGTGGACGCGCGATGGTGTAGAGGTGGAATTCATCGAAGGATTTCCCGGTGACGGCTTCTTCCATCTGGCTCATATCCATGGCCATCGCTTTCATGCGGGGCATTACCGGCTGTGCTTGCAGCTTGTTCACATCGCCGGCCATCAGCTTGACCTTGGACTGCTTGAAGCCGGTGCCGCTTTGATTTTTGAAGGTCACCCAGCCGACCATGTCGATCATGTCGCCCTTGTCGGCGGCGACGATGTTGTAGTCCGCCTGCCAGCTGAGCCCGTCGGTGACATAGGCGATCTCGGCGTCAAAGGCGGCAGCCTCCGCGGAGTTGATCGTCCATGTGAGGGTTGGGTTGAGGATCGTATCATCGCCGAGCGCGGGAAAGAGCGGTTCGCCGGGGAGCGAGAAACGAAGGTTTCCATCCACCTCGATGATCGGTTGGCTGGTTTGCCCGTCGACGCTATAGCCGCTGCGGATGATTTTTCCCTGCACGCTGCGGTTTGGCTTGTTGGGTTCTCGGATTTCGAAGCCGATCGTTTTGCCTTCGTTGAGTTGGAGCATGAGGCCGGAAGAGACCGGGTCGTTGCGATAGGCTTGCTCGAGGATTTGAAACTTCACTTTGCCGGTGGGGTCGCGCAGGATCACCGAATCGGTTTCCGCTTGGGCGGTCATGCCGGAGAATCGGGCCTCGGTGATTCCTGCCTTGAGGTCCAGCGGCACCGAGTCGCGAACGACCGCGAAACCATGGTTGTAGATCGTGAGCGAAGGTTCGGCACCGACTGGCAGTAGCGCGGCGGCGAGCGAAGTGAAAAAAGGGAGCGGTATCGTGGCTGCTGCTTGCATTTTCATGAGAATCGACACAATCAATGGCAAATCCTCGGAAAATGCCATCCATTTTGGTGTGGTGGGGGCGTTGCGCGTGATGGAAAATGGGGGTTGCGCGGCGAAAATCGGCCGAATTTCGCATCAACTCGCCGCTTTACAAGCCCTGAGGCGCCCCCCATATTCCCGCCCCATGACTCTCGCCGCAATCGACTGGCTCTCCATCAGCATCAACCTCTTGCTGGTGATTTTCGTAATTGTTTGCCTTCTGATGACCCTGCTCATTTTGATGCAGCGTCCGAAACAGGAGGGTCTTGGTGCGGCCTTTGGTGGCGGTGTGACGGATCAGGTTTTTGGTGCGCGCACCACCAATGTACTTCAGCGCGGCACGGTCTATCTTGGTTCGCTGTTTTTCTTGTTGAGCCTCACGCTCGCGGTGCTGATCGGTCACAAGAACCAGAAGACCACGCTCGTGGCTCCGAAGGTGGAGGTGAAGAAAGAGGTCGAGGAGAAAACAACTCAAGGCCAAGCCCAACCTGCGACGACTCCTGCGACTACTGCGGCACCCGATCAAGCTGTTGAGGAAGTCGCAAACGCGCTCAACGAAGTGGTAAAGGAAGCTCCTGCAGAACAAGCGCCGGCTGCTCCTGCTCCCCCCGCTCCTGTTTCTGAAGCACCGAAAACGGAATCTTCAGAAAAATCCGGTCAACCATAACGCTTCATTGGCGTGAAGGCATCTGATCACGAGCGACCCGACCAGCCGGTGTGGGCGCGACAGGATGCCTTTCCGGTTGCTCCGCCTGCGTGGGGGTGGATGGATTACAAGGGAGGTCTGCATCCCTGCGAATCCGAGGATGAATTGATCGCGGCGATTGACGGCGATCGAAATGCGGCGATGGCGCTGGTGTGGAGTCCGGCATCGCCTAACATGGTTTTGCCGGAGGAACTCCGTGGTGCGACGGCGGCGGTGCTTCATTCGCGGCGTGCGCTTGCGGCGCTCGATCATGCCGATGCACGCGACAAAATCCGCTGGTTCAGTTTCCTCGCGGGCGGGCTTGCGGTTTATCTTTTTTATCGTGCGTGGTCGATGGCACCCGTCGATGCCATATCCGCGCGCATCGAATTTTCGCTCCGTGCCTTGGTCACCTCGGTGTCGATGGGCCTGGCCTTGCTGATGTGGCTGATCTTCGGATTCATCCCCTGGTACCAGTCGCGCAAGCGGGTGAAAGAGTTGGATCGCTGGACGGCCGGCGATGTGGAGGCGGCGGTGCCGGTGTTGCGGTTTGAGACATGGCTGGAAATGCAAAAGGCTCCAGCGACGCGATTTTTGTTGGGGCTCATCGCGCTGGTCGGTGTGGCGCAATTGATGCCGGGAAATTCGATTCCGGCTGCGGGCCTGATGAAGGACCCCGCGCATCGCGATTGGTGGCGTTTGCTCACATCGCCATTGATGCACGGCAATCTGATCCATTTCATGATGAATGCCGCGGCCTTGGTTTATCTTGGCAGACGCATTGAAGTGATCGCCGGGTGGCCGCATGTGTTCATGGTGTTTCTTTTTTCCGCATGGATCGGCGGTGAGTGTTCTTTGCGCTTTGTCGGGCTGCCATCGGTCGGTGCCTCGGGTGGACTGATGGGATGGCTGGGCTTTCTGATGATTTTCGAATCGCTGCATGGCCGCCTGGTGCCGGTCAAGGCGCGTCGACGCTTGCTGGCAGGCATTCTTCTCACCGGATTGATCGGGCTTGTCGGCTTCCGCTTCATCGACAACGCGGCGCACTTGGGCGGTTTGGTCGCGGGTTTGCTTTATGCGTTCATCGTGTTTCCGAAATCCGCTTCTGCTGCGCGGCCCTTGCCGACATGGAGCGACCGGATTGCCGGAGTGCTGGCGGCAATGGTGTTGATTTTTGCAACGGTGATCGCGATCTGGAAAATACTCGGTGCGTTCGGATGACCCATTCATTTTACTAAATCATGAAACACGCCTCCGTCGCCGCCTTGTTTTGCATGCTTGTCCTTTTGGGTTCATTGGCGCGTGCCAACGAGGTGGATCCGGCGGTGATGGAAAAGGGAAAAATTCAGTTTATGATATGCGCCGCATGTCATGGCAAGGAGGGCGAGGGGACTGCGGCCGCACCGCCACTGGCGGGCTCGGAGTGGGTGATGGGTCCGGCAGAGAATCTCATTCGCATCCAGCTTCGTGGATTGCGTGGGCCGATCATGGTCAAGGGTCGTGAGTACGATATTGCCGGCGGCATGGCGCCGATGGCGTATCAACGGGATGAGCAGATCGCGGCGGTGCTGACTTATGTGCGCCAGTCGTTTGGTAACAACGCGCCAGCGGTCGAACCCGCGCAGGTTGCGGCCTTGCGTGGAGAGGTGGGCAAACCACAACTGACGGTGGCGGATCTGGTGATGCCCGAGGGAATGGTCGCTGTTGCCACTGCACCTGCGGCGCCGTCGAACAAATACGCCAATCTCGATGAAGGTGCATCATTCCCGCGATGGGCGGTGATCGGCATCATTGTCGCTCTGCTGGCGGGCTTGGGGCTGTGGCTTGCGAAGTCGAAGTGAAATTCTTTCCCGCGCGATCAGCGGATCGTTTCGATGCGACCGCTGCGTTCGATGATCACCGATTGCAGTTCGTTTTTTGATTCGATGAATGATGCGAGTTCATCCGGCTCGACGAGCATCAGGGCGGTCGACCAAACCTCGGCGCTTGTTGCATCGGCCGCGCTGACCCAGATGCGGGTGCAGCGTTGTTTGGGCATGGCGTTGGTGCCTTGTGGATGGACGATGTGGTCGCCTTGGATCGTGATGCCTGAGGCGCTAATTGCTTGATCGCGGATCTCGATGCGCAGGGTTGCCTTCGTGCCGTGAATGTCGATCGGCCATGGATTTGGGCCGAGCGCAAGGATCGAGCTGGCACCGGCGCAGAGCAAGGCGTCGTGTGCGCCCCAGTCTTCAAGGAGTGCGCGGAGTTGATCGAGTGCGAAGCCTTTGCCGATGCCGCCGAGGTCGATTTCACGTCCGGCCTCGATGCAGGTGATCGCCGGTGCGTCGGGGTGGATCGAAAGCGTGCCGGTGAGCGCTGGCGGGATTTCGCCGGGGCTCGATTTGCGGTGTTTGATTGCGGTGCCAAGCGTGATGTCGAAAAGCCCGCCGGTTTGTGCGTGTGCGATGAGCGCGCGCAGCAGGCATTGGTGGGTGGACTCGTTGAGGAAAAGTGTTTCACCGCTTTGCATGCGGTTGATGCGCCAGACATCGCTGCCTTCCATGAAGCGGCTAAGGCGCGCCTCGAGCGCATCGATTTGATCGAAGCACTCGCGGGCCATGCCGCGCGCGGTGGCTTCATCCATGCCGCGAAATCGCAGGCTGAAGATTGTGTTCATCGCATCGTGCGAGAAATGCCGCGCGTCGTTGATGGGAAACGGTGAGTTCATCGCGGGTCGTGCTGCATCCAGAGTTGCCAGAGATCGCGTTTGACGAAAAGCATCAACGGCACTCCGGCGCGCAGGCCGCGGGGCAGTGGCTGATGCGTGGCTTCGAGTTCTTTTGCCACCGCTGCCGCATGTTCCGGCATCGCGAGAACGATCGGCATTGAGGCGAGGTTCGGCGGCAGATTTTGCCAATAGCCGGTGTTTTCAAATGTGCGCAAGACCCATGGCAGCGGCCAGTATCCGTTGCCGATGACCGCGATTGGTTCGATCGATTGGCCGGGCGCGATTGCTTGAAGTTTTTTGAGCCATGGTTCCAGATCCTCGATGTCCTGGCGCGTTGGGACATAGGCGAAGGGGTTGCGTTCGTCCGAGGCGAGGCGGCCGGTGGCGTGGCGTGATTGCACGGTTTGGGTGACGATCGAGATGGCGGCGATCGCGACGATCCATGCCTT
>JAGWXY010000059.1 GCA_018969605.1 Verrucomicrobiota bacterium | reverse complement strand
ACTTGAACTTGTCGCCCGGCAAAAACCGGACTACAGACACTGTGCATCGTTTGGTGATGAGACATGGGTGGTGGTTATTTGTCACAACCCTTCTACCACATGGCCGCACGCCAAACGATGCCCTATTCAACTTCGGATTTCGGGCTAAATAGCCACGAGCCAATCATGGCGCGAGGGCGCTTGTGCTCTCCAATCATTCCTTTTGCCGCACAATCTGGATTTTTTATCAATCCGCCCCCCCCTGCGGGATTAAGAGCCCTGTCCACATAGGCGAAGGCCGCGGAACTCATATGAACTCATATCGAATTCTACGGCCTTCATTGGTTGCGGGAAGAGGATTTGAACCTCTGACCTTCAGGTTATGAGCCTGACGAGCTACCTGGCTGCTCCATCCCGCGATTGGAACCATGCGCCTTTCAGCGCGGGGCGGAATAATTAGGCTTGGGCTGGGCTTTGGGCAAGGAAAAACTTTGGCAAAATGAACGATAGGTCTTTTTGTGATCTGATTTTTGAGATCATGCATTGACTATAGCACCAGAAAAAGGCGTATTTTAGACACCCTAATCCCACAGCACATGTCCATTCTCAACTCCATTCTCGGTGCCCTTAGCGGCAACACGTCCAATGGCAATGCCGATCCGCTTCAGGCCGCTCTCAGCGGGCTTCTCGCTCAGAATGGCGGCATCGAAGGCTTGATGAACAAATTCAACCAAGGCGGTCTCGGCGAAGTTTTCACATCGTGGGTCGGTCTCGGTGCCAACCAATCGATCTCCGCCGATCAGATCAACAAGATCCTTGGGTCGGATGCGGTGCAATCGCTTGCCTCATCAATGGGCATCGAGGCCTCCAAGGCATCGGGATTCCTTGCGGATTACTTGCCGAAGATCGTCGACAAGCTGACCCCATCCGGTCAGGTCGGCGCAGGTGGTGATGTGTCGCAAGGTATCGCCGCGTTGCTGCCATCCTTGCTGGAAAGTCTCGGAGGCAAGCCGGGCGGCACGGCCTGATGGAGTCCATCAAAAGCGGACTTTTCTCCGGCGGGGCGTTCGTGAATGATCGGCCCGCCATGATCTTTAGCCAAGATGTAATGACGCTTGCCGACGCCGAATGGCGTGCACGGGCGTCAGCGCATTTTGATCGGGCGAAGGAGCATACGGGTCCGGCCAGAGAGCGCCGCGACCGGGGCTTGCCGCATCCGATTGCCGACTTTCTTTTCGAGTACTACCCTTACCCGTTCGCATTTCTTGAGCAATGGCATCCGGGCCACGGCACGGCCATCGAGTGGTCGGCCGAAGCTGCGCATGACCCCGCATTGCGTCATCTTTCGGGTCGTGGCTATCGACATGAAAATGGTGTGCTGTTTGCCGATCCGTCGCTAATGCCGGAGAAGGAAAAGCAAAGGCTTGAATGGATCTGCAGTCTGCTTGAGGCAACCCGTGATCGTGCGCCGAATTTCGCCTGCCATGGTCTGCACGAGTGGGCGATGGTCTATGGGGGTCGCAGCGTGCGGCACGAAAAAATCCTGCCCTTGCGGCTACCCCAGCAGGAAATTGATGCGCTTGTTTCGAGTCGTCCGATTTGTTGTTCTCACCACGATGCTTTTCGTTTTTTTGCACTCGAGGCCCGTCACTTCAATCGCCTGCAGCCGGATCTTGCGACGCGGCACGATCACGAACAACCCGGTTGTTTGCATGCCAATATGGATCTGTACAAATGGGCTGCCAAGGCGATGCCGTGGTGTGGATCCACCTTGCTGATCGAGTGCTTCGAACTCGCCGTGAGCATTCGCGATCTCGACATGCGTGCCAGCCCTTACGATCTCACCGCATGGGGCCGCGATGCGGTTTGCATCGAGACGACCGAAGGCCGCAAGGCTTACGAAAACGAACAGCGCGCACTGGCCGCAAAAGCACAACCGCTGCGCGAGCAATTGGTCCGCCGCATCCGGCAGGCGCTGGATGCGTGCTGAACATTGAAAGGGCAGAGTGATGAAGCGCCAGGGTCATTCGCTACTCTGGGACATGGAGCGGCACGCTTCATGGACGGACTGGTAGAGGATGATCCAGCGACGATGAAGAAAACGCCATTTCATCCGCGATCCATGATCCGCAATCTTCTCGTCGAGGTCACGCTACCTTTAGGCTTTTACCTCTCACATCCCTTGCCAGCCGAGCTTTTGGCGAAGGGCCTCGTAAAACGACCACCCCTCGAGACGCAGCAGGTGAAACGATCGAGCCGCTTTGCGAACCTCGATGCGATCGCCGTATTCCACATGCACGCTATCGCGACCATCGACCGTGAAAAGCATGGGGCCGCAGTCATCATCCTCGGAGGACAACTCGATGGTGCTGCCATCGGAGATCACCAAGGCACGCTGACTAAGGCTGTGCGGGCATATCGGCGTGATCAAAAAGACGCAGGCCTCGGGAGCAATTAGCGGACCACCGGCAGAGAGCGAATAGGCGGTCGAGCCAGTGGGCGTTGCGATGATCAATCCATCGGCGCGATAATCATTGAGCATTTCGCCATTCACCCTCGCACGAAGCGAAACCAGTCTGCCGGTGTCGCCGCGGGCAAGGGTCACTTCATTGAGCGCGATGAATTTTTGAGCGGTCCTGCCCGGACGATGCCAGGTTGCCTCCAACAGCGTACGGGTGCTTGTCGTGAAACGACCGGTCGCAATCGCATCGGCGAATGCATTGATTTCATCATGACGGCAGCTGGTAAGAAACCCGAGTGTGCCGACATGGATGCCGGCGACAGGTTTTTCAAATTCACCGAGCAAGGATACTGCGTGAAGCATTGTGCCATCGCCACCGATTACCACCGCAAGATCCATCTCGTGCGCAAATGCGCCAGCCGCGATGCCATCCGCCTCACCCGCAAGCGCGGCGGCCGACTTTTCGAGCCGCACCATGATTCCATGCGCTTCGAGGGCACGGCGCAGATCCACAAGAGCAGGCAATGAGCCTTGCTTGTGAGGGTTTGCGATGATTCCGACTTTCACGGGCGCACTAGCGATAAACGCGAATCATCGTGCTGGCAAGCCCTCTGGCGGCTGTGAGAATCAGCGCGCATTGAGCCAAGTAGAATGACACCGGCGGGGCGGCGAAAAAGAGGCTGAAAGCAGCCTTTTAGGGGTGCGATTGCTTCAAGGCGTTTCGCAGGATCACTGCCGGGTGTGTTGCCTTGCGGCCGGTGCCATCGTGAATCTGGTGACGGCAACTGGTTCCCGGGGCGGCGATCAACGCCTTGGGGTCGAGCATTTTCGCGACTGGAAACAGCACGAGTGAGCCGATTTTCATTGAGACCTCGTAGTGTTCTTTTTCATAACCGAAGGATCCTGCCATGCCGCAGCAGCCGGATGGGATTTCGCGAACGGTGAAATTTTTTGGCAGGGACAGCATGCGCAGTGTCGGTTGCACCGATGAGATTGCCTTCTGGTGGCAGTGCCCGTGCACATGCACTGTTTTCACCTCGTCGGTGAAACTGTTTGAGGTGATGCGGCCGGCGCTGGCTTCGCGTGCGATGAACTCATCGAGCATGAGGCAATGCGGCGCGAGATTTTTTGCCGCATCGCGGAGTGATGGGTCCACAAGCACCGGATATTCGTCGCGGAATCCAAGAATGGCCGAAGGCTCGATGCCGATGAGCGGTTCGTCTTGTGAAACGAGTGGTGAAAGCAGGCGGACATTTTCCTCGGCGAAATGCTTGGCCCTGCGGACGAGGCCTTTTGAGAGCGAGGCGCGGCCGCTTTCGACATGCTTTGGCAGGACGACTTCGTAGCCGAGGAGTTCGAGCAATTCGACAGTGGCGATGCCTGCATCGAGATCATTGAAATCGGTGAATTCGTCGCAGAACAAATGGACGCGGCCGATGGTGTCTCGTTTCGATTGCAGGGGTTTGCGCTTGGCGAACCATTGGTGCAGCGGTCTGTGATTGAGTCGCGGCATCGTGCGGTCCGGATGGAATCCGATGAGGCGATTGGCGCTGCGTCGCAGCACGGGCGTTTGCAAAATAGCATTGTACAGCCATGGAGCGAGCGAAGCGAGTCGCGCGCTGTCGGCGAAGCGGGCGATGATCCACGAGCGCAAGGGCACGCCATGCATTTCCTGGTAATGCTGCAGAAACTCGGCTTTGAGTTTGGTGATATCGACACTTGATGGGCATTCCGACTTGCAGGCTTTGCAGGAAAGGCAGAGGTCCATGACCTCTTTGATTTCCTCGCTGTCGAAGGGGCGCGTGGCGTCGGCGGGATCGGTGAGCATCTGACGCAAGATGTTGGCACGGGCGCGAGTGGTGTGTTTTTCCTCGCGGGTGGCCATGTAGCTTGGGCACATCGTGCCGCCGGCGAGCGGGCCTTTGCGGCAATCGCCGGAGCCATTGCATTTCTCCGCAGCGCGCAGCATGCCCGCGGTCTCGCTGAAATCAAAAACCGTTTGGTGTTCGGGTGTGGGGCGGTCGGGCGAATAACGCAGCGCGCTATCCATCGGTGGGGTGTCGACAATTTTGCCGGGGTTGAAAATTCCCTTCGGATCGAAAAGCGCCTTCACATCGCGCATCAGGCGATAGCAATGATCGCCGACCATCAGCGGAATGAACTCACCGCGCAGGCGACCATCGCCGTGTTCGCCGCTGAGAGAGCCGCGGTATTTTTTCACCAACAAGGCGATGTCGGTGGCGACTTCACGAAACATCTTGAGGCCCTCGGGAGTCTTGAGGTCAAAGAGCGGGCGCGTGTGGAGTTCACCGGATCCGGCATGCGCGTAATAGACGCAGTCGATGCCGTATTTGGTGCGCAGCAGTTCATCGAATTCGGCGATGTAGTTCGGCAGATCGCGTACATCGACCGCGGTGTCCTCGACCACCTCGCGCGGCTTTGCGTCGCCGACGACATTGCTCATCAAGCCCTGGCCGGCGCGGCGCAGTTCCCAAACCTTGTTTCCATCGGCACCCCAAAGCACCGGAGCCGCGTAGCCCATCGAGGCATTTTTCCAGTCATTGGTGAGAGCATCGACCGCGGCCTCCGCTTCTTCGCGTGAGTTGCGGCGGATTTCCACGACGAGGATCGCTCCGGGGTCGCCGACGACGAAGTCGCGGTTGCGTTGTTGTGCGAGATTCGACTTGGTGCATTCGAGAATGTGGTGGTCGATCAGTTCGCAAGCGCTGGGATTGTGGGGCAGCGCGAGAAGGTTGGCGTGAAGTGATTCGTTGACGGAGTTGAAATGTCCGCAGACCAGTGCGGCGTGGGGTGGGGGGAGCGGTGAGCAGTCGAGTTCGATTTCCGTGGCAAAAAACAGCGTTCCCTCGGATCCGGCGATGAGTTTGCAGAGGTTGAAAGGTTTATCGGATTCCGGGTCGAAGACATCGGCATCCATCAGGAGGTCGAGCGCGTAGCCGGTGTTGCGGCGCGGGATTGAGGCGAGAGGGAAATTGTCGCGTACTTGTCGGCGGTTTTCCGGATCGGCAAGCAGGCTGCGAAGTCCGCGGTGGATTTTCGTTTCCAGCGTGTCGGGGCCAGCGCATTTAGCCTCGAATTCCTCGCGCGTGAGCGGGCCGAAGGTGACCTGCGAGCCATCGCTGAGAAACCCGCGCAGTGACAACACATGCTCGCGAGTGCTGCCATAGACGATCGAGTTCGAGCCGCATGAATTGTTGCCGAGCATGCCGCCGATCATGGCGCGGTTGGCAGTGGATGTCTCCGGGCCGAAAAGCATGCCATGCGGCGTGAGTGCGTGATTCAGCTCATTTCTGACCACGCCGGGTTGCAGGCGGACGCGGCGATTCTTCGAATCGATGTCGATGATCTCGGTGAAATGTTTTGAAACATCAACCACCAGTCCGCTGCCGACGCATTGTCCGGCGAGCGAGGTGCCGGCTGCGCGTGGAATGAGGCTGATGCCATGAGATGCGGCAAAGCGGATGATTTCCCCGAGGTCGGATTCGTTTTTTGGAAACACCACACCGAGAGGCATTTCCTGGTATTCGGAAGCATCGGTGGCGTAGAGGCGGCGCAAGGTGTCGCCGGTATGCAGTTCGCCGGAAATGCGCGTGGCAAGTGGTTCAAGGTTGGCGTGTTTCATTTCACGGTTTGCTGTCCAGTGTGCCCTCGGCCCATTGGTGCATGAATGCGATCAGTTGTGTGTGAGTGGCACTGCGTCCGTTTCGCACGAAGAAGCCTGAGACCGCGCATGCGAGTACGAGCGCATGGGCATCGTTAAGTTGGTGTGCCAGTGCCGTGCAGAATCCAGCATTGAAACGGTCGCCAGCGCCAGTGCTTTTTGCAGGGAACTGGCAGTAGGGTCCGTATTGAGCGGCGCTTGCCTTCTCGGATGCGCTCACTGCGTAGCGGATGCGGTGCACGACCACGCGGCTGATGCCGAGCAAGTCGCGCAGCGCGGATGCCTGCCGCAGCGTTTCTTCCGGCGACGCATCCGCGGGAGCGCTGGGCAACCCGTGCAAGCGACAGAGGATGTTCGCCTCGTTGCCATTGAGGCCGAGGGTCAGCGGACCTGAAGGCTCGAAGTCGCGCAGCATGCCCGCCATTTCGAGAATGTCTTCGGCTGAGCGGCTGGATGGATCGACCAGGTCGATGAAAAAATGCGGACGATGCGTAAGTGTCGAAAAGACCTCGCGCTGCAGCATCTTCCACACGGAGGTCATGTGCGGATAGAGCGTCCAGTTGGTGAGCGCGATGACTTGCGCATCGGCGCAGGCCTTGGCGTAGGCGCCGTTGGCAAGAAACCCTCGTACCGCATCGGGTGTGAATTCGGCCAGTTGTTTGACCGAGCTGAACATGAGTTTGCCGTCATTGAACTCGAAGGCGAGCGTGCGTCCGGGCTCGCGGCCCCATGAGTGGAAGCCATGGCATTTTGCGGCGATTTCACGGTAGGCCGGGTGCACCGGTTCACCGAGCGTGGCGAAGCATTCGACCTTTGCACCGAGGCTGGCCAGCCCGTCCGACAGGTTCACGGCACAGCCGCCGGGATGCACGTCGTGCACGACGATTTCACGCAGACTGCTGTGACCCGCCGAGGCGCTGACCAATGAGCCAAAGGTCGCGATGTCCGGCACGGGAGTGTAATCATCCAGCGAACGGCGTTCGCCAACGAGCGATATCATCTCATCGACAAATCCATCGAAGCCCGTGACTGCCCGGCACGCACTTGGATCGATCGACTCGATGATAAGTGCGCTTTGCTTGAGGTCTGCGGCAGAGGTCATGATGGGTCGCTGAGGAGTTTCACGATTGCGGGTTCGTCCTCATCGACATGCGGGTATCGGCCGACATCCGGGTTTGCAAAAAAATTGTCATTGGCGTCATCGTTTGCCGTGGAGACCTCGCCGATGATGCATTCATCGGAGACGGGAGCGAATTCGTGCCAAAGGCCTTGCACAAGGGTGACGCGATGGCCGGACTCGAGCACGAGTAGGTCGCCACCCTTGAATTGTTGCGGGCGATTGTTGACGATCATTTCGAAAGGCTGCCCCACCGTTTTTTCCGGATGTCCCGGCCACACTTGAATCTGCAGTCGTCCCCAGCGACTGATGATGTCTTCCTTTTTCTTTTGGTGGCAATGGGCGGGGGTGGTCATGCCTTTGCGCGCATACATCAGTTTTTCGCAGTACTCCGGGTATTCCGCAAGATTGACGAGTACGAGTCCGTGCGCGCGCCAGTCGCCGAGACCAAAGTCCGTGACATCCCAGCGAGGCTCAGGTGGAAGCGCCCAGCCGTGTGCCTCGAAGCAGACAGTGGCGGAATTGACGAGCTTGTTGATTTCGCTGCGTTTCATGGTTTTGAATAGGTGGAAGGCTCGGTGATCGGCGGCATGATGAGATTATTTGTAACTCATCTTGTTGGTGGTGAGCTGCAGGTCCTGTTGCAGCGATCTCTGTGGTTTGATGCCGGTATGCTGGAGCACACCGTGGTAGGCCTTGACCGCATCGACTGGCGTGATTTCGCCATCCACCACGCGGCGCAGGAATTCGATGAAGGCGAGCGGGCTTTCCGAGAGGTTGATCTTGCGGCCGAAGAGGGCGACTTTGGCACCGTGCTTGCGCGCATCGTGAATGAGCTGGAAGGCGTCGAGTGTGGTGCCCGCGCTGCCGCCGAGGATGCCGACTACGAGTTTGGAATCGTAGGCCACCAGTTCTTCAAGCGGCCCCGGCCCGTTGTAGGGGATTTTCAAAAACACCGGCCTGCCGACTTCGGTGACGCCGGCGAGCGTGCGGATGATGTGATCGTTGAGGAATCCGGCTACCTTTTTGTCGGGAATGCCGGGGTTCACATTCGGATTGAAGACTTCGAGAAAGTAGCGGAAGCCCTTGCGTTCGGCCTCGATGCGGAAGTCCTGGAAATCCTGCAGGGCCTTGTAATCCCAATCGATGTTGTTGGTGAAGGTGATCGAGTAAAGGCCGAGGTCGGCACCGGTGTAGGGCAGGCTGTGGTTGTCAGTGAGACGACCGTACTTGATGTGGTCGATCGTGGCGGTGCGAAACGAGCGGGACGGGTGATCGGTCGGGTATTTGCCACCGCGCACGGCCCAGACATCCGAGGTGTCGTTGGCGCGCGCCGCAGGAGTGATGGCGGAGTTGCGGAAAAGACCTTCCTTGATGCCGAGTTTTTCGACATTCGATGCCGAGAGCAGCATGATGTCGACAATGTCCTGGGCGATCACCGCGCGGATTTGTTCGAGGTACTGCGACAGGGTTTTCCAGCAGCCTTCCGACTCGTTGTAGCCGTGGCGGCAGGAACCTGTTTGTGGGCCCGGGGCGGTGATGCCGAAGGCCATGTCGGCATCCTTGGCGTCGGCGATGATGAAGTCCTTGGCCGAGCTTGAGCCGTTGATGATGTTGTTCAGTTTGATGTCGAGTCGTTTCATGAAATGATGATTTTGAGCTTCTTGTGGTTGAAAGTGGCGGGTGGGGCTTTGTCGGTGTAGAAATCGGTGAACTCGTTCCACTTGGCGAAACGGATTTCGGCATTGGAGCGCCATTTGGTGGCATCCGCCAGCAGGCAGTTGCGTCTGGCCCGCAGGATCCATTCGCGCTTGACGGCGGTTTCGAGCAGTTCGGTGGTGCTGGCGCCATCGCTTGGATGCAGACCCGAGGCACCGATGAGCGCGATGTCGGCACGAAGCTGGCACAGGGCATCGATCGCGAGCGTGCCAACGAGCGCGCCACTGACCGCGCGCCGCTCGCCACCCAGCACGATGAGTTTTGCCTCAAAGCGATCATGGCCGGCAATCAGCGGGAGCGAATTGGTGATGATGGTGAGATCGGCGCGTTGTCGCAGCAGCAGGCCCGCTTCGAGGCAGGTGGTGCCGCCATCGATGAAAACGCTCGCGCCACGCGGGATGCTTTCGGCGACGGCCATGGCGATACGCCGTTTCGCGCGAATTTCGCGATCGGATTTTTGCCTGAACGAGGCTTCACCATCTGCCAGCCCGGGAATCATCACCCCGCCATGCACGCGCAGGACCTGATCGGTGCGGTCCAGGTGGCTGAGATCGCGCCGCAGGGTGGCCGGAGAGATCCCCAATTGCTCCGTGAGGGCCTGCACATCCATGCGGCGGTGCTTGCGCAACAGATTGAGGATCTCACGGTGACGCTCTTGAGCGAACATGAGCGGACATTGCAAATTCGCTCAATAACGCGCAAGCCAAAAAAGCCGCACGCTTTTGTTCCTCGAAAAATCAACCCCAACACGTCATTGGCGGGGGATAGTCGGACTTCGCCGAGCCCAAAAAGCTCCGAAGTTTTGTTATAAGTTACTCGTAATTAAAGATTTAAATCATTTTTGGCGTGATTCGAGCCGACGCGATGATGTGGGTGCGTGCCCATAAAAATAGGCTTGCAGTGACTGCACCTTGTATTTACATTCGCCTTAACGATTTGCGTTAAAGCTCATGAAAACCTCGCTGCGACAATCCTCCGGCTTTCTCACGCCCATCTCCAAGCTCGCGGGGTTTGTGGACGACTCTCCATCGCAAAAAGGCCAGCACCGCCAGCAGGGCTTCACCTTGGTCGAGTTGCTGGTGGTGATCGGCATCATGTTGATTTTGCTATCGGCCAGCATCCCTGCCGTGCAGAACTTGGGCGCCTCGCGGGGGATCAGTTCCGCGGCCTCCCAAATTTCCTCGGCTCTCGAGTTGGCCAAATCCACCGCCGTGAGCCGCAACACCTATGTCTGGGTCGGCTTGGCCACGGTTACCAATGAAGAGGGGAACCTTGAAACCTGCGTCGGCATCATGATGTCGAGGGACGGCACGTCCTCAAGTACGACCACAAATCTCACCGCCGTAACTAAGCTGACGAGCATCGAGCATGTCGCCTTGGCCAACGCATCCGATCTTCCCGCTTCGCTTCGAGCAAAATTGCCATCGGATGTGGCCACTGAGACCGTGTCCAACAAGTACGCGTTGAATCTGAACAACAGCCTCGCCTCATTTGAGTTCAAGAAGCCCAATATGCCCGGTGGCAAGATCAGCTTCGGGTCCACCACCTACAACGACATCATCCTCATTTCGCCGCAGGGCGAGATCATCGCCAGCGCGTCATCCCAAAACTTCGTGCCGCAGATCATGATCGGGCTCACCCAGTCGCGCAAAGGCACGAGCCTTAAGGACCAAGCCAAGGACGGTGCCGTACTGGTGTTTTACGGAGGAACCGGGCAGGTCCGAGTTTATCGCCTATGACCATGAAACAAAAAATCCAATACAGGGCCGGCTTCTCACTGGTTGAGGTGATCGTAGCAATGGGCGTCGTAGCTTTCGCTTTTGTCGGGCTGCTGGGCGTGATTCCTTCCGGCCTCAACAGCTTCCGACAATCGGTGGACCAAGCCCGCGCGCTGGCCGCGCTCAACCAAGTGGCATCGGCGGTGAGGAATTCGCGATTCGTTGAGATCAATTCGGGTGATGCCAACTACGCGTTTCCCCAATTCTTTTCGGACAGCGCGACTGCGGAGAGTGATCCCACCAAGTATTATGTGAGACAGCCGGATTGGGCGGCGCGTTTTTACCTGCTCGAGGATGGGACGATCCGTTTAAAAACCGCAAACACTCCCGCCAAGGCGGTTCTGTACCTGCAGGTCGACCCTCCAGGAAACAACAGCGACCCTGCGGGAAACAACATGGCGGCCGGGCCTGTGAAGATCAACGCCTTTGTCGTGTGGCCTTATCGACCTTCACTCGACGACCCGGCGTCCATACCCACCACCCGCGCTGCGCTTGCGGGTCGCATCGGCACTCGCTCCTTTCTTGATACCGTGATCACCCATTACCCAGAACCCGTAAAATGAACCAAGCGCTGACTATGCCCAGGAAATTCCAACGCGGCTTCACCTTGGTTGAGCTGCTGGCCTCGATGATCCTGTTTTCGATGATCATTGGCTTGACCGCTTGGGCCGTCATCGGCGCAACCGACACCACCGCCGGAGCGGAAAAGCGAATGGATACCGCATCGCAGGCAAGGGCGTTTTTCGATCGCTTCGGTACCGATCTCAACACCATGATCACCGATGGCGGGATCACGGCATTTTATGACGAGGGTGCTGGAAGTGGTGGCAACTCGGCCATTGGCTTCATCTGCCGATCGAGGCCGCGGGCGACGAGCGGCGACAGGCGAGGTGTGGTGGTTGCCTATCGGATCAACAACACCGAAGACATCGACGGACAGGATTACCCCATGGCCTCGCGTGGCGATGGCAGCCTGCTGTATGTCGACCCGATCGGATCAATCATTGAAAAAGCCTCCGGTGACTTGTCCGACGGAGGCAATGACATTCTCAACTGGCAAGTGCTTGGCACCGGCATCATCCGCCTGCACATCAGTTTTCTGCTCAACAATGGGAAAACCGTTCAGACCCCGCCAAGCTACAAGATGCCTACGGATCAGGTTTTCCCCAAGGGCGTCAACATTGCCTCTTCTTGCAGGCTCATTCCCTTTCGTGCGGAAGACTCAGTTGACGGCACCTATGTCGTAGGCATGACGCTTGGCATCGCGGTGTTGGACACGCGCACGCGAAATCTTGCGTTCAAAAGCACTCCCTCATTCGCGGATCAATTTTCGCGTCCACAAGGCGATGGCGAAACGCCGATCGCTGTTTGGAATAAAAAATTGGAGACGCTTGGAGACAGCCAAATCAGCAAGCCCGTCCGCGCCAACATCCGCTTTTACGAGCGCATGTACACCGTCAGATGAAATTCCTTATGAAAACTTACGCCAACAACAAACACCGTATCGCCAGCCACCACTCCGGCGCGGCATTGGTCATCACCCTTGCGATGCTGATTTTGGTGAGCTTTGTCGTCGTCGCATTTCTCGGCCGCAGCACACGCGAGGCCGTGTTGGTCGGTGGCACAACCGGCGGCCAGAAGGCCGAGATCCTCGCCAACAGCGCGGCCGAGACGATCATCGCCGATCTGAAAAACGAAATGCGGGCGGGGTCCACGGAAACCCTCGACAATGGCGTTGTCATCATGGAGCCCACTTCCGCCAGCGCAGCCTTTCCCGGCCAGAACCGGCTTGGCGCAACGAGCGGCGCGGTTTTCGACAACCTGATCAAGCAAAGTGGCGCGACCGGTGGTATGTTTTCGGCAGCCGGCACCAAGCTGATTTCTGCTGCGACCACCACCCCAACCACCACTGCCTCGGTTGATGGACGCACGGTCAGCACCACTCGCTGGGACATGCCCCGGCTGCTTGTGGGAGGAAATTTCACCACCAGCACAGTTCCCAACTGGATTCTGATGGATCGGGTCGGCGTGGCTTCCCCACAAACATGGAACAATGTCTTCCGTGACAGCAGGCCGACCAACGACAAGTTCATCATTGGCCGCTTCGCATACAACATTTACGATGTGAGCGGTTTGCTCGATATCAATGTGGCGGGGTATCCCAGCGGCGTCACGACTGCGGATTCGGCGCGCAAAGGAAACTTGGCCATGGCGGCGCTCGAGAACATCCCCGGCATCACCTCTGCAGCCAATGCCAGCCTCTTCGTCAAAGACTGGCGCAACAAAGTGAGCGGGACGACTGCCACCAATTTCCTTTCCTTTCTCGGGTTGGGAAATGCCACTGCCAACGCTTACTACAACTTCGGCCCCAAATACGGATTCCAAAAAGTTGCCAACAGCGCGAGCGATTCGGACAACCGCATCCTTAGCCGCCAGGATCTGATCAAGCTCGCCAACAATGGCAACTTCGGCATCAGCACCGCCGCCCTGCCATACCTCACCCACTTTTCGCGCGCGGTCAGCGCGCCGAGTTGGTCGCCGACGACTCCGACTGGCAGCTCGATCAATTACAACGCCGAGCGCAACTCGCCAGGCTCCGCCAACCGCTTCTTGCCGCATGTGCGGGTGCCTTCTTCGGGGGCTGGCTTCATCCGTGCCGATGGCACGGCAGCTCAGCAAGGCGAACCTTTGCTCAAGACCCGCTTTCCGCTCTCGCGTCTCGCCGGGCTCGGTCGTACTGGGGTCAATACCACGGGCAATACCACCATGCTTGCCGGCGTCGCCTCAAAAGCAAGCGCCGCGACCGTCCAACGCGACTTCGGCCTCACTTGGAGCTCCGACCGTTGGATCTACGCCGGGCCCACGGGCTCGTCGGCACAAAGCTCCATCGCCACGCTCGGTTCGATCTCAGGACGCGAGCCAAATTTCTTCGAACTGCTCAAGGCCTCGATCCTCAGCGGCTCGCTCGGCAGAAGTCTGGGCGTCACGCAAATGGATACGAATGCGCTGGATTCCAACCCGGACAACCAGATCATCCAGATTGGCGTGAACCTCATCGACCAATACGATGCGGATGCCTTTCCGACCAAGATCGCCTTCGGTGTCAACGACTTCGCTGGGATTGAGAATATCCCATATCTGACTCGCGTCTTCAGCCATTTTTACCGTCCTACGACTGATTCGACTGCCAACCGAGCTTATTTCATGGCCGAGGTCTGGAACCCTCACCAGCCCAAAACCAATGCCAGTGGTCCCACCCGCTTTCGCTTTGCGGCGGCAGGC
>JAGWXY010000058.1 GCA_018969605.1 Verrucomicrobiota bacterium | reverse complement strand
GGCTGATTTCAAACATGGAATCAAGCTTTTTAGGGCACACAGTGGATGCCTTGGTGCCAACAGGCGATGAAGGACGTGACAAGCTGCGATAAGCTTCGGGGAGCGGCACATGCGCTTTGATCCGGAGATTTCCGAATGGGGTAACCTGATGGCGTTAATACGCCATCGTCTTTTCCTGAACAAAGATAGGGAAAAGCACGCAATACCCGCTGAAGTGAAACATCTCAGTAAGCGGAGGAAAAGAAAGAGAATCGATTCCGTCAGTAGTGGCGAGCGAACGCGGAAGAGCCCAAACCGGGAGCTTGCTCCCGGGGTTGTAGGACCCCGATGTGGGACCGGCAACGATAGGTCAAGGAGATGGAAAGCTCCGGCAAAGAGGGTGAAACCCCCGTGACCGAAATCCGAGCCGGCCCTAGGGTGTTCCTGAGTAATACGGCACACGTGAAACGCCGTATGAATCTGCGCAGACCACTGCGTAAGGCTAAATACTAGTTGGCGACCGATAGTGAACCAGTACCGTGAGGGAAAGGTGAAAAGAACCGCTGTGAGCGGAGTGAAATAGAACCTGAAACCGTGTGCCTACAAGGTGTCAGAGCCCAGCACTTTTCAGTGCTTGACTTGAGATTGGGTGGTGCTTGGCGTAAATGCCATGCATTACGTTTATGTGTTGATTGAACCGGAAAGTGGCAAGCTGTACTACGGGTACAGCGGCAACTTGAAATCTCGGATCAAGGCACATCGGACAAGCGAGCATCCTGGCTGGGAGCTTCTGTATTATGAAGCTTATCAAGCCGAGGAGGATGCGAGAAAACGCGAGCGAAAGCTCAAGCAATATGGCGCGGCGCGGGGACATTTAAAATCCCGGCTCCACGCAAGCGTTTTCCAATCGCGATCCAAGCGTTGAAAAGTGCTGGGTGATGGCGTGCCTTTTGCTTAATGAGTCTGCGAGTCAGTATGTGTGGCAAGCCTAAGTCCTTATGGGACGGAGGCGAAGCGAAAGCGAGTCCGAATAGGGCGATCATAGTTGCACGTGCTGGACCCGAAGCGGAGGTGATCTACCCTTGGCCAGGTTGAAGCGCAGGTGATACTGCGTGAAGGACCGAACCGGTGAATGTTGAAAAATTCTCGGATGAGCTGAGGGTAGGAGTGAAAGGCTAATCAAACCCCGTGATAGCTGGTTCTCCTCGAAATGCATTGAGGTGCAGCGTCGCGTGTTTATGAGTGGGGGTAGAGCACTGAAAGGGCTAGGGGGCATACCCGTCTACCAACCCCTATCAAACTCCGAATACCACTCAACAGAACGCGGCAGTGAGACGGCGGGGGATAAGCTTCGTCGTCAAAAGGGAAACAACCCTGATCAGCAGCTAAGGTGCCCAAATCATGCTAAGTGGAAAGGATGTGGAATTTCACAGACAGTGAGGATGTTGGCTTAGAAGCAGCCACCATTTAAAAAGTGCGTAATAGCTTACTCATCGAGAGATTCCGCGCCGAAAATGATTGGCGATTAAGCATGATACCGAAGCTCTGGGTGCCATACCCTGGGGTATGGCGCGGTAGAGGAGCATTCTCAACGCGTCGAAGCGCGATGGCGACTGACCGTGGAGTGTTGAGAAGAGAGGATGCAGACATGAGTAACGATAAGGCGGGTGAAATCCCCGTCCGCCGTAAACCCAAGGATTCCCGGGCCACGTTTTTCGTCCCGGGGTTAGTCGGGACCTAAGCCGAGGCGGATACGCGTAGGCGATGGACAGCAGGTTAATATTCCTGCACTTGCGACCCTTAACCCGGATGGACGCATCGATGGAGGCAACTAAGTGATTGAATTCCGAGGTGAGGCTACGGCCGATCCGCATTGCCAAAGTCGGTGCCGAGAAAAGATCCGGTGCATGCTAAGCAACCCGTACCGCAAACCGACACAGGTGGGTGGGTAGAATATACCAAGGCGCAAGAGTGAACCCCGGTTAAGGAACTCGGCAAATTGGCCCCGTAACTTCGGGATAAGGGGTACCTAGATTTATCTAGGTCGCAGTGAAATGGCCCAACCGACTGTTTAGCAAAAACACAGCATTCTGCCAAGCCGCAAGGCCAAGTATAGGATGTGACACGTGACCAATGCGGAAAGATTAAGATGAGATGTTAGCAGCAATGCGAAGCTTCGAGTCCAAGTCCCCGTGAATGTCGGCCGTAACTATAACGGTCCTAAGGTAGCGAAATTCCTTGTCGGGTAAGTTCCGACCTGCACGAATCGTGTAACGAGTTGGGCGCTGTCTCAACCGGGTGCTCAGTGAAATTGTAATGGCGGTGAAGATGCCGCCTGCCCGCAGAAGGACGGAAAGACCCTATAGACCTTAACTGTAAGCTGTCATTGGTTTTTCGATTTTCATGCTCAGCATAAGTGGGAGGCTTTGAAGCGGCCCTTCAGGGGGCCGCAGAGCCGCCAGTGAGATACCACCCTTGGGTGTTGGAAGATCTAACCTCGGTCCCGTGAATCCGGGCGAGGGACATTGTCAGCCGGTCAGTTTTACTGGGGCGGTATCCTCCCAAAGAGTAACGGAGGAGCGCGAAGGTGGGTTCAGCACGGTTGGTAACCGTGTGTCGAGTGCATGGGCATAAACCCGCCTAACTGTGAGACCCACAAGTCGAGCAGATGCGAAAGCAGGCCCAAGTGATCCGGCGGTTGAATGTGGAATTGCCGTCGCTCAACGGATAAAAGGTACCTTAGGGATAACAGGCTGATTTCATCCAAGAGTTCATATCGACGATGAAGTTTGGCACCTCGATGTCGGCTCGTCGCATCCTGGGGCTGGAGAAGGTCCCAAGGGTCCGGCTGTTCGCCGGTTAAAGCGGCACGCGAGCTGGGTTCAGAACGTCGCGAGACAGTTCGGTCCTCTATCCTCTGTGGGCGCAGGAAAATTGAGGGGTTCGGTTCCTAGTACGAGAGGACCGGAATCGACGCACCTCTGGTGCACCGGTTGTCGTGTCAACGGCATGGCCGGGTAGCTATGTGCGGAAGAGATAAGCGCTGAAAGCATCTAAGCGCCAAGCTCCTCCCAAGATGAATTTTCCCCGAAGGATCGTCGAAGACTACGACGTTGATAGGCTTTAGGTGCAAGCGTGGTAACATGTTTAGCCGAGAAGTACTAATCATCCGTTTGGCTTGATTCCTGTTTTTGGAATCGGAAATGCCAAGGAAACCGCAGAAACGGTGCTGCAATCAACAATCATGCAGCCAGTCAAACCAGACCACACTCCATATGGATGCCAGAGAGCGGGCAAGCGGCCGTAAGGCCGCAATGTTGAATGTTGAATGTTGAATGATAAATTTTAATTCAAAATTCAAAATTCATCATTCAAAATTACTCGGGCCCCCAGAGTCCCAGTTCTCATGATGAGAGAATTGCCCTCTGGTGACCAGAGCGTGGTGGAACCACCCGGTCCCATTCCGAACCCGGAAGTGAAACGCCACAGCGCCAATGGTAGTGGGACGATAGGTCCTGTGAGAGTAGGTCGTCGCCAGGTATATGCCCAGCACTTTGAAAACATTCAAAGTGCTGGGCTCTTTTTTTGTAGGGGGGATCGTAAGCAGCGCGGCAGTAAACATTTTTCCGTGCTTCGCACTTGTGCGATAGGCTTTGGGCTGATTACAACCAACCCATGACGCGCCCTCAGATCGAACGCTGTATCAAGATTTTCATCGTCGCCCTTGTTGCGACCTTTGTGTGGACGGTCACCAAGGTGCTTGAAATGGTTGGCTTGATGTGATCCTTGCGCGGTTGCGCGCGGTCATTTCCAATCCACTGCAATTTCAACGAGTTTGCCGGTCTTGTCCTTGTATTTGAGGTGACCGTTTTGCACGGCGTATTCGTGCACGCAGCGGGTGACTTTCACATCGTAGGCGCAGTATTCCGCGATTTTGCGCAGCGGGGCGAAGTCGCCGGTTTTTCTGTGCTCCTGCCACCAGCGGAGGGCGTCGAGGCCGTCGCCTGATTTGCCGGTGCCAAGAGTGGCCGAGGCGACTGAATCGAGCTTGAGGCGGAAGCCGACGGATTTTTCGAGTTCGACCATCATGTCGAGGTTGATGGTTTGTTCGGCCAGTGTGTGGAACACATGGGCTTGGAGCACCGGGTAGTCGAAGTAGAGGTGATTCCACCCAACCACCAGATCGGCGCGCACGAGTTTGTCGGCCAAGCGGTCGAGCTCGCGGTCATTGTAGATCTCGTAGGCGTTGGTGGCGGTACTGTAAGTGACAGCGACCGAGATGCCCATTTTGTCCTTATGGGAAGAGCCCCCGACATCATTGAAGCTGCGTTGGGTTTCCAGGTCGAAATAAACGATGTTCCGCGCGGGCACGGGCTCTTGATAGAGCTTGTGGCGATGGACGGCAAGCAATTGCCTGTTCATGTGCGGTTGTTGCTTGACCCCGGGCCTGTGGCTGGGCAGTGTCGCGCCCCGCTGCGGTGATCAGACAACTCTGCCGCACACAATTCAACCACCCTTACAATCTGCCATGGCTGCGAAAATCTATACCACCAAGGATGCGCCGATCGCTCCGCTCAAAAAGAAAACCCTCGCTGTGATCGGCTTCGGCTCGCAAGGCCACGCCCACGCGTTGAACCTCAAGGACAGCGGACTCAATGTCATCATCGGCCTCTACAAAAAGTCGAAGTCCCGCGAGGTGGCCAAGAAGCTTGGTTTCAAAGTCATGGACACGGGCGATGCGGTGAAAGCTGCCGATGTCATTTTTGTCGCAACTCCCGACACTGTTATTCCGGCAGTGTATGAGAAGGACATCGCACCGAATCTTACCAAGGGCCAAACCCTTCTTTTCTCGCACGGTTTCGCTGTGCACTTCAAGACGATCAAGCTGCCGAAGTTTGTGGATGTCATTCTGGTCGCCCCCAAAGGCCCGGGTCACACCGTTCGTTCGCAGTTTGTGGCGGGCAAAGGTGTTCCCGGTTTGATCGCCGTTCATCAGAATGTTTCCGGCAAGGCCAAGCAAACCGCGCTCGCTTGGGCCGGTGGAGTCGGATGCGCCCGTGCCGGTGTGTTTGAAACCAACTTCCGCGAAGAAACCGTGACCGATCTTTTCGGCGAGCAAGTCGTGCTCTGCGGCGGTGCTTCGGCTTTGGTGAAAGCCGGATTCGAGGTTCTCGTCGAAGCTGGTTATCAGCCGGAAATGGCTTATTTCGAGTGCTTGCACGAGCTCAAGCTCATCGTCGATCTGATGAACGAGCAAGGCATCGCGGGCATGCGTTTCTCGATTTCGGAAACCGCCGAGTGGGGCGACGTCAGCGTTGGTCCTAAGATCATTGATTCCTCGGTGAAGAAGCGCATGAAGAAACAGCTTAAGGAAATCGAATCCGGCAAGTTTGCCAAGGAGTGGATCGCTGAATACGAGAGCGGCTACAAGAAGTTCAACGCCATCCGCAAAAAAGAAGCCGCCCATCCGATTGAGAAGGTCGGGGCCAAGCTTCGCTCAACGATGAGCTGGATCAAGCAGAGCAAGATCAAGAAGGGCGCCAGCCAAGCAAGCTATACCTCGAGCTCGAAGTAAGCTGATGCATTTTATCAAATGCCCGATCCTGTGCTGCAGGGTCGGGCTTTTTTGTGGGGGGCGGTCCAAGGGCGGTGGATTGACAAGGGGGTGGGCTTGGCTTTATCAAGCAGCAATGAGCGCGCTTCATCGCATGATTTCATTCGGCGTCGCGATCATGTCGATCGGGTGCGCGAATTTTGGCTCGCAGAATTCGTGGCAGGCGGCGGTGGATCGTCAGGCTGCGCAGCTTGGTTATCGCAACTGGATCGTGATTGCTGAGGCGTCGTATCCCGCGCAGAACCGCCCGGGATTGCGGCAGGTGGTGGCCGATGTGGAAATCCCCGAGGCGCTCGACTATGTGCTGCGGGCTCTTGAGCGAACTGAAAACCTTCGTCCGCGAGTGTATCTGACGCGTGAGTTGCGTTCGGTTGAGAATGATTTTGCACCGGGCATTGATGACATGCGCAAGCGGATCAATGGCGCGCTTCATGGTCATGAGGCGGCGGAGCTTGAGCAGCAGTCGTTGATGACTTTGCTTGAGGACACGGGTCGAAGTTTTGATGTGTTGGTGATCCGCACCCGGAGCGCGATGCCTTACGCGTCGGTTTTTTTGGAATTGCAACCCGGTTATTGGGATGAGGCGTCTGAGGCGCGCTTGCGAGACCGGATCCAGCACGAGCGACTTCAAAAAGTTTTGCGCCCGGTGCCTTGAGGTGCATGATGGCGCGGTGAGCCGAAAAGCAGATCAAATGCGTGAAGAGCGGGAGGCCGCTTGGGTGGGTGACGCGGTGCTTGCCCTGTATGCGAGGCAGTTCGTTTTGCGCGAGCGCAGCACCATGGATGGCGAGTGGTTCACGCGAATGACTTCCAATGATTTCCTCTCTGCATTCGGAAATCCCACGCGAGTCGAGGCATCGATCGGAAACCTGTATCTCGAGGGAGGTCTCGAATCAGCCTTCGGCTGGATGGATGAAAATCTGGTTCCGCTTTTCCGCAAGCAGAACGCGCCCAAGCGTTGAGTGTGTGGGCGATCGTTTTTCGCCGTATCAGCGCCTCACATATGGCTCTGCAAAGACCATGAGCCCTGCGGCGCTCTGAAGTTTGCTGACCACGATCACTTCGAGACTGGTGCCGATTTTTGCCACCGCATGATTGACCACGATCATGGTGCCATCGGGCAGATAGCCAACGCCTTGATGATCTTCTTTGCCGGGTCTGACCAGTGCGATGCGCATGCGTTGACCGACTTCCACCGGCGGCCGCAGGGCCTCGTCGAGTTCCTGCAGGTTGAGGACATCGATGCCACGCAGTCTTGCGATCTTGGCAAGATTTTCGTCGCTGGTCATCAGCCGTGCTCCAAGCAGTCGGGCGATTTCCACCAGCTTGTTGTGCGTTGATTCCGGCAGTTCTGGCGATGATGAATCATGGATGGAAACCTGGATGTCGTTGGATTTTTGCATCGCTTCGAGCGCATCGAGGCCACGTTGGGCGCGTTGCTTTGATTCGCTCTGTGGGGCTTGCGCGAGTGCTTGCAATTCGTCGAGCGAGAAGCGCGGCAGCACCAGGCGCCCGTGGAGGAATCCCGAGCGCATGACCCCGGCAACCCGTCCGTCGATGACTGATTCGGCATCGAGCAGGATTGGCTGGCCCGACGACGAATCCTGTCGAAAGCGAACATAAGGGATCACGAAGGCGAAGTCGTCGCGGTTGCCGCGAAGTGCGAGCACGGCGCCGAGGAAGCCGAGACTCGCGAAAAGCATGACATCAAATGCAAGGCGCAGGGCGTTGACGAGCGCCTCGGCATTTTCCTGTTTTTCCAATGCATCGCGAAATGAAAGTTCGATCAGGCTGGAGATTTGCACCCGCGTCAGCAGCCACGCGCAGAGCAGGCCCACGGCAAGGCCGAAGGTGGCGGTCGAAAAACCGCGCAGCGTGAAGCCGCGAATGAGGGACTCGATCCAGATGAATAGCCCGGCAATAAGCAGACCGCCCACCAGCCCGGTGGCCATCGAAACCTCGTACGTGGTGCCTCGCGTGCTTAGCGCGATGGCGATACCGGCGGCTTCGCAGATCAGCAGGTAGGTCAGCCGGGCAATGTTGATGGAGGGGTGGGATGCCATGATGGTGCGGATGTGCCAGTTTCCCCAATGCCTCTCGGGTTCGCAAGATCAAAGGCCACCCGAAAATCGTGATTGGGGCGGACGCCGATCGGATCAAATCCGGTTGTCAGCCCTAAATCGCGGTGCTAGCCTCGATCATATCCAGTGTGTCGCAACTTCCATACGATTGAGAAGCGCAGGTGGACTCGAGCCATCCTGCAGTTGGCATGTGTTGGTTTGTTTTATGTTTTTGCCACGGGCGTGCGTGCGGCGGACAGCAGTCTTGATGTGGTGAAAATCGATGGGCGGGATTTTGTTTCGGTCGAAAGCATTAAAAATTTCTACGGTTTCAGAACGATTTCGCGAAAGGGCAACTCCTTGGTTTTGGAAATTCCGAAAAAAAAGCGGATGAGTCTGACGATTGGCGGCCGGGAATGCCTGATGAACGAGGTAAAATTTGTCTTCACCCATCCCGTGACAATGTCCGGCGATAAGGCATTCATTTCGCGCATCGATTTTGCGAAGCTTATCGATCCGGTTTTGCGTCCGCGATTCATCAAGAATGCGGAAAATTTCGGTACAATCATTCTTGATCCCGGGCATGGCGGAGTGGACGCGGGTGCCACCAATTCGCTCGGCACCGAGGCGTCGTACAATCTTAAGGTTGCGACCATGGCCAAGTTGATGCTCGAGAAGCGTGGCTTTAAGGTTGTGATGACGCGCGATAGCGACCGCTACCTGTCGCTGCAGGAGCGTGTGGATGTGGCGAATGCCAGAACCGAGGGCGCGCTTTTCTTGAGCATACATTTCAATTCGGGCGGCAGTGAGGCGCGGGGCATCGAGACCTTCACTTTGTCGCCTGCCGGGGTTTCCCATTATGGCAGGGACACCATCGCCTCGGATTACACCCAGCGCGCGGGCAATGAGCATGATTCTGCAAATGTCGCTTTGGCCACCGCGGTGCACTGGTCTGTCTTGCGAAGGCTGGGCACAAACACCTTTGATCGCGGCATCAAGCGCGCGCGTTTCAGTGTGCTTTCCGGGGTGAAGCATCCGGCTATTTTGTTCGAGGGTGGCTTCATGTCGCATCAGCGCGAGGCGCGTCTCATTCACAACGAGAGATATCAGAGGGCAATTGCCAGAGGGATTGTGGATGCGATTGCGAGATATCGCAATGCTCTCAAGCCAACAGGAACGATTGCGATGCCAAGGTGAGATGCGGCAGCGGCGACAGTTGCCGATCAGCCCATGATCGCTTCCGTCATGCGCAAGGCTTGGAGGTTGGGCCGGACTTCATGTACGCGATGCAGCATGGTTCCTTGTTGTCTTGCCCATGAGGTGATGGCGACCGTGGGCCAGTCGCGCTCTTTGATGTCGGTGCTTTCGAGCATGCCTGCGATGCAGGATTTCCTGGAAACTCCGAGCAATAGCGGTCGGCCTGCGGGGGCGATTTGGTTCAAAGCTCTGAGAAGCGCGATGTTTTGATCGAGGTTTTTTCCAAAGCCGATGCCGGGATCGACGCAAATGTTTTCGGGGGCGATGCCCTGCGCGGTGAGCGAGGCCATGCGTTCTTTGAAAAAATCCGCTACCTCACTCACCACATCGGCGTAGTGCGGTGCAACCTGCATGTTCTGGGGTGTGCCTTGCATGTGCATCACGACCACGCCGCAGCGGCTCGTCGCGCAAACATCGGCCATCTGTGGGTCAGCCCGCAGGCCGCTCACATCATTGACGATGTCCGCGCCGGATTCGATTGCGGCTTTCGCGACTGCGGCTTTCGAGGTGTCGATGGAGATCAAGCCGTCCCATTCGGTGCGAAGTGCGCGGATGACTGGTGCCGTTCGTTTGGTTTCCTCATCTGCAGGAACCGGCAGCGAGCCGGGCCGGGTGGATTCGCCGCCGACATCGATGATGTCGACCCCTTGCGCGATCATTTCGCGGGCATGGGCCAATGCGGCTTCGATGCCGAAGTGGGATCCGCCGTCCGAAAATGAATCCGGCGTGACATTAAGGATGCCCATGACTCGTGCGCGATCGCTGAGGTCGAGGGCTGCGCGGCGGGTTCTCCAGATCATGTGAAACTGGCGGCTTGCAGCGTCCGCCATGCGCAACTACCTTGGCGCGCGTGAGCTTTCTGGCAAACTGGAAAATTTCCAATCCGCTGCTGGCGGTTTTATCCGCACTTTGCCTTTGCTTGCAGGCGCAGGGCAACGAGCTTGAGGCGGTCGATGGCCCCAATGTGCGCGTCATGCGCCACGAGGATGGCTCGCGTACGCTGTTCACCCGCACGCCCGACAACCGCTCGCTCACCAAGAAAAAATTCAATGCCAATGGGGTCTTGGTGATGATGACGAATTACCGGATGGATTCGAACAGCAATCCCGTGAGTTGCAAAATTTACGATGGCGCCAACAACCTGCTCTACAAGGTCAGCTACGGCTATCGCAAATCCGACGGACAGCTCGTCGAGGAGCGGATGTTTGATGCGAGGACCAAGCGTCTGGATCCAAACACCGGAGCCGAGATGCCGGTGCAGCGGGTTTGTTATGTGTATGACGCGCAGGGCAACCGGAGCGCGCCGATTGTTTATAACCTGCTTCCGGGCAAAACTTTCGAAGAGGTCTTTGGCGTGAAATCATCGGCCTTGGATGTGAACCCGTTTAAAGAGGATTCGGGCAAGGCGCCTGCAAATCCCAACGCGCGCCCGGTGGGTCGTTGAGCCGAATTTCTGATCCGTGGCTGACCCCAAGACATTGCTGCCGTGGTTGATGGGTGCCGCTATTGGCGTGGGAGGTATTATGCAAGGGCTTCATTGGCGCTCGCTGGGTGAGGGTCCTGCAGGGCAAGAGGATCGTTTGAAAATTCTGCTCGAAGAAAATGCGATGCTGAAGCGTGAGAATGAATCGCTGAGGTCATTGGCGCAGGGTGGGGGCGAGGTGTCGGTGCCTGCCGAGGCCATTGCACGCGTGGAAAAGGAATTTGGTCTGCGATTCATTTCAAATCCGGTTGTTCATCGCATCGCATCCGAGGAATTGCGCGATCGTGTGGCGGCGGCGATCGAGAGCCGCTTCGGTCCTTCGGGCATTGATGATCGCAAAGAGGCGTATCAGTGGATTGGTTGGCTTGGAGCGGGTGACGATTTGCTTTCGCAACTCACGGTTGTGCGCACGACTGGTGCGCGCGGGTGGTTCGACGATGTCACCGGGGAGGCATGGATCACCGATCGCTTTGAGGATGCCGCGATTCCGGATCAGGCGGCGATGCTGCGTTTGATTTCGCGCATTTTGTTGCATCAGCATTTTCCACCACCGGCGGCATACCTGGGCGATGATGCCGCGCGTGCGCGTGAGGCCTTGCATCAAGGCGCAGCGGCTGGTGTTGAGGCGAGGTTTCTTGCGGTCAACGCATTGAAGGGTGGCTTCATGTCGATGAAGTCGAATGTTGGAGTCGAGCAACTCTTCGCAAGTTTGCCACCATTCATCCAAGGCCTGACCACTTTCCCGGTGGTTGAGGGCAAGGGGTATGCTGACACCTTGCATGTGCAGGGAGGTGAAAAACTTTTGGCCGCGTTGCGCGAGCCGCCGCTCACGACGCGAAAAATCCTGCAAGCGGGGCTTGCAGAAATTTCCGCCAAGCGCATCGAGATCACGGGGCTTCCCGAGGAGCCGTATCTCAGCGAGTCCGCCGGACAACTTGGCCTGCGGCTTTGGCTGGAGCGCGCCGGTGATGTAGGCATGGCTCACGAACTTTCATCGAGTTGGGCGGCAGACCGCTATGTGCTCGTGCCGGATGGCGAAGCTTCGACAGCGGTGCTTTGGGAGATTGAACTCGAGTCGGCGGAGGCCGCTGAAAAGTTGCAATCGGTTGCGCTCGAGTTGATTTCTGCAGCTGCCAACGCAAGCGAAGCCGCAAAGCTTGGCGGCATTGTGGTTTCCGCGGATGAGCGTCACTTCGTGGTCACGCGACCGCGGCCGACGGCGATTCGTTTTATCAATTCGGCGACCAAGACTTTCGCCGAAAAATTCAAGTGAGTTGGATCCTATGATTGCGAGACAGGTGGTTTTTGAAGGCAGGGTGCAGGGTGTGGGTTTTCGATACACCGTGAAGGATCTCGCGCGAGGATTTGATGTCTGCGGTTTTGTCAAAAACCTCGATGATGGAAGCGTTGAGCTGCAGGCGATGGGCGAGGCTGACGAGCTCGATGCGTTTTTGCGCGAGATCATCGATGAGTCGGCGATGGCGAGAAACATTCGCAGTCATCGCACGGCGGAGATTCCGCTGCTCAAGAATTGCCGTGGATTCCGCATTGAGCGCTAGGCCTTGCGGCATGCGCGGGATCAGATCCGGTGCTCATCGCCGGGAAGCGGAGCGATCGCCTCGGTATGCGGCAGGTTCTTGTGAATCTCCGCGCGGAACCACTCGACCGCATCGTCGTCGCCATGAACGAGAAATGCTTTTTTCGGTCGGATCTTGGCGATGTAGTCCATGATCGCTTCGCGGGTCGAATGCCCGCTGAAGTCGAAAGTGCGCATTTCGCAGCGAAGCTTGACCGGCGGGAAGGCGGGATCGAGTAGGACTTCGTCGCCATTTTTTGCAGCACGGATGCGGCCGCCGGGAGTTTCGGGGTCGGCGTACCCGACGAAGAACAAGCCGTGTTTTTTGTTTTCCAGGACACCTTGTCGCGCGAAGACATTGGATACGGTTTTTTCCGACATCATGCCGCTTGAAAGCGCGTAAATGCAGCCGTTGGTGAATGGGATCGGGCCTGTGCGTTTGCGGTTGGCACCTTCGATATCCATGTCCTTAAGAAAGCGGAACCCGGGAAGGTGGCGGCGCGAGACATCGCAGTAGCGGTCGTAGATGTGCGTCATCTTCGTGCCGAGGCCGCCGATGTAGACCGGCGTGTTGTGATGGATCAGCCCTTCGCTTTTGAAACGATGCAGCATGCCGAGTACCTCTTGGGTTTTGCCCATTGCGAAAACTGGAATGAGCACTGAGCCTTTGCGGTCGATCACGCGTTGAATGGCCTCGGCAAATTCATTTTCTTCGTGGTGCCTGTCGTATCCTGGTGCGCGTTGTTGGGCTCCGCGGGTGGTTTCGACGATCAGCGCGTCGACCGGATTTTCCGGAAAAAGCGCGCCTTTTTGCAAAGTGCTGTGTTCGAAATTCACATCGCCCGTGTACATCAGGCGTTTGCCTTCGCATTCGATCGTGACGCCGACCGATCCGAGGATGTGGCCCGCATCGTGAAAGGTTGCGCGAACGGTGCCATCAGGATCGAGATCGAAGGGTCGCTCGATGCCGCGGTGCTCGAACGAATCGATGATGCGATCGATGTCGCGATGCTCGAAGAGCGGGTATTCGGTGATGCCGAGTTCGATGCGTTTCGATTGCATCACATTGACCGAGTTGTGAAGCATGGCTGATGCCAGCTCGGCGGTCTCCGGCGTGAGGTAGACCCGCGCGCGTTGTTGCTGTTCGAGAAAAACCGGCAGGGTGCCGACATGGTCAAGGTGCGAGTGGGTGATGACGATGCCATCGACGCTGTCCTCTTCGACAAAATCGTAGTGGGGGATTGCCTCGAGCGCCTCGTGCTTCGGGTGCATGCCGGCATCGAGCACGATGCGGGAGCTCGATGTTTCCAGAAGGTACGAGTTGGCACCGATTCCGGCGTGGCGGCAGAGGCTTTTGAAAATCATGATTTAGGCGTGCGCATGGCGCTTCCTAGGGAAACTGAAGCTCAGCGGTCATGGTGTCAATCCGCGCGCATCGTTGAATTGACGGCATGGGCGCAGCGCATAGCGTCGGCGCATCAAAAAGGTGTCATCACAGAAGTCTCTGCAAGTGGCCGTGATTGGCGGGGGCCCGGCAGGGCTCCGCGCGGCGGAAATGGCAGCGATGCGTGGGTTGTCGGTCACCATTTTCGATGCGATGCCATCGCTGGGTCGCAAGTTTTTGGTTGCGGGCAAGGGTGGCTTGAATCTCACGCATGGCGAAGGCGTGGAGGTATTCGTGACGCGTTATGGCGGCGGAGATCGAGTGTTTTGGGAAAAGCTCTTGGACGAATTTAGCTCGAGTGCTCTTCGTGAATGGGCGGGCGGGCTTGGCATTGAAACCTTTCAGGCAAGCAGCGGCAGAGTTTACCCCAAGGAGATGAAAGCCGCGCCTTTGTTGAGGCGATGGATCACACGGTTGCGCGAGTTGGGCGTTCAAATTGAGACGCGGCATCGCCTTGTCGGGTTCAAGCCCGGACGGCCGCACGAAGTTTCATTTTCAAATGGCGTAAAGGTGCACGCGACAGCGGTTGTTTTTGCCATGGGTGGTGGTTCGTGGTCGCGTACGGGATCCGATGGATCATGGATCGATTGCTTCGCGGCGTGTGGCATCGAATGTCGGCCTCTGGTGCCTGCGAATTGCGGCTGGGAGCTTGCCTGGTCGGCGGAGACGCTTGCCGCGGCCGAGGGCAAGCCGCTCAAGAACATTGTCGTCAGCGCCGGTG
>JAGWXY010000057.1 GCA_018969605.1 Verrucomicrobiota bacterium | reverse complement strand
CCGCATGCTGCGGCATCGCATTCGTTACTTCACCGACGGCGCGGTGATTGGCAGTCGCCTCTTTGTCGACGAAGCCTTCGCCCATTCCCGCACTCGCTTCGGCCCCAAACGAAACTCCGGCGCCCGCAAGATGCGCGGCGACGCGTCCGCCGCCAATCCCTTCCTCTGCAGCATGCGCGACCTGCGCAAAGGCATAGGGTGAACGAGCAGCGAGCTCTGAAACATTGCTCCTTCTTTGCGCTTCCCCGATGCCGCATTTCCATTCACACCCTCGTGCGTGTCATTACCAGTCTTCGAAATTGCCGACGCCTTGCGTGCCGCTGTCACTTCCAGCGATCGCGCGCGGGTGCTGCTGAAAGCTCCGACCGGTTCCGGCAAGTCGACGGAAGTGCCCGGCATGTTACTTGATGCTAGCGTGAAGGGCATGATTCTCGTCGTCGAGCCCCGACGCATGGCGGCGCGACTGCTTGCCGGATGGGTGGCGAAACAACGCGGCACGAGCGTTGGGCGCGAAGTTGGTCATGCGGTGCGCTTCGATTCGAAGTATGGAAATGAAACGAAAATTCTCTACCTCACCGACGGCGTGTTCCAGCGCTGGATCCAGGATGATCCGCAGCTTGATGGCATTGGCGCGGTGATATTCGATGAATTCCACGAACGCCGTCTCGCGGTCGATGTCGCGCTCGCACGCTGTCTAGATCTGCAGGATGGTCCGCGCCCAGATTTGCGAGTGGTGGTGATGTCAGCCACACTTGAAACTGCAGGCTTGGCCGATTTTCTCGCGCCCGCGGTCACGCTCGAAGCCGGTGGCCGCACCTATCCCGTTGAGGTTTTTTATCGTCCTGAAAAAGCTCCGACCCATGACCGCCGTGGTGGACCGCCGCGTGAGATTCCGATCTGGGAAAGGATGGTCGGCGTGTGTCGTGAGGCGATGTCGATGAGCGATGCGGGAAACATCCTGATGTTTTTGCCGGGCACTCACGAGATTCGCAAAACCATTGAGTTACTCGAGCAGGGATCGACCACGCATGGATGGGAAGTGTTTCCGCTTTACAGCACTCTACCGCCAGCCGCGCAGGAAGCGGCGATCCGCCCCGGTGACAAACCAAAGATCATCGTCGCCACGAATGTCGCGGAAACATCGCTCACCATTGACGGCGTTCGCACGGTGATCGATTCAGGCCTAGCGCGCATTGCATCGTTTGAGCCGCGCCGCGGCATCAATACGCTGCTTGTGAAAAAAATCTCACGCGCCGCCGCAGAGCAACGCGCGGGTCGCGCCGGACGCACCGCTCCTGGTCGTGCGTTCCGCCTGTGGAGCGAGGCCGATCACGCGCGCCGCGAGGAATTTGAATCGCCCGAAGTTCGTCGTGTCGATCTCGCCGAAGCGGTGCTCATGCTCAAATCTGCGGGCGTGCATGAAATCCGTGATTTCCGTTGGTTCGACGCGCCGACGGAAGAGGCACTCGTTCGCGCCGAGCATTTGCTTCACGACCTCGGCGCGCTCGATGAAACAGGCTCGCTCACCGACGAAGGAAAAAAAATGGCGGCCTTGCCACTCGAGCCGCGATTCTCGCGACTCATGCTGGCCGGTCACGAACATGGATGCGTCGCCGAGACTGCCTTCATTGCCGCAGCCGTGCAGGGCGAAGGCGTTTTCACCAACAAGCGTGGCGGTGTCGGACGCAAGGACTTCATCTTCGCCGATGATCACTCCGACTTCGCGGGTGAATGGCGCGCATTCGAAGCGGCCGCCGCGATGAACTTCGATCCGCAGCGCTGCGGGCAGGTTGGCGTCCTCGCGCGTGGCGCGAGAGAGACTGCGCAAGGCTTCGACCGCCTGCGCACGATCGCCGAGAGTCACGGTTGGAATTTCCAAGCCATCGATTTCACGGCGCATCACGAGGCGATCGGCAAAGCGATGCTTGCAAGCTTCAGCGACCAACTTGCGATCCGCTTCAACCAAGGCACGCTTGCCTGCCGCCTGATCGGCAATCGACGCGGAAAACTCGACGAGGAATCCTGCACGAAAAATGCCACCGCATTTGTTGCTGCGGAAATCACCGAAGTCGAAGCGCGCGAAGTCATTGTCCACCTGCGCCGTGCGACAGCGATCGATCCGGCCTGGCTCGCAGAACTTTTTCCCGATGAAATTTCCAGCAGCAAAGGTGTCGCATGGGACGACACGCGCCGCCGAGTCATTACGCGCGAGGAAACCCGCTTTCGCGATCTCGTTCTCGAATCGAAGGAAAGCGATCATGGCGTAAACATCGACCAAGCCGCAGCATTGCTTGCAAAGCATGTGCTAGAGGATGAACTCACGCTCAAAAATTGGGATCACCAGGTCGAGCAATGGACCGCGCGATTGCAATTGCTAGGTCAGCACATGCCGGAGCTCGGCATGCCCGGATGGTCGGATGAAGACCGCGCCGATGCGATCGCGCAAATCTGCCATGGCGCGCTGGCCTACAAGGATATCAAAGACGCCCCAATTTGGCCGGTGCTGCGCGAGTGGCTCAATCACAGCCAGCGCGCGGCACTCGATTCGTACTGCCCGGAGCGCATCACTCTCGCCAACGGGCAATCGGCAAAAATCACCTACGAGGCGGGGCGCGACCCTTTCATTTCCGTGCGCGTGTCACATCTTTTTGGCGTTTGGGAAACTCCCACCATCCTCAACGGCCGCCTGCCATTGCTCGTCCACATCCTCACGCCGGGTCAAAAACCATGGCAGATGACCAAGGACCTGAAAGGTTTCTGGTCAAGCGGCTACGCACAAATGAAAAAAGAAGTCGCCGGCCGCTACCCTAGACATCCATGGCCCGACAACCCGCGCGATTACAAACCCGCGAAGTGATTCGCCGCTCGGTGTTAAATAAAAATTCCAAATCATTTCCATGTTCCGCCTCTTGCTCTTCTTTTCGCTTCTTCCGCTCGTACTGACATTGATCGCGCGCTGGTGGTTTGGCACACGCGTCCTCGCATCATACGGCAAACGCATGTGCCGCTGCGACCTCAAGCTCTGGACGCCAGCACCCGGTGATGAAACTGTCGTGTATCGCGCGGATGAAACAGCGGCGGAATTTGGAAATCAGCTTCGCCGCAAAGCCCTTCACGAGTGGCGGGAGAGCGACCCGAAATCCGCCGACTCGCGCGAGCATTCGCGCCGCTTTGGCATCGCCGTGCCACCGCTGGGCGCCGTCGTGGCGGTGCTCGCGGTACTTGCAGGAAAAATCCCCGTGCTCGTAGCAATTGCCATTTTCATCGCCGCAGTCGCGCTCTCCGCCGTTTTGGGAATTCTTGCACTTCCACCAGAGCTGACCGCGATCGCCAGAAGCTCGAAGCGCATCCGCGATCAGCGCGCGTTTTCATCATCAGAAGACGACGAGGCCATCGCCCGCTGCGCCAGCGCACACGCATGGGAGCAGGCTCTTCCGCCGGTACTGCGCATGTTAAAAAAACGCTGAAATTTCATAACGCTTGAACCACGCCCGCGATGGCTTATGGATTAACCATGAAAATGAAGGAATTTAACACCTCATCCATCGACCGCAGGAGCTGGCTCAAGTCCGCCGGACTCGTCAGCGCGGCATCGTTTCTTTCCGGCGCACACGCGGCAGCAGAAGAGAAAATGACACCAGCGAAAAAAGTCCGCGGCGTCGTTTTCATGGTTTCTGATGGCATGAGCCCCGGTGTCCTGAGCCTCGCCGAGGCCTACTCGCAGCTCACGCGCCAACGCTCAACGCAATGGTGGCAAATGCTCAACAACCCATCCGCTACGCGCGGTTTGATGGATACTGCATCGGCCAATTCGCTTGTGACCGACTCGGCGGCGGCTTCATCCGCATGGGGTAGCGGACAACGCGTCAACAACGGCTCGATCAATGTGAATCCGGACGGCAAGGAAATCACACCCATCGCCGCACTCTTGCGCAAAAAAAATGCGGTGATCGGTTTGGTCACCACCGCGACAGTCACCCATGCCACACCCGCGGGCTTCGCCGCGTCGATCGCATCACGCAGCGACGAGCGACTCATCGCGCCGCAGTACCTGGATCGCGTCGACATCATCCTCGGCGGGGGCTCGGGATTCTTTGATGCCAAACAACGCAGCGACCAAAGAGACCTCGCGGGCGATTTCAAAAAGTCCGGCTACGAAGTGGTTTCCGATCGCGACCAACTGCTGGCGGCAAAAGGTGCGAAACTTCTCGGCACTTTTGCCAAGGGCCATCTGCCCTTTTCTCTAGACCGCGATCACGATGCCTCGCTTGCCGCATCGGTGCCGAGCCTTGTGGAAATGACCCAAGCAGCGCTCGGTCGTTTTCTCGCCGGCGACAAACCCTTCCTGCTTCAAGTCGAAGGCGCGCGCATTGACCACGCCGCTCACCTCAATGACATCGGCGCCTTGCTCGGCGATCAAATCGCCTTCGACGACGCCGTCGCCGCCGTGCTCACGATGACCGCCAAGCACGAGGACATTCTCGTGGTGGTCACCAGCGATCATGGGAATTCCAATCCCGGCCTCAATGGCATGGGCGATGGCTACAGCGAATCCAACCAGCACTTTCGCAACATCGCGCGCTTCAAGGCATCGCACGAACGCGTCTTTGGCGAATGGAATGCCAAGCCCAACGGCGATGCCGGAACCATCAGCGCACTGGTCGCCAAGCACCTTGGATTCGACCTCAAAAAATCCGAAGCCGAAGCACTCATCGCAATCCTGCACAAAGAGAATGTCGTCGAGTGGAATCACCAACTCGAGAAACCCGAAGGCCTGCTCGGGCAATTTGCCGGCAACCACACCGGCATCGGTTGGACCGGAACCACGCATACCTCCGACCCAACCCTGCTCTCAGCGATCGGCCCTCAGTCGTCGCGTTTTTCCGGCATCATTCGCAACTCGGATGTCTTCGGCCACCTGATGGAAATGCTCGGATGAAGCACCGTGCGTGGGATGATATTGCAAATCACCCGCCCATGCCTCAGGAAATGCGCACATGACCGGCAAGGAAATCAAGGAAGCGCTCGATCGCTTCAATGTGCTGCCCAGCAAACAGATGGGGCAGAATTTCCTCATCGATCCGAACATGGCGCGATGGATTGTGTCGCAGCTCGAGCTCGCTGAAAGTGATACCGTTGTCGAGGTCGGCCCGGGCACCGGAGCTCTCACCGAACACATCGTCGGCGTGGCGAAGCGCGTGATCCTTATCGAGTTTGACGCTCGCCTCGCCGCCTTTCTCAAAGACCGCTTTGCCGGTGAGGCATCAGTCGAGGTTCATCACGCCGATGGCGCGCGCTTCGATGTGCGGCAACTTTTCCCCCATCGCCCGCTCAAGTTTCTCGGCAACCTCCCGTATTCATGCGGTGGTGCGATCCTAAAAAATTTGCTCAGCCGACCACATCCGTTTCAACGCGCAGTGATCATGCTGCAAAAGGAAGTGATCGATCGTCTCGCGGCGACTCCCGGATCGAAAGACTATGGCATGCTTTCCCTTCGCACGCAGGTCGACTGGATCGTCGAACCGCAACGCACTGTGCCACCCGAGGCATTTCACCCGCGTCCAGCGATTGACTCAACGGTGGCGATCATGCGCCCACGGACGGAAAGTCTTCCCGCATTCGACCGACGACTCTTCGATGAATTGCTGCGTCGCGGCTTCGCCCAGCGCCGCAAGCAATTAAAAAAACAACTGCCAGACGGCGTCGATTGGGAAAAAATTTCACAGGAGCTTGGGGTTCCCACCACCGCTCGCGCGGAAGAACTCGATCTCACCAAGTGGATCGCGCTCACCCGCGCTTGCGACACCCATCCGCTCAAAGACCTGCCGCAGAAGTCGGGCGAAATTTTTGATGTCGTCGATGAACATGATGAGGTCACCGGCCAAGCCACGCGTGGCGAAGTGCACGCGCAAGGTTTGTTGCACCGCGCGGTGCATGTCCTGGTCTTCAACAAGCGCGGCGATGTCCTGCTGCAGCAACGCTCGATGCTCAAGGATGCTCATCCGGGCGTGTGGGACTCGAGCGTCTCGGGACATCTCGATGCCGGCGAAGCTTACGAAACAGCAGCCGTTCGCGAGCTAGCCGAGGAAATGGGCATTGACGCAAAATGTCCACCCACCGAAATCGCGCGGCTCAAACCCTCCGCCGCCACCGGCTGGGAACACATCCGCCTCTACCGCTACGAACATCAAGGCAGCATCCGCTTTCCCGCCGCGGAAATCGAATCCGCCATGTGGCTTCCCGTGCCCGTGCTCGAAGCATGGATCAAGGCCCGCCCCGAAGATTTTGCATCCGGCTTCCGCGAATGCTGGAAGGCCACACAAAGGTAGGGCGATGCGGCCTCGCAGCGCCCACTCCACCCCGCAGGGGCATTCTTCGGCGGACCGAGCCGGTCCGCCCTACCGTTGTTAGATCAACCAAACCGGTCAACAACATAGGGCCATGATTCACCCTCAAGAATGCATTTTGCGCGAACCGGATTCTTCAGGATGTAATCGCGCTTTTCCGCTGACGATTCCCAAGACCTCAGCCGATGATCAAAAAAAGTCCCGCTGCCAACGCACGCCGGTCTTTCGAGACACCCAGGATTTGAAATCAGCAATCACCCTGCGCATCGGCCTCGTGCCATCAAAAGCGCATAAGGCATGCAAGTGATCTGGCATCGCTAAAAACAGCGATACCCTCCAGTGCCCAAGACTTTCACGATGACTCAATGTCTCCTGCAAAACATTCCACGTCTCTTTCACCGCAAGTTGATTGTGACCCCTCGGACTGCAACAGATCGTTATAAAAAACACCTCAGACTCACCATTTGGAACAACCTCGGAAGAAACATCATGAGGTAGCTTTTTGCGACCGATATCACCACGAGTCATGCCGAGTTGGACGACGCGAAAGCGTTGGACCTTCAATCAAAAACCGGCAGGGCGATGCGGCCCGCAGCGCCGACTTCCTTCCGCAGGGATATTCATCGGCGGACCGAGGCCGGTCCGCCCTACCACCATTTCAAACCGGTAGGGCGATGCGGCCCGCAGCCCACTCCACCCCGCAGGGGAATCTTCGGCGGACCGAGCCGGTCCGCCCTACCATCATTTCAAATCGGTAGGGCGATGCGGCCTCGCAGCGCCGACTTCTTCCCGCAGGGATATTCATCGGCGGACCGAGGCCGGTCCGCCCTACCGTTGATTTCCAAGACGCATATCGATCATCCGCAATGTGACTCGCATCGAAATATCAAGCGACTCGGGTGAGATGATGCTCAGATTATCTCCAGCCGTGTGCCACCATCCGCTGCGGGTGAAATCACCAATGATGTCGACGGTCGGAATGCCCGCGAAATTGAGCGGCACATGGTCATCGATGATCGGCGTTGCGGCCATACCGAAATAGGCCTCGGCGCCCTCGGCTTTGGCGGCGGCGAAAACCAAGTCCTTCAAATCTTCCGGCGTGTCACTTGGCAGCCGAATCGACAAATTCTTGTGACCAACCATGTCGAGCAGGATCCCCCACTTCGGTTTGTCATCGCGCGCACGCCAGAAATTTGCATAATGACGACTGCCATAGAGACCGTCCTGCGGCGTGATGTTTTCTTCAAGCGCCTCCTCGCCATCGAAGAACACCAATTCGAGTGCCGCCGCCTGCTGCGGTTTTTTCTTCGCCAAAAATTCCGCCATCACCACGATCGCCGCACAGGCCGAAGCCGCATCATCGGCACCAAGAAAGACCTTGTCCTCATATAATTTCGAATCGATGTGCGCGCACAACAAACCATCGACCCGGCGCTCCCAGGGATCCGCCCCGCCGACAGCAAATCGCGCGCGCAGGTTTTCAAATCGGATCAAACCCTTCGGCGTTTGCCGCTCGAAGGCCTCGCGTCGCGTCACCCATCCGCTGGCCTGCAGCTGCGTTGCCACATGCGCGCGCACCTCATCGAGCGCCTTCGACTGCGGCGGTCGCGGGCCTTTTGCGAGAATCGCACGCGTTTGTTCGTAAGCCGCCTCACCCAAACCCAGAGACCCGCGTGCCTGCCACCACCAGGCAACCGCAAGGCCGGCAAGCATCACCACCAAAAGAGGAATCCAACGCGTTTTCATGTCATGAAAAATTTGATCAATGCACACCGAACGAACGCGACCATGCCAAGCTCATTTCGCGCGCAGCAAACCATGACTCGCTCGAAGGTAGTTCCAACCCGATAGAAGCGTGAGCCCCAGCGCCAGCCACATCGACGGTTCGCGGATCCATCCGTAAGGATGCGACAGCATGCGGAAAAATTCCGCCACCGCACCTTGCGATTCGCTCCGACTCACTGCCAACCACACCAGACAAGTGATGCAAAAAGTCAACTGCATCGCGGTCTTCCATTTACCCCAGCCATCGGCCGCGATGACCTGTCCCGCCTCAACCGCGATCTGGCGCAGACCTGTCACGAGAAATTCGCGCGCGATGATCAGCACCGTCACCCACACCGGGCAAAGACCTTGCTCGCTGAGAAAAACGAACGCGGCACACACCAGCACCTTGTCGGCCAAGGGATCTAACAGCTTGCCCATCGCCGTCACCATGCCCAGTTTGCGGGCGAGCCAGCCGTCGACAAAATCGCTGATCGCCGCCACCACGAAGGCGGCCAAGGCAAGCCACGGGCCAAATGTTGCATCCACGAGGGTCGCGCCGATGAACACCGCCGTCAGAACAAGTCGCGAGAGGGAAATGGCGTTGGGCAGGTTCACTGCTTGAGTATGCGCAATTTTACCCTGCATGCAACAAGGGGTTGCAAGAGCGCCATGTGACCATTACACAGCCACGCCGCTCGCAAACTCGGCATAAACAACCATGAATCAAAGCGACTTCGGACTGATCGGACTGGCCGTCATGGGCCAGAATCTTGTGCTCAATGTGGAATCCCGCGGCTTCCAGGTCTCGGTGTACAACCGCACAACCTCGGTCACCGACGAATTCGTCGCCGCGCATCCGGGCAAAAAACTTGTGGGCGCAAAAAGCCTCGAGGACTTCGTCCAGTCGCTCGCCGCACCGCGCAAGATCATGATCATGGTCAAGGCTGGCGGACCCGTCGATGCGGTCATCGAGCAACTCATCCCGCTGCTCGACAAGGGCGATATCATCATCGACGGCGGCAACTCGCTTTACACCGACACCGAGCGCCGCGACCAGTGGCTCGGCGACCTCGGCTTCCGCTTCATCGGTGCTGGTGTTTCCGGCGGGGAGGAAGGCGCGCGCAAAGGCCCATCGATCATGCCCGGCGGCCCGGCCTCGACCTGGGATGTGATGAAGCCAATCTTCGAAAGCATCTCCGCCAAAGTGGACGGTGAACCCTGTGTCACCCACATCGGTCCCGGCGGCGCGGGCCACTATGTGAAGATGATCCACAACGGCATCGAGTACGGTGACATGCAGTTGATCTGCGAAGCCTACAACATTTTCAAGGCCGCGGGCTTCAGCGCCGCCGAACTTGGCAGCGTCTTCAGCGATTGGTACGCCGGCGATCTCGAGAGCTACCTGATTCAGATCACCGCCGAAATTTTCAAACAAGTCGATGCGGAAACCGGCAAGCCGCTTGTCGATGTAATCCTCGACACCGCCGGCCAAAAGGGCACCGGCAAGTGGACGATCATGAATGCGGTCGAAAACACCGTCGTCATCTCAACCATCAACGCCGCAGTCGAAGCCCGCATCCTTTCCTCAATGAAGGACCGCCGCGTCGCAGCCAGCAAAGAGCTGCAAGGACCAAAGGCAGAAATCTCCGCGGAAAAGGCCGCACTCGTGAAAAAAGTCCACGACGCACTCTATGCTTCGAAGATCATTTCCTACGCCCAAGGCCTCGACCTCATCACCACGATGAGCAAGGAAAAGAACTGGAATCTCGACCTCTCGAAGATCGCCGCCATCTGGCGCGGCGGTTGTATCATTCGCGCCCGCTTCCTCAACCGCATCACCGATGCCTACCGCGAAAACCCCGCGCTCGACAACCTGATGCTCGCTCCATTCTTCAAGGAAGTCCTCAACACCTCCCAGCAAAACTGGCGCGAAGTGGTTTCGATGGCCACCCTCGCCGGCATTCCGGTGCCGGCATTCAGCGCCTCGCTCGGTTACTACGATAGTTATCGTAGTTCCGTGCTGCCCGCCAACCTGCTGCAAGCACAGCGCGATTTCTTCGGCGCCCACACCTACGAGCGCACCGACAAACCGCGCGGTGAGATGTTCCACACCGATTGGCCGGAAGTCATTGGGTGATGCCTCATCGCTGGGCCGCAAGGCCCCCGACGCGCCCGCTCGCCGTTGCAGGCGGCCCCGCCAAGCCCGTTTCGGCCCGTTTTTTTTCGCAAACCCTTGCCATGCGGCGGGTGGTGGTTTACTTCCGCCGCCCTATGGCAACCTATCGCGTGCTGGTTTCGGACCCGATCTCGGAAAAGGGCGTGGACGCCCTTCGCAACGCCCCGGGAATTTCCGTCGATGTCAACACCGGCCTCAAGCCGGAGGAGCTTCTCAAGATCATCGGCGACTACCATGGCCTCGTAGTTCGCTCGCAAACGAAGGTGACCCCGGAAGTTTTCGCCGCCGCCACTAACCTCAAGGTCATCGGGCGTGCCGGCGTGGGCGTCGACAACATCGATCGCGCCGCCGCCACTGATCACGGCGTGGTGGTGATGAACACCCCCAGCGGCAACACGATTTCGACCGCCGAGCATGCGTTCACATTGATGCTCTCGCTGGCCCGCAACATCCCGCAGGCCCACGCCTCGATCATTGCCGGTAAGTGGGATCGCAAGTCCTTCGAAGGCGTCGAACTCAACGGCAAGCGCCTCGCCATTCTCGGCATGGGCCGCATCGGCACCGAGTTCGCCAAACGCGCGCAAGCCTTCGGCATGACCGTTGCCGCTTACGACCCCTTCCTCACCGCCGCCCGCGCGCAATCGCTCAAAGTCGATCTCGCACAGAGCGCCGATGAAGCCCTCAGCGGCGCGGATGTCGTCACCCTCCACATCCCGCTCACGCCGGAAACAAAACACATTCTCAACACGCAAAGCCTCGCCCGCATGAACCGCGGCGCGTTGGTCATCAACTGCGCCCGCGGCGGACTCGTCGATGAAGCAGCCGCCAAGGCCCACCTCGACTCCGGTCACCTTGCCGGCATCGCGCTCGATGTCTTCGAAGTCGAACCCCCACCCGCCGACTTCGCCCTGCTCGGCACGAAAAAATGCGTCTTCACCCCACACCTCGGAGCCTCGACCGCCGAGGCCCAGGAAAATGTCGGCATCGAAGTTGCCCACCAAGTGAAGGACTTCCTCGTTACCGGCGAAATCCGCAACGCGGTCAACATGCCCAACCTCGACAGCCGCACGCTCGAAAGCGTCGGACCCTACCTCGACCTCGCCAACTCGCTCGGCAGACTCGTTTCAAAAATCGCCCCCGCCCAGTGCGACTCGATCCGCGTTTCCTATCTCGGCGCCGTCTCGGAACTCGACACCGAGCTGATCACGCGCATGACCCTCACCGGTTACCTGTCCGCCGCACACAACGACGCCCAAGTCAACCTCGTCAACGCACCCGCCGTCGCCAAAGCCCTCGGCCTGCAAATTACCGAGTCAACCGTTGCGCTTGCCACCAACTGCACCGAGTTGATCGAAGTCTCGGCGATCAAGGGCAACGAAGTCTGCACCGTCGCAGGCACCTTCTACGGCAAGTCCGCCCGCATCGTTCACATCTCCGGCCACAATGTGGAAACCAACCCGAAAGGCCGATTCCTCTTCGTCGAAAATGACGACCGCCCCGGCATCGTCGGACTGATCGGTACGAGCCTTGGCAACGCCTCGGTCAATATCGCCAACATGGCCCTCAGCCGCTCGACCGAAACCGGCCGCGCCGTCACCGTCATCGAGGTCGACACCGAGCCGCCCTCCACCCTGCTCGAAACGCTGCGCGCCACCCCCGGCATCATCCGCGTACTCAGCTTCGAACTGTAAAAATCCGTCCTGGCAACAGGTGATTTTGCCAAATTTTCCCATTGCAAGCCCCACTCTCATTCCCTAAAATCTTCCCTGCATGAAAAAAATCTCCGTCATCGCCGCTGCCTTTGCCGCGCTCACCGTTTTTGTCAGCGCCGACATCCACGCGCCTCCGGGATCGACCTATACCTCGACCCGCAAGCTCGGCCGCGCCCTCAGCAATATTCTCTACGGCTTCATGGAAATCCCCGAGCAAATCGTTCGCAAGAACGAGGCTTACGGCCGCAAAGCCGGCTACACCTACGGCGCCGTCGATGGCTCACATCGCGCACTCCGCCGCCTTGGCTATGGCTTCTACGAACTCTTCACCTTCACCTGCCCGACCTATCGCGGCACCTTCAAGCCCCCTTACGAACGCTGCGGCGAAGACAACCGCATCGAAATGAATGTGCACGATGGCCTCTCGGAATTCCCCCCCGAACTCGGCTTCGAAACCTACTTCGACCACTCAAGGACTCAGAAGTACTGAGCCTGTCTAACTCGGCTCTTCCAAGACCCTCCATTGGACAGCGCCCGTTTGACAATCATGATCCCGACAGCAATTGGCGGTCTTGCCGATCAAATCGTTGGCATCAGCCCAGTGGCGAGCCTGGGCTACCTCGTCTGCCAAGATCGCCAAAATTCATTCGTTTACTGCTAACTGGTCAATCTTCCCGCCAACGCGCTGCTCGGTCTTATCGCCTTGCTCTAAAAGTCACCTTGGGACATCGAGAAATCGCTTGATGAGTTCGATGGAAGGCTCGAGGAAATCGTAGCTCGGGTCGGCAGCACCACTGCCAAGACCAACCAAGCCCGTTTGCTCTGCCTAGCCCGCATGCTCATGACTCACTGGAAGAGGAAATTGCCAAACGCACTGGCTTGCGCAATAAACCCAAACTCAAACGCAAAGCCGAGCTTACTGCCAAACGCAAAGCCGAGCCAAAAAACCCGCTCATATGTAGAGAGATCGTCTTTTTATATGAATTATGAAGAACCTGCAATGGCCTTTGCTCTGCATCCCGAAAATCAAAAACGCGGGGCGCTTTCCCATGCCCTCATCCAATTCGGGGCGGGAATATCTGCATGACCTGGTCGCGGTCCACCAGCATCTCTACCCCGGCACCATTCTCATCGGTAAGAAAGTTTTTCGTTTTCGCCCCGGCGATCTGACCATCAGTCCGCCCGGCGTGGTCACGGTGTATGATCTTCCAAAGGGCGGGGCTCATTGGTGCATCCACTTTGAAGCCGCCGCACCGACATCAGGCGACCCCGGCTTTCGCATTCCCCTTCATCTGTCACCCGGCAGCAAGCGCGGCTATTTCGAGGATCGGTTCCGGGCCATCTCGGAGACTCTTCGTCCGAGGAAAGGACGGCGTTCGGAAACGAAGCTCGCAGCAGCCAATGCCGGCGCGCAGCTCCAGCAGTTGTTGCTGCAGGATGGCCCAACAGCCACTCCATGAAGAAAAAAAGGCCGGGCAAACCGCCGCTCGGATCAGGCGCTGGATGATGTCCGCTTGAAACTCGAGCTCGAGTTTCAGCAACCGCTTGATGTCGCAACGATCGCCGCCGAAAGCGGCCTGAGCCGAAATTTCTTCGCCGCCCGATTTCGCGAGCGCATCGGCATGACCGTAGACGGATACCTGCTTCACTTGCGAATCGAAATGGCGAAAAACCTGCTTCTTTCGACCAATCTTCCCATCAAGGAAATCGCCTACGAGTGCGGCATTCCGGACTCCAATTATTTCAACAAGCAATTCCGGAGGGCGACAGGCACAAGCCCCTCTCTTTATCGCATCGGCAGGTAAAAGTGGTGGATTTCTACCAGTGAATCGAGGCTTGCTACCAACAGAGATTCTGGCACACGCGAGGCACGCGATTATTGTGATCTCGCATGAACGAAAAAATCAAAATCAATTGGTTCTTCGTCGTCAACGCATGACGGAATGATGGCGTAGTTTGAGGCGAAGGTAGTCCAGATCTCGGTATCCGCAGGCTTTGTGAATCATCCTTGAGAGGAGATTGTTGAATCCCTCGATGAGGCCGGATGTCAGGTGGTGTTTCACAAATCCGAGAACCCGATCACTGTGTCGCTCGAAGCTTTTGGCGAGTCGCTGGAAGGGTGCGAGGCCGCTGGCGCTGGCCATTCCGCACCAGTTAACCAATGACCGCTTGGCCCATCCCATCTTGCGGTAACTGAAGAGCGCCCGGAACTGCTCCTTGAGCATATACGCC
>JAGWXY010000142.1 GCA_018969605.1 Verrucomicrobiota bacterium | reverse complement strand
AATCATTTTAACCACTGATTTCGCAGATTTACTGATTATCGAGGAGCGCATTTTTTGTGATTTTTCTTTATCTGTGCAATCTGTGTAATCTGTGGTCAAAGCCCTCTTTGTTTGCATTTCAACTTCCGAATTCGGGTAAAATCGTTGTTTCAGGCGTCCTCTTCCTTGAGTACCAAATTCTCCCATTTTCAGCTTGCTCAGCAAACTGGTACAATTTACTCATCGTCTTGAGTAAATATGATGAAGCGCCTCCAACTCTACTCCCAGCTGCTTTCCCGGGTTCGCGAGCCGCGGCGTTTCATCCAGGTTCTGGCAGGTCCCCGGCAGGTGGGGAAGACCACGCTGGCTCGTCAAGTCATGGAGGCTTCCGGCCTTCCGGTGCATTACGCTTCGGCCGACGAGCCCACGCTCCGCGACCAGACATGGCTCGAGCAGCAATGGGATCTCGCGCGCCTCAAAGCCCGCAAGCACCCCGAGGGCGCTCTGCTGGTGATCGATGAAATCCAGAAAGCCGCCCGCTGGCCTGAGCTTGTGAAGCTGCTCTGGGATGCCGACACCCATTACGCCACGCCCCTAAAAGTCATGCTGCTCGGCTCCTCGCCCATGCTTATCCAGACCGGTCTCACTGAGAGCTTGGCGGGTCGCTTCGAGACCATCCCGGTTCCTCACTGGTCTTTCGCCGAAATGCATGAGGCCTTTGGTTGGGATCTGGAAAAATTCTTGTTTTTCGGTGCCTATCCCGGTGCCGCTCCTCTGGCGGACGATCCCGACCGCTGGCGACAATACATCAACGACTCGTTGATCGAAACCACTCTCTCCCGCGACATCCTGTTGCTCACCCGGGTGGACAAGCCGGCCCTGCTGCGGCGTTTGTTCCAACTCGCTTGTGCCTATTCCGGCCAGATCCTCGCCTATCAGAAAATGCTCGGTCAGCTCGTGGATGCCGGCAATACCGTCACCCTCGCCCATTATCTCCAGCTCCTCGAAGGCGCGGGCATGGTCGCTGGATTGCACAAGTTTTCCGGAAACCAAATTCGCCAACGCGCCTCCAGCCCAAAGCTCCAAGTTCTCAACACCGCCCTCATGACCGCCCAATCGGGTCGCAGCCCCGATGCATGGCGCACCGATGGTGATGCGTGGGGACGCCTGATCGAATCCGCTGTCGGAGCTCATCTCGTCAACACCGCCATCGGCACCGGAATCTCCGTTACCTACTGGCGCGAGCGAAACCTTGAAGTTGATTTTGTTCTCCAGCGCGGCGACTCACTCGTCGCCATCGAAGTCAAAAGCGGCGGCCGCAAACAAACCCTCCCCGGCATCGCCGCCTTTGACAAAATCCACCATCCCACTGGCAAACTTTTGGTCGGCGGCCAAGGTATCCCCATCGGCGAATTTCTCCGAGCGCCGGCATCTCAGTGGCTTGCCTAAAATACCAGGACCGGTCTGCCTATTTATGCTACCATCGCGCCAATTCCGGCTTGGAGGGCGGCTGATTCATCGTCATGCTGGGCGGCGTGAAATCCTGTTCGTCACTTGGCATTGGTTTGGCCGGATTCGGAACTGTCGGTTCCGGCGTGTGGAATGTGCTTGAGCGCAATGGTGAGCTGATCACCGGCCGCACCGGTGGTGGCGTGCGTTTGCACATCGCCAAGATCCTCGTGCGCAACACTGCGAAGGCGCGCGCGACCACTGGCGAGGTGCCGGCGGAAATGTTTACCACCGACTGGCGCAAGCTTGTGGAGGATCCGGCGGTGGACATTGTCGTCGAGCTGATCGGTGGCACGACCGATGCCTTCGAGATTGTCGCCGCCGCGCTGCGCGCAAAAAAACCGGTGGTCACCGGCAACAAGGCCTTGCTCGCCGAGCGCGGCATCGAGTTGTTTGCCCTGTCCAAAGAACACGACACGCCGATCCATTTTGAGGCGGCCGTCGCCGGCGGCATTCCGATCATCCGCACGGTGCAGGATTCGTACATCGGCAACCGCATTCTTTCTTTTTCGGGAATCATCAACGGCACATCGAATTACATTCTCGGGCGCATGACCGATGCGGGTCTCACCTTTGAGGCGGCGCTCGCCGAGGCTCAGGCGCTTGGATATGCCGAGGCGGATCCGGCGCTCGATGTGAATGGTTGGGATGCCGCGCACAAGGCGATCTTGCTGGCGACGCTGGCTTATGGATTTCCGATCGATCCTGCGGCGATCCATGTCTCGGGCATTGAGCAAGTGCGGCCCAACGACATTCATTTCGCCACCAGCCTCGGCTATGTGGTCAAGCTGCTGGCGTTCATTC
>JAGWXY010000056.1 GCA_018969605.1 Verrucomicrobiota bacterium | reverse complement strand
TTGTGAATGACGACTGGGTATCTCATGGTTATTGCGGTGGCCAATCCCAACCAGCTTGGCGAAATATGTTCCTCAAAGTCCCCTTCGGGAGGTCTTTCTTAGGATGAGGTACAGTGACTCTGCTTCCGCCGGACATCAAGCTCCCAATGTGCTCACTGTTTCACGAGCGCGACGAGCACCGCTTTTTGCGCGTGGAGGCGGTTTTCGGCTTGTTGGAAAATCGTATCGGCGTGCAGTTCGAGAATTTCCTCGCTGATTTCCTTGCCGCGGTAGGCTGGCAGGCAATGGAGCACGATGTGATCGCTGGCGGCGTTGGCGAGCAGTTCGGCATTCACTTGGAAGCCGGCGAATTCGAGTTCTTTTTCCTTTTGGTCCTCTTGGCCCATCGAGAGCCAGACATCGGTGTTGATCGCATGGGCGCCGCTGACCGCGACCTGCGGATCATTGCTGATCGAGACATTGGGCGCGTCGAGTTGTGCGAGAAATTCGGCTGGTGGTTGGCAGGCTGGCGGTGAGGCCACAGCGAGTTCGAAGCCGAGGTGCTTGGCGGCCCACATCCACGAGCGGGTCATGTTGGAAAATCCGTCGCCGATGAATGCGATCTTGCGGTTTTCCCAGGTACCGAGTTTTTCGCGAATCGTGAGAAGGTCGGCAAGAATCTGGCACGGATGTTCGTCGTCGGTGAGCGCGTTGATCGTCGGAATGCCTGAGTAAGCAGCGAACTGCACGACATCGGATTGTGCGTAGGTGCGAATGACCGCGCCGTGGACCATGCGGCCAAGCACGCGGGCGGTGTCCTTGATGAGTTCGCCGCGTCCGAGTTGGATGTCATTTTTAGAAAGAAACATCGGAAATCCGCCAAGCTCGCGGATGCCGACTTCGAATGAAACGCGGGTGCGCGTCGATGATTTGGTGAAAATCAGCGCCCATGTTTGGCCGGCAAGCGGTTGGCCGCCGCGTCCGCGGGTGGCTTTGAGGTGGGCGGCGGAATCGATGAGCCAGCCGAGTTCGTCGTCGCTGAGTTGTTCGATCGAAAGAAGATTTTTCATGGCGGTGGTGTTTCAGATGGCGTTCAGGCCTTCGCGCAAGATCGTGAGTGCGGCGTCGATTTCAGCGGCGCTGACATTGAGAGGCGGGAGCAGGCGAATCGTGTTGGGTCCGGCGGGAGGAACCAGCAGGCCGAGTTCCATGAGTTTGCTGACAACCACCAGTGCGGGAGTTTTGCCCTCGGGTGTCGGGATCAATGCTGGATCAAGCGCGACACCGAGCAGCAGCCCGCTGCCGCGAACTTCGGTGATGATTGGAAGTTTCCATGAAAGGATCGTTTCGCGAATGCGGGTCTCCATGCGGATGGCATGGCTGGCGAGATTTTGTTCGCGGATTTCTTTGAGCACTGCGAGCGAGGCCGCGCAGACGAGCGGGTTGCCGCCGTAGGTTGAGCCGTGCGAGCCGGGACCCATCAGCGAGGAAAGTGCGGTGCCATCGGTGTCGATCGCGCGATCGCTGAGCCAGAAGGATCCGATCGGCACGCCGCCGCCCATGCCTTTGGCCCATGAGATGCCATCGGGTTCGACTTCGGGAGCGATCATGCGCCATGCCATCGCATCGCCGCAGCGGCCGAAGCCGGCTTGCACTTCATCGATGAGCAGAAGCAGGTCGTGTTTTTTGCAAAGTGCGGCAACCGCGCGCAGGAATTCCGGCGTGGCGGTGTTGATGCCCCCTTCGCCTTGGATTGGCTCGAGCAAAATCGCCGCCGTCTCTGGGCGCACGGCATGTTCGAGCGCCGCGATGTCGTTGTAAGGGAGATAACGAAATCCGGGCAGTAGCGGATCGAAGCCTTCCTGAATTTTTGCCTGACCGGTGGCCGACATTGAGCCGAGCGTGCGGCCGTGGAATGACTGCAGGAAAGTCAGCACTTCGTAGCGCGGTGAGCCATCCGCTTGCGGGCGTTTGTGACCGAAGCGGCGAGCAGATTTGATAAGCCCATCATTTGCTTCGGCGCCAGAGTTTGAGAAGAACACCTTGCCCGGCAGGCGGACATGGTGGGTGTTGATTTCCTCCGCGAGTTCCGCCTGCAGCGGGATTTGATAGAGGTTCGAGCAATGAATCAATTTGCCGGCTTGCTCCCGAATTGCCTCGACCAAGCGCGGGTGGCAATGGCCGAGTGAACACACGGCGATGCCGGTGCAGAAATCATAGTAATGTTTTCCATCCGCATCCCAAAGGTGGCAACCCTCGCCACGCTCCGGCACAAGCGCGAAACGCCCATAGGTGGGAAGGACATGCTGCTGAAACTGTTCGGCGGTGGACATCGAAGGGGTGGACCATAGCGACGAACCCGCGATTGGCAAAGCGTGAAATGACTGCCCGCAGTAAGGCCGAAACACTGAGTTTTCCGACGATTCCGCTCGCGGGACCCGCTGTTTGCGGGTTCGATCGGCGTGGCGGTCATCGCTATCGGATCCATGCGACTCAAACTCACCATCGCCTACGACGGACGCCCCTACAACGGCTGGCAATCGCAGGCCTGTGGCAACACCGTGCAGGACTTTATTCTGCGCGCGTTGGAGGAGGTGGCGAAACAACCGATCAAGCTCCAAGGCTCCGGCCGCACCGACACCGGCGTGCATGCGCTCGGGCAGATCGCGCATTTCGACGCTCCTGCGGAGCTGACGATGAATGCCTACAATTGGGTGCCTGCGCTCAACACCAAACTTCCGGCAACCATTCGCATCATGGCCTGCGAGGAAGTGTCGGCGGACTTCCACAGCCGCTTTTCGGCGATCGGAAAAATTTATCATTACGACATCTGCACGGACCCCGTGCTGCCACCCTTGAAGGCCGGTCTCGCATGGCATTTGCCTCGCGCGCTCGATGCCGTCGAGTTGCAGCGAGCGCTGGATATTTTTATTGGTCGTCACGATTTTCATGCCTTCGCCGCATATCGTGGCAACGAACAAGCCGACATGGATTGGCATCGCACGATTCACCGCGCGGAACTCGAGGCACTCACCGACGGCTATCGCATCACATTTGTCGGCGATGGATTTTTGTACAAAATGGTGAGGCTGCTCACTGGTGCTGCCGTGCACGCCGCACAAGGCCGTATGCGCATGGATGATCTCGCTGCGTTGTTGGATCAGCCACAAGGTCTGCCCTTGGGGAAATCACCCAACTGCGCACCGGCGGATGGCTTATATTTGCAGGAGGTGCTTTATTCTGAATGACTTTTGTCAAACCGAGCACATCTTGGCCAGCGGTAGTGCACGAATGCCATCCGCCAGTTCGTATTCGCGATCACCTGGATAGACCACCAACAACTCGCGAAGTTTAAGGTCGTTCATCGAAATACGCATCGAGCGTGTCAGACGCGGCGCATCCTGATATTTGATTTCCACTCCCGTCGCACTGGATGGAAAATACAGGTCCAATTCGGAGCCGCTGTGGATCGCATAAAAATATGCATCCTCATCTCGACGCGATCGGAGAATTTGTTCCAATGCAAAGCCCTCCCATGACGCGCCGAGTTTTGGATGGACCACCATTTCCGCATGGCTAGCGATCCCTTGCAGCGAATGAAAAATCCCACTGTCTCGAAAATAAATCTTCGGTGTCTTGACGAGACGTTTCCCTACATTCGCATGCCATGGTAGCAAGCGACGAATCATGTAGGTCTGCTCAAGCGCATCAAGATAGTGGCGCGCTGTGGTTGGCGAAACACCCATCGAGGCAGCGATCTCATTGCCATTCCAAAGTTGACCATGATAATGCGCGAGCATCGTCCAGAATCGGCCTATTGCTTGCGGCGATCTCGTAAAACCGAGACCAGCCAAATCCCGTTCTAGAAAGGTTCGTATGAAATTTCGCCGCCAGTCGAAACTGTCACGATCCGTTCTAGCCAGAAACGATCGTGGAAAACCGCCTCTCGTCCATAGACATCGTTGATCCTTCGCCTCCAGCTCGGAAATTCCAAAGCCTCCCATCTCCACCATTTCCACCCGACCGGCCAAGGATTCCGCAGCTTGACGCGACAATTCCGGTGACGCGCTACCCAAAATCAGAAATTTCGCCGTTTGATCCACGCGATCCGCCAGTACCCGCAGCACCGGAAATAGCTCAGGTGCTCGCTGCGCTTCATCAATAACCACCAGCCCACTTAAGCCCTCCAAAGCGCTCATCGGTTGCTCCAAAGCTCTGGCGATGACCGGGTTCTCCAAATCCAAATAACTCGACACGCCCTCCGTCATCAGCTGCCTAGCCAGCGTTGTCTTTCCACACTGCCGTGGTCCGATCAGCGCCACTATCGGCCCGCGGCCAAGCCCGGTGCGAACTTCTTTGAGGTAAGAACGACGCTCAATCATACTTGAAATCATGCAATTAAAATGGATGATTTCAAGTTTAAACTTGAAAAAAATCCCATTTCTGGGCTCTTTTGCCAGAATGGATTGGCGCATCAGCGAATGGTCTGTATCTGCATGAGGTGCTGCATGAAAGAGTTCCTTGAATCGATCACTTCGTTGGAGGGCGTGGGGCTGGGCCTTGCGTGGACGATCACGGCTTGTTTGCTCATCGCCGGATTTGTTGGCTGCATCTTGCCTTTCGTGCCGGGTCACTTGCTTCTGCTGATGGCGGCGCTTGGGCATCGGCTGATGCTTGGAGCGGAGGGTTCGGGGCTGAGTTGGTGGTCGCTGGGTTTCTTGGCATTGATGGCGATCATTTCTCAGGTGCTTGAGACCATGAGTGGCGCGGCTGGGGCAAAACGATTTGGCAGCACGCGTTGGGGAGTGATCGGTGCCTTGGTCGGCGGTGTGCTCGGAATGTTTTTTATGCCGATCGGCCTGCTGGCGGGTCCGCTGCTTGGCGCGATTTTCTGCGAGCTCGCATTTGCCAGAGAGCAAATGGCCGCCGCATTGCGTTCGGGCGTGGGCTCATTGGTAGGCACGGTCGCCGGCATGGGCATCAAGCTGATCTTTGGCATCGTGATGATTCTTTGGTTTTTTCTCGATGTATTTTTGATCGGCTGAAACTCCGCCGCGTTGGAGCTTCACGGGTCTGCGGGTGCATCTTTTCCTTGGACTTCATCGCGAACGGGGGCATCCTCTCCCTTGCCGCTCCCCGGACGGTCGCAATTTTCGCGCAAGCGGATGTTGAGGAAAGTCCGGACACCACAGGGCAGCGCGCCTCATGAAAGTGAGGGACGGGAACCGCGAGGGACCCGGACGGAAAGTGCAGCAGAAAGCATACCGCCGATGACCCGCAAGGGCACAGGTAAGGGTGAAATGGTGGGGTAAGAGCCCACCGCGCCGAGGGCAACCGGAGCGGCATTGCAAACCCCGCGTGGTGCAAGACAGAACAGGGGAAGGGCTGCCCGCCCGTCAATCTCCGGGTATTAGTCGCACTCCGCGCAAGCGGGGCGCTTCGCTCCGGCGAAGTGAGAGAAATGACCGTACAGTCCCGCGCAAGCGGGATGGACAGAATCCGGCTTACAGGGGAGCGGCAATTTTTTCAAAAGCGTTTCGCTGACTCCGAGACGAATGGGTTCGACGGTGGGAATTGCTTTGCTTGCCGAATGTTTTACCTGATTTGGTAGGGTATCCTCAGATCAGGCCATTCCTGTTTCAAATCCTTGGTGTTGCGCGACACCAAGATGCAACCTTGGGTTCGGGCGCTTGCGTAAACGATCGCGTCGGGAATTTTGAGACGGAATTGCTTGCGAATCGAGATGGCTTCTCTGGCGATCTCGGCGGAGAGTTCCAGAATTTCAAATGTGCCAAGAAAACCCAGAATCGCATTTTCTTCAGTGGCGTTTTTTGCTCCCACCATTACCTCGATGAAGGAAATGACACTGATCTGACGAATGCTGTAACGGGCGAGTTCTGCCTTCGCGGCATCAATCCCGTTCAGGTAATCGATCAGGATGTTTGTGTCGAAGACAGCTTTCATCGGCTTTCCCATTCCCGGCGCAGATCGGCCTGATACTTGACGCCGTCTTTCTTTCGATGCTTCCAGATCCCGAAAGCAGCTTCTGCCGCTGGCGTGGATTTTGTCCGTAAAAATTCCGCAATTGCCTCACGCACCAAGGCCGCACGGGATTTCCGATGGGTAGTCCCCATGCGGTCCAGTGTCTCAATGAGTTGATCGGGAATATCAATGATGGTTCGCATAAGTGATATCATATATCGTCATCAGTCATATGCAAGCATTTTTGATTGTCGCAATGGAGTTGAGAAGCGTGCCCCCCCAATAACCCAAAACAAATAACCAATAACTTCTTCCCTCAATGCCCGTGGCCCTGCTGCTCTTGGATGTATTCTTGCTTGAGGCCCAAAGCTTCCGGCGCATGCAGCACGAGCATTTTCATGCGGGCATCGCTGGGCACTTGTGAGCGGGTGGCTTTGGAAACAATGACCATCAGGAGGATCGCGGTCGGCACGGTCCAGATCGCGGGTTGCTCGGCGAGGATGCGCAGCAGCGGGTGTTCTTGCCAGAAGATCGAAAGCGCGTTGGGCGACCATGTCGTGCCGGCTTTGAGTGCGGCGGCTTGGCCGTTTTTGGCGATGATGTCGCTCACGCTGGTGAGTGTGACACATGCCAGTGCGAGAATGCCGCCGCCAAGCATGCCGGTGGCCGCGCCACGCATCGTCATGCCACGCCACCACGCGCTCATGAATAGCAGCGGGAAATAGCTCGCGGCCGCGATCGCGAAAGCTTGGCCGACCATGAAGTTGATGTCGAGAAGCTCGACTTGCGTGCCGAGCAGCATCGCGAGACCTCCGACGACGATGGCGGCAATCTTGAACATGCGCATGCGTTGGGCGGGTGTGGAGTCGGGCTTGAGCATGCGGCCATAGATGTCATGCGCGACGGCACTGGTCATGGAAACAAGCAACCCGCTGAAGGTGCTCATGAATGCCGCGAAGGCTCCCGCGCAAGTGATCCCGCTCAGCACCGAGCCGAGAATGTTGCCCTTGCCCAGCAGGGTGGGAAGCTCGAGCACGACCTTATCGGGGCCCTTCGATCCGGTCGCATTGTAGAGCTCTGGCATGAAATTTCTTCCAAGCACACCGAACACCGGCGGAAAGACATAGAAGATGCCGATGAGGATCATCACCCACATCGTCGTCTTCTTGGCCGCGACACCATCGGGGTTGGTGTAAAACCGCACGAGAATGTGAGGCAGACCCGCCGTGCCGCAGACGAGCGCGATGATGAGCGAGTAGGTGTAAATGAGCGAGAGAGGTCGGCTTTCTCCTTCGGAAAGGCCCGCGGCTTTGGCGGCCTTGGTCGTGAGCGGACCAAAGGGTGCAATCCATTGATCGTCCTTCGGCGCTTTTTCCGGCAGCGGTTTGCGGGCGTGGTCGGTCGTTTCAACACTGCGCTCAATGGCAGCTGGCGCGGCGGCATTATTGAGCGAAAGATTTTTTCCGTATCCGCCATAGACCGAAAGCAGCACGAAGATCGGCAGCGAAATCGCGAACATTTTGATCCAATACTGCACTGCCTGTACCAGCGTGATGCCCTTCATGCCACCGAGCGCGACATTGAGCGTGATCACCGCGCCGACCACCACCACGCCAACCCAATACGGCAGGCCGGGAAGGATGTAGGAGAGCGTGACGCCCGCGCCCTTCATTTGTGGCATCGTATAAAAGAAACCGATGAAGAGCACGAAGCACACCGCGATGCGGCGGAAGAGCGGCGAATCAAAGCGGCCTTCGGCGAAATCCGGAATCGTGTACGCACCAAAGCGTCTCAAGGGTCCGGCGATGAAGAGCAGCAGGAAAAGATAACCACAGGCATAGCACACCGGGTACCACAGCGCGTCATAGCCGGCGGACATCACCATGCCGGCGATGCCCATGAAGCTCGCGGCGCTGAGGTACTCGCCGGAAATCGCCGAGGCATTCCAACCGACCGACACCGAACGTCCGGCGACAAAGAAATCGGAGGCCGACTTCGATGTCTTGGCAGAACGAAAACCCATCCAAATGGTGACCACCACGGTGATGGCCGAAAGGGCGAGGATCCAAGGATTGATTTGTGAAAAGTCCATGATCGTTGTGGTGGGTTAGGAATTCTTGCGATTGTTTTCCCGGGCGAGCTCGACTTCAGCGGCTTCGAGCGCCATCGAGCGGCTGATGAACCAACGCGCAATGATCCAGACATAGGGAAAGAACAGCACGCCGAGCACGAGCCAGCTCAAGGTGAAGCCACCAACGCGTTGCGCCATGAAGTCTGGCGCGAAGTAATTGAGCAACGGCAACCCGAGCAGAAGCAGAAGAAAGGCCGAGGCGCAGGCGATGGAAAGGCGGAGCTGGCGCCTCATCAGGCCTTGGAGGAATTCCTCACTATGGATGAAGTCGTGGTGGTCTTGCGGGTTGGGTTGCATGGGTGTTGATGATGTTTGAGGTCGGGTGACATGACACTCGGCGTATTGCATCAAGACATGAGTCCACGGCGGGGGCGTCAAGAACCATTTGGCCCGTCGGGCTCGTCGCGAATCGCTGGATGGACGAGTTGAAATTTGCGAATGCCAAACCGGTCCTTATCGCATAGTCTGCGCCGCATGTGCCGAATCGAATCCTTTCTCGATCACCAAAGCGTGTCGCTCAAAGTCTGTGGCGTTACGAATGCGGCGGATGCGGAAAAGCTCGTCGAGCTCGGCGTCGATGCGATCGGTGTGAACTTTTGGCCCGGCTCGCCGCGCCATGTCGCAAGCACGGAGGCCAAATGGCTGGCCGCAATCGAAGGCCGCATTTTGCGCGTCGGTGTGTTTGTGAACGCGTCGGCCGAATTGCAGATCAGCCTCGTTCGAGAGGGTCTGCTCGATCTCGTGCAACTGCACGGCGACGAAACTCCCGCCGATGCCGCAGCACTGCGCGAGGCCGGCATTCCGTTCATCAAGGCGATTGGCGTGAAAACGCATGCCGACCTCGAACGCGTTGAACATTTCCACGCGGCCGCTGTCCTGCTCGATGCCCACGCGCCCGGAGTCTATGGCGGCACCGGCGAGACATTCGATTGGAACACTGCGCTTGATTTCAAATCGAAGCACCCGCAGCTGCCGCTCATCCTGGCTGGCGGAATCAAACCCGAGAACGCCGCGCGCGCTGCGGAAATGCTTCACCCCTCGGCGCTCGATGTCGCATCCGGCGCAGAGTCTTCACCCGGCGTGAAGGACTTCGACAAAGTGCGTGGTTTGCTGCAGGCCTTGAATCGCTGATCCATGTTCATCGACTCTCACTGCCATCTCGCGTCGCACCGCTTTTCGAAAGACGAAGTGCCGGGCCTGATCGATCGCGCGCTCGCCGCCGGCATTGATCGCATGGTGACGCTGGCGACTTGCCTCGACGATGTGCCTGCGAATCTTGAAATCGCCGCGCACCCGGCAGTCCATGCCTGCATTGGCATCCACCCCTGCGATGTGCATCACGCGCCTGATGATGCACCGGAGCAGCTTGCCGCCTTTGTCGTCGACCCGCGGGCCTGCGCGATCGGTGAAACCGGCCTCGATTATTATCATCCCGCGCCCGAGGGGTGGACCGATGAACATTTCCGCGAACGCCAGCGCGATTTTCTCGAACGCCACTTCCAACTCGCAGCTCGGGCGGGGCTCAATGTGGTCATTCACACGCGCGATGCTGCCGGTCGCGAGTCGTTTGAGGATGCGCTGGAAATTTACCGACAACACCACCGCAGCGTGCGCGCGGTGTTCCATTGCTTTGCCGGATCTTGGGAAGAAGCCTCGCGCGTGATCGATCTCGGCGGGCTGCTTTCCTTTGGCGGCGTGCTCACTTTCAAGAATGCGCAGGCAATTCGCGACACGCTGCTGTGTTGCCCGGCCGGGACCTTCATGCTCGAAACCGACTCGCCCTACCTCGCGCCTGAGCCACATCGTGGCCAACGCAACGAGCCTGCGTTCGTGCGCCATGTGGCCGAGAAGACTGCCTCGCTGCGCGGTGAATCGCCCGACGAACTTGCGCGTCATACCAACGAAGCTGCAGAACACTTTTTCCGTTTCCGCCCGAAATCTATTTGAATAAACCCGCCGCCTTGTGGCGTTTCAAACTGGTGCGGCATAGCACCGCACCCAGCTCCAAACACCCGCCAACACCATGATCCCGATCCGCATTCTGACTCCCGCGCTGTTTGCCGCCACGCTCGTTTCCTGTGGTTCGCGCCGCGCCGACATCTACGATACTCCTACGAATTCCTTCGCCAGTCCGGATCAAGCCGCCACAACGGTCACCGATCCGGCCAGCACTGTTTACGATGCGCCTGCCGCCTACGACCACAGCACGATCAGCCCCGCGGCATCCAACACCGCGCCTGCCGCGCCCATCCCTTCGAGCGCTCCAGAGCCGAGCACGGCAATGACTCCGCCACCGCCACCATCCACTCCCTACGGCGCGGCCACCATTCACACCGTCGTGGCGGGCGACACGCTTTCGGGCATCAGCGCAAAGTACAAAATTCCCGCGGCCTCGATCCGCCAGGCTAATCGCATGACCAATGATGTGGTGGTGCTCGGCCGCAAGATGGTCATTCCGCCCCGATAAATCCGGCCTCCGCGAGCTACCCGTAAAACGGGCGGCAGGGTCATTCGCATGCCAGTCGATGCACCTGCGCATCGAGTCGTGTGGCGAAATAGCGATGATTCGCAGTCATTTGCGCCGCATGATTTACGGATGAAATTTTTATCGATGTGGCGATCACGCGTTGAGGATTTCATTCACGCGACCACTCTGCGTTCGCTGTCACGTTGCGGTACTATCATCCTTCATTGTGCATTCGCGATGAAGCTCGCGCATCTCATCGCATCATGCGCGACAACGAGTTTGTTATCGATCGATGTAAGATCATCAATGCGCGCACCCTTGTTTTGAATCTACGATCTTCATCGTATTTTCGCGCGCTTGAGGTCGAAATTCGTATTGTAAACTTTTCTTAAAAATCTGTACATTTTAACTTGACTGATTTCTTAAATGTCGGTTTTATCACCACTAGCAACAAGGTTGCAAACGCATGGCGAGATTGTCACACCCATCCAATCTTGAGCTGCAAGCCCTTACGGTTTTGTGGCACGAAGGCCCGTCGACGGTTGCCGCGATCCATGAAACAATGCCTGATGGCAAGGATCGCGCTTACACCACGGTGCTGAGCGTGATGCAGAATCTGGAGCGCAAAAACCTGGTGAAGCGTGCGCGCATCGGCAGGGCGCATGTCTACCAGGCTGCCTACTCACAGGAAGTGATCGTGCAGCGCGCGACCCACGATTTCCTCACCAACGCTTTTGGAGGACGCCTCGGTGAGGCGCTCCTCGCGATACTCTCCGCTGGCACATTAACGCCGGAAGAGAAAACAAACATAGAACGCGAACTCCAACGACACAAAACCATGGCTGCAAAGAAAACAGCAAAGAAAAAGGTCGCGGCCAAGCCCGCGAAGAAGGCCGTAAAAAAAGTTGCCAAAAAAGCTCCGGCTAAAAAGGCAGCCAAAAAAGCGGCAAAAGCCCCCGCCAAAAAAGCAGTAAAGAAGGCCCCGGCCAAAAAAGCTGCCAAGAAAGCGGTGAAGAAGAAAGTCGCCAAAAGCGCCAAAAAGGCTGCGAAAAAGGCGGTGAAGAAGACGGTTGCCAAGAAGGCTCCGGCCAAGAAAGCCGCCAAAAAGGCCGCGAAGAAGGCCCCAGCCAAAAAGGCCGCCAAGAAAGTCGCCAAAAAGGCTCCGGCCAAGAAGGCTGCTAAGAAAGCCGCGAAGAAGGCCGCGAAGAAGAAATAATCCAATCGTCCAATCGAATCGCCGGAGTGGTCGTGCCTGATGGGCGACCACCCGCGATTCAGGGATGACGATATGTCAACGGCGGGAGATCTTCGGATCTCCCGCCTCTTTTTTTGCATCGCTAGCAGCACCGTTTCAACAGGGCCGCCATTTGTGTCGCCATCACTGATAAAAGAGATTGCCAATGCCGCGGCCATGGTCATACATTCGCCTCCCCGGACGGCAAACCTAGCGCGGTTAGCTCAGTGGTAGAGCACCTCCCTGACACGGAGGGGGTCACTGGTTCGAACCCAGTATCGCGCACCATCCGTCCATTCTTCGAGCCTGGGCGTTTGTTCCCAAAGTTCACTCCAAACGCCGACCATGGTTTTCCTTGTCGCGCGCATCTGCCTAAGGTTATTTTTGGCATTGAACATCCAATCATGCCCTTGACCCGCAGCACCGTTGATGCCAGCGATCCGCCGACTTCGGAGGAGCTCGATGCCTTGCTGCGTTTGCTCGATGACGACACGCCCGAAGTGCGTGAGCGGGTGGCGCAACGATTGGCTTTGTGCGGGGGCGATTTGAGCGACTGGCTTGCCTCGGCCCCGCGCCAACTTTCGCCCAAGGAAAAATCCGTGCTCAGCCGATCGCTGGGTGTCGCGCGACGCGAAACGCTTGAACGCGAGTGGTCGGTGCCAAGCGGTGGTGCGGCGGCGCTGACCGAGGATTGGGAAACGCTGGAGTCGATGCTGCGGCTGATCTCCGATTTCCTGCACGACGGCATCACGATGAGGCAGTCGCTTTCCGATGCGCTTGATTTGTTGGTCGAGGAGGCATGGGAACACCCGGTCGTTTCGGCCTGCGAACTAGGAGGATTTCTTTTCGGCAAAGAGCGCTTTGTCGCCGATGATGATGGAGAAGGGGAGCCATCGAATTACGATCTCGCGTGGGTTCTGGCTGAGGGCCGATCCCGCTCGCTCGGTCTCTGCATGATCTTTATGCTAGTCGGCCAACGCATGGAATTCGATGTTGAGATCGTCGATTACCCCGGGCGTTTTCTCTGCCGCGTTCATGAGGAGGGCCATCCCCTTATCGTCGATTGCGTGGATGGCGGCCAACTTCACATGCAGTCCGCCTTACTGGCCGATGGTGAGATCACGCGCGAAGGTCGCGAGCGTTTACGGGGAAGGGTCGCTCCCGGAAGCCTGCTTTGTCTATGGCTCGATCAACTGACTGAAGCGCTGTGCCGCGCAGACCGCGACGAGGATGCCGAACTCATCCAGCGCCTACGCGACACGCTGGATTGATCGTTGCGGTGATATGCCGCTCATCAGTGGTTGGAAAAAATCGCAAAGTTTTCGGTTTCCACTCATCCGTGTAATTATGCAAAGTGCCTGTGTTCCCTGATGCGACAGATCGCAAATCCTCCAAATCAAAAGAGCTATGTCCACCGATCCCTTGCTTGAACTGCTTCGCCGCAAAGCCCGTTTCACTCATCAGGAACTGGCCGATTTGCTTTCGCTCGACAAAGAGTCGGTGGCCAAGCGCGTCGCATCGTGGGAAAAAGATGGCACGATTCTTGGATACCATGCGGTGATCGATCCCGAGTCGGCTGGCGACACGGCGGTATCGGCATTCATTGAGGTCAAGGTCACGCCCGAGCGCGGCGGTGGTTTCGATCGTCTTGCCATGCGCATTGCACGTTTCGATCAGGTGGTTTCGTGTTACTTGGCAAGCGGTGGCTACGACCTGATGGTGGTCGTCGAAGGTAATGATTTACGCGATGTTGCCAGTTTCGTTTCCGAAAAACTCAGTTCGCTCGAAGGCGTGCTTTCGACTGCGACGCATTTTCGCCTCAAGACCTACAAGGAAAACGGATTCCTGTTCGAGCGCGACACCAGCCCCGAGCGTCTTGCGGTGACGCCTTAGAGTAGTGAGCTCTGGAGCATTTTGCGAAAAGGTGTAGTCGGTAGAGCGAGAAGATTTTTAGTAAGGGCAAGGCATTGCCATAAGGGTATGATCATGAAGAGGTGCGTTAAAACCGATGATATTACCGACCCGATGAGTTGACCATAAGGCCCGCTCCGGTAAGCGGGAAGCGGGGAAGATGGTGCATAGATATTCACCGAATGCCATTCTCTGCTACATACAATTTCCCAGACAAATTGTAGAGATTCTTCTTGCGATCTGGGTCGGCCGCGTTTATGGGTGGGGCATGAGTATGAACAGCATGAGCAGGCGACACATGCGAAGTGAAGCAGAGGCAGAGGCAGCAAATGCAACAAATATAGCAGCAGGAGGTGCAGCATGAGCAGCAAGCGATGGTTGGCGCCGTGGAAGGATTCGGCGGAAAAGCCGGCGATTTACCATTGCATCAGCCGTGTGGTGGATCGGCGGTTTGTGTTTGAGGAAACCGAGCGCGAGAAGTTCCGAGCCTTCATGCGCATGCAGGAAAACTTCTCGGGCTGCCGGATCCTTTCCTACTGCCTGATGTCGAATCACATTCACCTCCTGCTCGAGGTGCCGCCAATGCCTGCCCAAGGCATCACCGATGCCGAGCTTTTGAAACGCCTCTCCGCGATCCAGACCGAAGCCTTCGTGGCGATGGTGGCAAAGGAGCTCTCCGATGCGCGCAAGGCAGGCAACGCGGCCCTCGTCGCCGAAATCCACGCGCGCTTCACCTATCGCATGCACGACTTGAGCGAGTTCATGAAAACCGTGCTGCAGCGCTTCACGCGGTGGTTCAACCGCACGCACAATCGCACAGGCACTTTGTGGGAGGAGCGC
>JAGWXY010000055.1 GCA_018969605.1 Verrucomicrobiota bacterium | reverse complement strand
TGGGTGGAAAATTGCCCGAGATGCCTAGGCGGCGAACATTGAACATCCAACATCGAACATCGAACATTGAAATGAAGAGTGACCTGCCGCGAGCTTACGACTTGGATGAGCGTCTTCTGAGCTATGGCGCGAGCATCATCAACCTCACGCGCGTTATGACTTCGGACTACGCCGGGCGCCATGTCGGAAATCAGTTGCTGCAGGCAGGAACAGCTCCGCTATCACCACGGCGAAGCGCAAGCAGCAGAGTCACCCGCCGACTTCATCCACAAGATGAAAATGGCATTGAAAGAACTTCGCGAATCCGAGAGATGGCTCAAGCTCATTCAAAAAACCAATCTTCTCACGCGCCAGGACGCACTCCTCCATGCTCTCGACGAAACCGACCAACTGATTCGCATCTTTGTCACGAGCATAGCCACTGCAGAAGCGCGCAAGAAATAGCCTCACTACTTCGATGTTCAATGCTGGATGTTCGATGTTCGATGTTCAAACCCCATGCATAATCTCCTAACAGTCTCAAACCTCACCATGCACTTCCCAGTGCGTGGCGGCGTCATTCCGCGTCAGGTTGGCGCGGTAAAGGCCGTCGATGGGGTTTCGCTGCACATTGGTCCAGGCGAAACGCTTGGGCTTGTGGGTGAGTCGGGCTGTGGTAAATCGACCTTGGGCAAAGCGGTCGTTCGCTTGCTCAAGCCGACCTCGGGCAGCATCGGCTTCAACGGCACGGACATCACCCGCATGAGCCAGCGCGCGCTGCGTCCATTGCGTCGTGATTTCCAAATGATTTTCCAAGATCCTGTCGAATCACTCGACCCGCGGATGAGTGTGCGTTCGATCATCGAGGAACCGCTGTTGATCCATCGCATTGGCTCGCGGTCGGACAGGGTCCGCATGGTCAATGAATTGCTGGACCGCGTCGGACTCCCCTCTTCCGCTGCCGAGCGCTATCCGTTCGAGTTTTCCGGCGGTCAACGCCAGCGCATCGGCATCGCCCGCGCGCTTGCCTTGAAGCCAAAACTCATCGTCTGCGACGAACCGGTCTCGGCGCTCGATGTCTCGATCCAATCGCAAATTTTGAACCTGCTCGTCGAGTTGCAGCGCGAGCTCGGGCTTTCGTATCTCTTCATCGCCCACGACCTCTCGGTGGTGAAGCATGTGAGTGACCGCGTGGCGGTGATGTATCTCGGGAAAATCGTCGAACTAGCGCCATCCGAAAGCATTTATCGCGATCCGCGGCACGCCTACACGAAGGCCCTGCTTTCAGCGATCCCATCGACGGATCCCAACGCATCGCGCGAACGCATCCTGCTCGAAGGTGAAATCCCCTCACCGATCGATCCGCCGCGCGGCAGCGCTTTTGGCCATCGCATCAAACATTCGCGATACGATGAAACGATCGGCATGGATTTGCCGCTGCGCGAAATCACGCCGGGCCACTGGGTGGCGGCCGACCCCTGCTGCGTCAGCGCCGACGATTGGCAAAAACTCTCCGCGCAAAAGTGATCGGCAAACACGCCGCTCATCATCGCTCACAAGCCGCGCGCAATTTTTCGCACCAAGGCCGGGCCTTGATAAATCAGCGAGGTGTAGATCTGCACGAGCGAGGCGCCGGCCGCAATTTTTTCGCGGGCATCCTCGAGCGATGAAATTCCGCCGACGCCGATGATCGGAATGCGCGCGCCGAGATGGCTTGAAAATTGGCGCAGCACCTCGGTGCTCTTGGCCTGCACCGGCCTACCTGAAAGCCCGCCCGCTTCTTCGGCGTAGCGATGCCCGCGCACCGCATCACGATCGAGCGTGGTGTTGGTGGCAATGAGGCCATCGAGCCCGCCATCAAGAAACACCCGCGAGAGATCGCGAATGTGTGCTTCGTCGAGATCGGGCGCGACCTTGAAAAGGAGCGGCACATTTTTGCCATGCTCGGCACTGAGTTTTTGCTGCTCTTTTTTCAGCGTCTCCAACAAACGCGCGCTCGCTTCGGCGCCTTGCAAATCGCGAAGGCCCGGCGTGTTGGGCGATGAAAGATTGACCGCGATGTAGTCGGCCACGCCATAGGCCTTGCGCAAGCAGGCGAGATAATCATCCGCCGCGCTTTCATTCGGCGTGTCTTTGTTCTTTCCGATGTTGAATCCGATGATGCCGCGAAACGATTTGCTGCGCCGCACATTTTCAACACCGGCATCGATGCCCGGATTGTTGAAGCCCATGCGATTGATGATCGCTTCGTGCGGCACGAGGCGAAACAAGCGCGGCTTCGGATTGCCCGCTTGCGGTCGCGGCGTGATGGTGCCGATTTCGACAAAGCCGAAGCCCAAGCGCCCAAGCGCATCGATGGTGTTGCCTTCCTTGTCGAGACCCGCTGCAAGACCAATGCGGTTGGGAAATTTCAAACCCATCACCTCGATCGGTGTAATCAACTCGTCCTCGGGAAAAGCCAGACGCAGCAATCCACTGCGTTCCGCAAATCTCAACGAGGCCATGCCAAGGTGATGTGCCACCTCGGCATCGAGCTTGAAAATCAACGGCCGCAACAGGGGGTAAAGGGCATCGGTCACGCCCGCGAGCCTGCTCACGCAGCCACACTTTTGTCGAACCCGATCAAACAGCAAAACCGGCGCCCAAAACCAACGCCAATCGACCCGTTTCGCGGGGGCCTTGGGGAAAGATTCAACATTTCCCGCGTCAATTTGTCTCAATTGGTGGACAGGCTGTCCAAATCCGGCGAGGCCGATTCAGACAATTTTTACCAACACATTCATTATCAACGATTTATGAAATCAAAATCAAAGGCACGGGGAATGCTGGAATCCCCATTGAGAGGTCAGCGGACCCCCATTGATTTCCCGAGATTATATTTACGAATGCTATCAAATGTATTTAAATGCAATTAAAGGGAATAAAAGGACCCTTGGCTTCGTTTAACCAGTAACCCCCACACGCATATGGCATACGAATCAGAAGGCAGTTTGAAACTCTATCTCCGTGAGATTTCCAGAACGCCGTTGCTCACGGCCGAGGAAGAGGTGGAGCTCGCAGAGCGCATCAAGCAAGGGGACCCGGAGGCGCGATCGCACATGATCCGGGCCAACCTGCGACTGGTCGTGAAAATCGCCCAGGACTATGCCAACTATGGCATGCCGGTCACCGACCTGATCTCGGAGGGCAACATCGGCCTGATGAAGGCCGTCGAGCGCTTCGATCCGGAAAAGGGTGGCAAGCTCTCGACCTACGCCGCGTGGTGGATCAAACAATCAATCAAGCGCGCGCTGGCCAATCAGTCGAAGACCATCCGCCTGCCCGTCCACATGGTCGACAAGATCGCCAAGATGCGCCGCATCGCCGCGATCCTCACCGAGGCACTCGGCCGCGAGCCTACCGACGAGGAATTGGCCGATGAAATCGGCGTGCCGCGCCGCAAACTCGCGATGCTGCGCCAAGCCTCGCACCGCCCGACCTCGCTCGACGCGCCGATCAACGAAGGCGAGGCCACGGAATACAGCGAGGTCATCAGCGACGATCGCGCGGTCAACCCGCTCGACATGCTCGCCGACAAAAATTTGCACGGCGAACTCGACGGTCTGCTCTCAGTGCTCGACGAGCGCGAGCGCAAGATCATCGACGAACGCTTCGGCCTCAGCGGCCGCAGGGCACTGACGCTGGAGGAGGTCGGACGCGAGTTCGGCGTCACCCGCGAACGCATCCGCCAACTTCAAAATTCGGCGCTCAACAAGATGCGCCGCGCCTTGCGCAAAAAGGAAAAGCCAACGCCCAAGCCGCTTGCACCCGGCTTGGCAGGGACCTGACGGATTTGTTTCATGTGTTTTGGTTGATCGGTGTTCGGCCGCGGTGGATCGTATCTGCCGCGGCCTTTCCTTTTGCGAAATTGATTCACATCCGCAATTTGGTGTGTCCAACATGGAAATTTACCTCCATCGTTGGGCATCAACCACATAATTGAAGAATGCCCAGAGTGACCATCACCATACCGGGAGGATCTCCGCAGCCCTACCGCTTTCAGCTTGATCACAAGTCGGTGGTCATCGGGCGCATGAATGAAAATGACATTCAGGTCGATTCCGCATCTGTCTCCTCGCGACATGCTGAGATGACCCGGATCAAGGGCGGCTACGAGCTGCATGATCTCGGATCGACCAATGGCATCAAGCTCGATGGCAGGCTGGTGCCCTATGTTGCGTTGCAGGATGGCATGTCCGTTGAGCTGGGCGATGTGGTCTTCGGTTTTCAATTGACCCCTGAGGAGCGCGCGGTGCTCGACATGGAAACCTCCATTGGCATGAAACCGGAGCCGGTGGAAAAGTCCATTCCGGCAGCTCCACAAAAATTCTCCAGCCCGCCAAAAGCAGCAGCGGCAAGACAGACCGCGCTGCCAACGCATGGTTCGACCAACGGCAACAGCGCATTGCTTCTTCTTGTTTTGGCGCTGCTTGCGTTTTGCTTCGGCATGGCATTCCGCTTCAAGAGCGACACCGGGCGCTCCTGGCTGGAGACCGTGTTGAGCAAATATGTGACCCGTGAAGTCTCTGCCCCTCCGGGGAAATAGTTCTTGGAAAAACGGTCTTTGCCTTGCTCCGTTTCCGGTTTGGGGTTGAGTTGTCGCGTGCTTCGACTAGCCTGCGCGCGTATGTTTCTCCCGAAATGGTCACTCGTTACAGTCGCTTTCCTCACGACATGCATGCAAGTTCGCGCGCAGGATGAGGCGACAATGCAGGAAAGCATCATGGTGATGGAGGCGTATTCCGGCAAAGTGCTCGTCGCCTCCAACGCCGCTGCCAAACGGCCGATCGCCAGCCTCACCAAAATCGCAAGCGGCGCCGTTGCCGTCGATTGGGCCACTGCCACCGGAACGGATATCTCGACGGCGCGAATCAGCGTGCCCCAGACCGTCACCCTCGTCGGCGGCCCCAACCCGATGAACCTCCAACCCGGCGACCAGATGACCGTGCGCGACGCACTCTACGCGGCGCTGCTCGCATCCGACAACCTCGCGGCACTCAGCGTCGCCGACCATGTCGGACGCGAATTGATTTCACGCCGCGGCAAAAGCGGTGATCCGGTCGGCGAGTTTGTCGGCGAAATGAATCGGCTCGCGAAGTCTTTGGGCATGACCCAAACCCGTTTCGCAAATCCGCACGGCCTCGAACGCCCCGGCGCCAAGGCATTTTCCACCGCGGCCGATGTCGCACGGCTTTCAGTTTACGCGATGCGTCGCAACGCCTTCACTTTCATTGTGCGACAAAAAGAACGGCAAATCACCGTCTACGGCGCAACCGGCCCGCGCAACTACACGATCCGCAATTCCAACGAACTCGCAGGCGAGACAGGAATACTTGGTGTGAAAACAGGCACGACATCTGCTGCCGGTCCCTGCGTATCGGTATGCATGGAACGCGATCCATTGGTTCGGACCAAACCGGACGGCTCGAAAGGCGCCACGCCACGGCGCCTCATCGTGGTCGTGCTGAACAATCCCGACCGTTTCTCACGCGCGCGCTCGCTCATTCGTCAAGGTTGGGCGGTCTACGATCCATGGCTCTCCGCTGGCGCGCCGGTGAAAGACAAGCGCCGGGAAATCATCAGCGTGCCGGATCCAAGCTGATGCCGCGAGCGATCCACTCGCCGCACAGGATGGGTTCCGAATTCTCACAACATCAAAGATCATGAAAATCGGAATTCTCAACAGCGGCGGCGATTGCCCCGGACTCAATGCGGTGATCCACGGCGTCGTCGGCGCGGCCGATCAACTCGGCTGGGAAGTGATCGGATTTCGCGATGGTTTTGAAGGCCTGCTGCCACCGGGTGACTACTGCGTGCTCAAACCGGAGAATACGATCGACATTCTCAAGCTCGGCGGAACCATTCTCGGAAGCTCAAACAAAGGGCATTTTGCCGCAAAAATCGGCAATGGCAACATCGCCGAAGTGCCGTCGGAAATCGTTGCCAAAGCCAAACGCACGATGGACCAACTTGGCATCAACGCACTGGTGGTCGTAGGCGGCGATGGCTCGCTCACCACCGGCTTGCAACTTTACCGCGAAGGCTGGCCCATCGTCGGCGTGCCCAAGACCATCGACAATGATCTCGGCGCCACCGCCATGACTTTCGGTTTCAACAGCGCTGTGGAAACCGTCGTCGACAGCCTCGATCGCTTGCATACCACCGCCGCAAGCCACAAGCGCGTGATGGTGCTAGAAGTGATGGGACGACATGCCGGATGGATCGCGCTTTGGGGCGGCATCGCCGGTGGCGCAAATGTGATTCTCTTGCCGGAGATTCCTTTCGACCTCGATAAAATTTCGAAGTTCATCAAGCAACGCGACGCGCAGGGCCATCACAGCACCTTGGTCGTCGTGGCCGAAGGCGCGAGCATGCCAAATGGAGGCGGAGTCGTCACACTCGATGCGAATTGCGGCGGCGAAGTGCGCCTCGGCGGCATCGGCGAACAAGTCGCCAAAAGTTTGCAAAAACTCACCGGCAAAGAAACCCGCGCCTGCACACTCGGCCACCTCCAACGCGGTGGCGCACCCACCTCACTCGATCGCATCCTCGGCGTGCGCTTCGGCGTGATGGCCGTCAAGCTCGCCGAGCAAGGTCAATTCGGACGCATGGTGAGCTATCAATCCTATCATGTCGGATCCGTGCCCATCGAAGAAGCCGTGCACCAACTCCGCCTCGTCGAACCCGAAGGCGAACTCGTCCAAGCCGCCCGCGCCATCGGCATCTGCTTTGGCAACTGAAGCAACGGCTTCAGTCACATAAACCTTTAAGATAATCCAAGCTGCGCTTGATGCATTCGAAAGGATCGCCGGGGCAAGTATCCTGCTCGACGATGAACCATTTGCAGCCTGCGAACTCTGCGGCAGTGAGGATTTCCGCGATGTTCAGATTTCCATGGCCAACCTCCGCAAAGGCGCGCTCACCCTTGGCCGTGACGGTGTAGTCTTTGACATGCAGCAACGGCAGGCGTCCGGCAAGGCGGCGGCATGCTTCTGCAGGATCACCACCACCAGCCTGGACCCAATGAATGTCGAGTTCGGCTTGAAGATGCTCCGGCGATGTGCGGGCAAAAATAACATCCAGCACCGTGCGGCCATTGCGTTGGAAAAACTCAAGAGCGTGATTGTGATAACACAGCGTCATGCCGGCACGGCGCAGCACGACACCTGCTGCATCGAGGCCGGCGATCATCTTGTCCACCTCAGCGACATCCGACATTTCGACGCCGGCGGGATAGGAATAAACCGCATGGGTGATGCCGAACTCACCCAAGCGATCCACCACCTGCTGCGGTTGATTCAAAATCATTTCCGTCGACTCGTGGCTTGAGCAAATTTTCAAGCCGGCATCGCGAACTATCTTGGCCGCTTCGGCAGGAGTCAGACCTGCGGTTCCCGCAAGCTCGACGGCATGATAGCCGATGTCGCGCACACGCTTCATAGTCGCCGCGAAATCGTCGGGAGTTTCGGTGAAGTCTCTGAGCGTGTAGAGCTGAACGGCGATTTGTTCGGTTTTCATACTGGGTTGGATCAGCGGTATTTGGCAGCCAGCGCGCGACCTTGTTTGGCGCTCTGCACGGCGAGGTCGATGATGTGGATGGGGCGGCGCGACCACTCGGGCGTGATGACGAGCTTTGTGCCTTTGGTGAGGTGATCGGCGATGTTTTGATAAAAGCAGTGCCATTCGTCGGGGCGGTGCCTGCCTTCCTCCAAGGTGAGTGACTGCCCGTTGCGCGAGCGCAATTGGTAGCCGCTGTTGTAGCCGTGGATGTCCGTAATGTAGCTGCCTTCGGTGCCCGTGATTTCGAGCGTGCCGGGCTGTTTGTTCGAATCGATCGCGCTGATCGTGAGTTGCATCCAAACGCCGTCGCGGAAACGGATGGTGGCGCTGGCCTCGTCCTCGATGGTGTCTTTTTTCCACTTTGTTTTCGGCGCCCAGTAGCCGGACTTGGCGAAGCCGCTTACCTCCACCACTTCGGAGTCGATGAGTTGCAGACCGTATTCCAGCAAGTGCACGCCCCAATCGTAGAGGATGCCGCCAGAAATGCTGCGGCTGCCGCGCCACCAATCGCCGGGCTGCGATCTCTCACCCATGCGCGCCTCAACACGCACGATCTCGCCAATGCGCTTGTTTTTCTTGATGTGATCAATGGCGCTGAGAATGCATCCGTCCCAGTGGCGGTTGTGATAGGTCGAGAGCACCACGCCCGATTTCTTGGCGGCGGCGATCATGGCATCGCACTCGGCGGTGGTGATGGCCAGCGGCTTTTCGCAAACCACATGCCGTCCAGCCTTGAGACATTGCAGCGCGAGCTTCGCGTGCGTGTTGTGCGGCGTGATGATCGTGATGAGATTCACACCCGACTTGCGGAGCATTTCGGCGACCGTCGAATAAGTCTGAATGCCAGGGAAATCGGTCTCGGCGACTTTCAAGCGCTCGGCATCCACTTCGCAGACAGCCACCGGTGTCATGCCGGCCTTTTCCATTTCCTTGAGATGACCGCGCCCCATGTTGAAGGCGCCGCCGTAGCCGATGACTCCGACGCGAATCTCTGATGCTTTTTTGTATTTTTTCATGATGTTGTGTTTGTTGAAAATCAAAGTGCACCCCCTGCCCAGAGGATGCCGTTCAGGGACATTTGGAAAACCTGCGAACAACGATCAAACTCAGCGGGATCGTGCCCGAGTTTCGAGTAAAACGAGATCATTGCCTCAGTATTTTGTCCACAAAACAGGCATCGTGCAGGTGCGTTCCTCGAAGGTGCAATCCGCCTCCGCCAGCACCCGGACGCCGGGATCCATGAGCATGTAGTATTGCTCGGACTTGTAGGAAAATTCCGACGAAAGGCCTTGCATGATCGGATCCTCGGGGCTCGTGACCTTAACTGTGTAATCGCCCACATGGGGATGTCCAACAAAGTGCCCGCCGACCATCCATTCATAATCAAGATCGCCACGGAAGGCGTCTCCCATCCATCCATGGACCCCGCCAAGCCCCACTCCCGCACGCACGGCATCACGCAGGCCGACGCTTTCCTCCTTGGAAAGTTTACCGCAGGTCCAGCAAGGAGAGATGACATCCAATGTCTTGAGCCACTCCGTATCGGCAAGGCGCTCCAGAGCGGTGATCGTCTCTGTTTTGCAGCCGCACCCGCTCAGCGCGGAGGTAAATTTATGGACGATATGTTCAGGCTTGTGACCATCCCATCCGCCTTGAATAAAAAGGATCTTTGGCGTTTTCATTTTTAATAGAAACACATATGACAAGTTTTCGCATTTTTCACCATGGACATCCATTTCAAAAACCTATCTTTTCCGGTCATCTTCTGGAACGCCCAAGAAGATCCATTGCGCTCCCTGCTTCCACTGAATCAAATAGGCTTCCTCGCTCACAAGACCGGATGGGTGCGCTCCCGTTTCGACAGTGCGAATTTTTCATTGATCCTAAACGGCGGTGGCGAGTTTCATAAAAACGGTAAGATCTGGAAGGTCGAGGCACCCTGCGTGATCACGCAATGGGATGACTATCTTGAATATGGCCCCTCGAAACCTTATGGATACTGGACCGAACTTTACCTCGCCTATTCCCGCGACCTGATGCCAAAATTTGTGCAATGCGGATTTGTCGAGGACTCGCGACCGGTGTGGCCGATCTCAAATCCCTCCGCGCTCAGACCGCTTCTTGAAGAACTGGCGCGATGTCTTGCCACCAAGGAAAAATCCGCGCGCATCGATCGCATTGCCGAACGAATCATTCTCGAAACCCTTGTACCTCCGCATGTTCCGCCCTCTTCCGAAATTTCCAAGGCATTGGAAGCGATTCGAAAAAACTGGCAATCGCCGCCGAACCTGGAATCCCTCGCCGGCAAATGCAAAATGTCGGTTTCCACCTTTCAACGCCGCTGGAATGAAGCCATGGGAATCACCCCGGCGCGTTACGCTCTGGGGTTAAGACTTCAAGAAGCGTGCCGACTTTTGATCGAAACCAGCGGCTCGATTTCAGAGGTCGCCAACGCCTGCGGCTTCGAGGACGAGTTTTATTTCTCCCGCTGTTTCCGCCGGCAATTCGGCACCCCGCCGCGCAGCTACCGCAAGGAACATCTCATCCGCAGCGGGAGGGCGCGCTGACCTCTCAATATGAACTGCCCGCGGTCAGGTTCCGAGCACGCGTCCAGCCGTTCGAAAGGGCCGGCAGCGTCCGTGAGTGAGGGCAGGCCGATTGGTTAGGAAAGGGCGAAAAATTAGAATACAAAGGGACAGTCCTTTTATACGAATTCTGCTTGCCATCTTGCTTCGGTTGGCTATTATCTGCTTCATGCGACAGGCACGTTGGCTGGCGGAGTGGCGTAATTCAGAATCCAAACCGGTCTTCTACCACTGCATTTCGCGTGTCGTCGACCGGCGCTTTGTCCTCGGGACCCGAGAAAAGGAAAAATTCCGCGCCCTGATGCGCATGTACGAGAAATTCTCCGGCTGCCGGGTCACCTCTTACTGCCTGATGGACAATCACTTCCATCTCCTGATCGAGGTCCCGCCGATGCCGAAAAATGACGAGTCCAATGCCGGCCTTAGCGACGCCGAGCTCCTGCAGCGTCTCTCCGCTCTCTACAACGATGCCTTCGTCGCGACTGTCGCCAAGGAACTTGCCGACGCGCGCAAGCTCGTGAAAGCCGGCCTCGCGGAGGAATCCGTCGTCGTGGCGCAGATCCACGCGCGCTACACCTATCGCATGCACGACCTCGGCGAATTCATGAAAGGCCTGCTGCAGCGCTACACCCAATGGCACAATCGCATTCACGAACGCAGCGGCCGCTTGTGGGAAGACCGCTTCAAGAGCGTCATCGTCGAAGACGGCATCGCGGCGCGAACCATGGCGGCCTACATCGACCTCAACCCAGTGCGCGCAGGCCTTGTGAAAGATCCGGCCGAATACCGCTGGAGCAGCTATGGCGAAGCGATTGGCGGCGGTGCCAAAGGAAATGGAAAAACCGCGCGGGCAGGGCTTGTTCGAGCATGGGGCGCGCACAAGGGCATGCTTGCCGATGCCGCTTTGTGGCCGGGCGAAGTTTCACGCGCTTACCGCAAAATGCTGATGGCTCATGCGGTGGAAAAAACTTCCGAGAGCATCGGACCCGACGGCACGCTGGTGCGCAAAACCACGCGCAAAGGGATTCCGAAAGAACCGCACAAACAGCTCACGCCCGAAGAGCAAGCCGCCAAACAACAACGCGATGGCGAGATTCCCTTTGCCCGCATGCTGCGGCATCGCATTCGTTACTTCACCGACGGCGCGGTGATTGGCAGTCGCCTCTTTGTCGACGAAGCCTTCGCCCATTCCCGCACTCGCTTCGGCCCCAAACGAAACTCCGGCGCTCGCAAGATGCGCGGCGACGCGTCCGCCGCCAATCCCTTCCTCTGCAGCATGCGCGACCTGCGCAAAGGCATTGGGTGAACGAGCAAAACAAAAAAAATCCGAGCAACCAAACTGATTGCCCGGATGATTGGATCTGGCGTGGCAACGCGCCCGCGGCACCCGCACCTTCTTACTGACATGCTTCGCAAGTGCCGCCGTTGAGCATGGCTTCAAGCGAGCAGGCATTTTTCTCCTCGGCGGTGTATTCGCGCTTAGTGCCGGCGGCGATGCCACGGACTTCCTTTTTGACGTCGATGGTTGCCTTCTCGATGTTTGATGCCTGCAGGGTGCGCAGATAGTAGGTCGTCTTGAGTCCTTTGTCCCACGCACGTCGGTACATGTGTGAAAGGGTCTTGAGATCCGGCGTGGCAAGGAAGAGGTTCACCGACTGAGCTTGGTCGATCCATTTTTGGCGACGCGAAGCGGCATCGACGATGAATTCGTGGCCAATGCCGAAGACCGTCTTGTGCTTGTGCTTGAGTGCCTCGGGAATGTCGTCGATGGCATCGAGTTCACCATCGAAATACTTGAGTTGATCGAGCATTTCCTGGTTCCACAAACCGGCCTTCTTGAGGTCCTTGACAAGCTCCGAGTTGAGCACGATGAAATCGCCCGAGAGGTTTGATTTCACATAAAGGTTTTTGTAGTTCGGTTCGATGCAGGGCGTGGTGCCCATGATGTTCGAAATGGTGGCGGTCGGTGCAATGGCCAGCACATTCGAGTTGCGCATGCCTTGGGCTGCGATTTTCGAACGGACAACGGACCAATCCATTTTGCCGCCACGCGGTACATCGATGTTGCGGCCGCGCTCGTCCTCGAGGAGATCGAGCGTATCCTGTGGCAGAAGACCACGATCCCATTTCGAGCCTTTGTATGACGAGTAGGTGCCGAGTTCCTTGGCGAGATCGGATGAAGCGCCGTAGGCGTAGTAGGCGATCGCCTCCATCATTTCATCGTTGAATTCGACAGCCGCATCCGAGGCGAAGGCGAGTCCGCGCTTGTAGAGAGCGTTCTGCAGGCCCATCACGCCGAGGCCGATCGGGCGGTGGCGGGAGTTGGCCGTCTTGGCCGCTTCGGTCGGGTAAAAATTGATGTCGATCACATTGTCCAGCGCGCGGATTGCGACGGTGATGGTTTCCTTGAGCATTTCGTGGTCAAGCGCACCATCGCGGGTGATGTGCGTGTCGAGCACCACCGAGCCAAGGTTGCAAACAGCAGTTTCGTCTGCGGAAGTGTTGAGCGTGATCTCGGTGCAGAGATTCGACGAGTGGATGACTCCGCAATGGTCTTGCGGCGAACGGACATTGCAGGGATCCTTGAAAGTGATCCATGGATGGCCGGTTTCGAAAACCATCTTGAGCATGCCCTTCCAGAGTTCGAGAGCGGGCATTTGGCGCGACCAGATTTTCCCTTCGGCAGCGAGCGCCTCGTACTCGCAGTAGCGTTGTTCGAAAGCCTTGCCGTAGAGATCGTGAAGGTCGGGCACTTCGTTCGAGCGGAACAGCGTCCATGTGCCGCGATCGGCCATGCGCTTCATGAACAGGTCGGGAATCCAGTTGGCCGTGTTCATGTCGTGGCAGCGGCGGCGCTCGTCACCGGTGTTTTTGCGCAGCTCGAGGAAGTCCTCGATGTCGTTGTGCCAGGTTTCCAAATACGCGCAGCCGGAGCCGCGGCGTTTGCCACCTTGGTTCACTGCGACAAGTTGGTCGTTGTGAAGTTTGAGGAACGGGATGATGCCTTGCGACTCACCATTGGTGCCCTGGATGTAGCCACCGGTGCCGCGAACGGAGGTCCATGAACCACCGAGGCCGCCGGCCCATTTCGAAAGGAATGCGTTTTCGGCAACGCCGCGGATCATGATCGACTCGATCGAGTCATCGACCTTGTAAAGGTAGCATGAGGAAAGCTGCGAGTGCAGTGTGCCGGAGTTGAACAGCGTCGGTGTGGACGAGCAGAAACGGCGACCCTTGTAGAGATTGTAAAGTCGCACGACCCATTCATCGCGGTTGTTTTCCTCACGCTTGAAGAGGCCCATCGCCACGCGCATCCAGAAGAACTGCGGTGTTTCAAGACGGCGCGGCTTGTTGCCGGTTTTGTCGACGATGAGGTAGCGGTCGTAAAGTGTCTGAATGCCGAGGTAGTCGAAGTCGAGGTCGGCGGTCGGGTCGAGCGCTTCGGCAAGTTTGTCGAGATTGTAGCAATCGAGCAGCTCGGGATTGAGGCGTTTGATGGAGACGCCATGCTTGAGGTAGGCCTTGAATGCGGTTTTGTGGGCCTGCTTGAGTTTGTCGATGCCATCACGTGAGATCGACCAGTTGAGCACCTCCTCATAGATGTAGGAAAGCAGGATGCGGCCGGCAAATTTTGCGAAGTCGGCGTCTTTTTCGATCAGCGACTTGGCGTTGAGAATGATGGTTGCCTTGAGATCCTTTTCGGAAATTTCTGATCCGATCGAGCGGCGCAATTCGCGTTCGATTTCGATTTCGGAAAGGCAGAGGTCGAGTCCGATTGAAGCGAAAGAAATGCGTTTCTTGAGTTCCATGCCATCCCAGAACGACGAGCCGCCTTGCTCGTCGGAAACGGTGACCATGTATTCTTGGTTCGGGTCTTCGGCATTGGCTTCCTGTTCTTCGCGAATGCGTGAGCGTTGGGCGCGGTAGAGAATGTAATGCTCGGCCGCCTTGAAGTGGCCCTGGCGCATCAGCTCTTCCTGCACCATGTCCTGCACATCCTCGATGTGAACGAACGACTGGTCGCCGCGGCGGATCTTTTCCGTCACCGCGTGAGCGATGTCGATCGAAGGCTCGGGGTTTTCCTTGATCGTGAGAAATGCCTTGCGCACGGCGATTTCAATTTTCGTCTCCGACCACGGCACGACATTGCCGTTGCGGCGGATGAGGCGCACTGGCAGCGTGCTCAGCCCGGCATTGAGATCGACCGAGCCGTGTTTTTCGAGCGAACGGCGGAAGGCAAGCGACTTTGCGACATCGTAGGCTTCGTTCTCGAGCAAGGCCTTCTCGATGAGCAGATAGAGATCGGATTCGGAAAGACGGAGACGGCCGCCCTCGTCGAGTGACTTGGTCAGCGAGTTGGCGACCGCGTGCGCGACATCGGAAACAAACTGGCGGTTCACATCCGAGAAGATTGATTTCTCGTCCTCGCTGCGCGCGATGAGAAGGTCGGCCAGCGAATCACCGATCGCATCGGCCACATCCTCGAGAGAAAATTGCGATTCGGCGTTGCCGCGGGTCACGATGATGTCGGAAATCGGCGCGCGCTTTTC
>JAGWXY010000141.1 GCA_018969605.1 Verrucomicrobiota bacterium | reverse complement strand
GGACATCTCGGGCCTGAGCGCTTGTCGAAATCGAGCTTGATTTGAGCTCCGATTTTTTCGAAGTTGATTCCCCTAACGACATACCCCTTGAAGGGCGCCAAAGCCTTGATATTTCGGACTTTCACACCCGTTCAAAGCCATCCCAACAAGGGGATGTCACCTCAAAAATGCTCAAAATCGTCATGCTTTGACGACGAAGAGCCAATCAATTGGTATCGTACAAATGTGGACAAGGCGGTGATGAGCGATCTCATGCGCAAAAGCGACGCGCGTGCATTCGCCCAGGTCATCCCGCAGCTCGCCCTCTTTGCCGTGACTGGCACGCTGGCATTTCTCGCCTACCGGAACATCAACGCCACGAATTGGACCTGGGCGGTCCCGCTTTTGCTACTGGCGCTCTTCGCCCATGGCACCTGCTCCTGCTTCTTCGGCGGCACCGCCTGCCATGAACTCTGTCACAAGACGCCTTTCAAAACCGCCTTTTGGAATGAATTCTTCCTCAAGGTGTATGCCTTCATGAGCTGGTTTGACCCGGTTACTTACAGGGTCGGCCATGTCAAACACCATAAGGTCACCGTTCATCACGACCATGACGGCGAGGTCGAGTTGCCACAAGGATTGGACTGGCACGGCGTGAAGTTCGTCCTCTGGCAGTTGTCGCCTGTCGTCTACCCGAAACACGCTTTTGATCTGGTGAGAAAATGGATCAAGATCGCCCGCGGCGACCTCTCGGAGGGAAGTTGGTCATTCACTCCCGAATGGACGCCAAAATCCTGCCGGAGGAAAATCTCAAGCTCCGCCAAGAACACCGAAGCTGGGCCCGCAAACTGCTGATCGGCCACTTGCTCTTGGCGATTCTCTTCGTGGCCACCGGCAACTGGATCCTGCTTCTGATCGTCACCTTCGGCTGCCAGTATTGCACCTGGCTCGGATTGCTCTGCGGTGCACCCCAGCACGCGGGGATGACTCCGGATGTGCCTGACTTTCGGCTTTGCTGCCGCACCTTCACCTGCAGTTGGTTCCCAGCCTTCCTCTACTGGAACATGCAATATCATGTGGAGCACCACATGTTTCCAGCGGTGCCGTTCTACAACCTCCCCCGTCTGCGCAAGGCGATCGAGCACGATCTTCCTCCCGCCCCGCACGGACTGCTGGCCACATGGAGGGAGTTGATCCCGATCCTCAAGCGGCAACGAAGGGAACCGGGCTATTTCTTCACACCCAAGCTCCCCTCGGGAGAACCAATCGGTACCTTTGCTGGTGATGACATGCTTCGGGCGGAAGCCGCTCAATGAATTCAAAAAGACAAACTGATGATAAAACGATCAAGCAAGATCGACGGGCAGCGCGGCCATTCAAAAATCATTGAAGACCTAGTTGCGAAAGGTGTAGCCGGTGGAGCGAGAAGATTTTGGCCAGGGCAAGGCGTTGCGATAATGGAGCGGAGCGACATAGCCGACCCAAAGGGTCGCCCGTAAGGGCCGCGCCGGGGGCGCGGGCAAAGTGGATAGACATCCACGACTGACTTGTCCGCCATAGCTCGCAGAGCGACGGCGGAGCAAGAACGCAGCCATGGACAAGGATTCCGTTTTTTCAAGGCCGGCGAAGCCACAAATTTTCCACACCTAACCCCAACCACCGGCTACAGATTTGAGCAAAATGCTCTAAGGGAGGCGCCTTGAGGCTGCGTCACCAGCATGAACTCCACACCATCCCACCTCTACCATCTTGCCTAACTGTTGAAGAGCCGCCCGCTCATACGGGATACACCGTCACCGGACCGACCGCACCACCCTGCACGCGGCGCAGTCTGCCAACAACGGCGACCACCGCATCGGCCGCATTGAGCGCGTCATCCATTGTGTTCAGCCTCGAAAAACTGAATCGCAAGCTGCTCTATGCGCGGACTTCGGGAATGCCCATCGCCAACTGCACATGTGAGGGGCGCTGACTGCCCGTCATGCATGCCGACCCCGCCGAGCAGGTGACATTTTTTTCATCGAGCAAAATCAACAAGCCCGCGGCTTCGCAGCCAGCGAATGAAAGATGAAAGATAACTCGCACTTATAAAGGGACAGTCCTTTTATACGAATTCCTCTTGCCATCTTGCTTCGGTTGGCTATTATCTGCTTCATGCGACAGGCACGTTGGCTGGCGGAGTGGCGAAATTCGGAGTCCAAACCGGTCTTCTACCACTGCATTTCGCGCGTCGTCGACCGGCGCTTCGTCCTCGGAGCCAGGGAAAAGGAAAAATTCCGCGCCCTGATGCGCATGTACGAGAAATTCTCCGGCTGCCGAGTTACTTCCTACTGCCTGATGGACAACCACTTCCATCTCCTGATCGAGGTCCCGCCGATGCCCAGAA
>JAGWXY010000140.1 GCA_018969605.1 Verrucomicrobiota bacterium | reverse complement strand
ATGCAACTCGTCGCGCACGCCACGCAAACGAAGCTCCTCCTCATGCTTGTGCTCGTAGTGATGGGCCAAGCGGTTGATCGGACCCGCCGCAAAGGTATGCAAAATCGCCAGGAGGAAAACGATCGTCGCCGCCACATTGAAGGGATCGGCCGCCGCGCGCGCCTTGATGGTTTCCATCACGCCACCACTGCTGGGCGGATATGTTTCCAAGGGCTTTGGAAATGACGCGTACTGGACCTCACCGCCGGCGAGATTCGGATAGGCCGGCTCATGACTGGCAGCGGCAAAGACGCTGGAAGATATCAGAATCCAAATAAAGCTCAGCAAGGGCAGTATTCTCATGGCGAATGTGGCGTCATTAAAAGCCATCAATGCCCATCCGCAAGAGGCAAAAGGAAAAGAGATTGGAGATTGGTTAGAAGTCGTCCTCCGAGATGCTGACTTTGGGGATGATTTGCCCCTCTCAGACGAGCAAAGAGCATCAACAAACCACTAGCTTCGCTTTGCGGGATCACTTCACTATCTCGGGGGACGCAATTCGCAGCCGGTTTTGAACAATCGCAATCATGTAAATATGAGAAATTCGCGTGCTAACAATTAGATTGGAACGGTGGTTGCGCGTAGGACTTGTGCTAAGTGCCAGCATGCAAAGGCTTTGGGATCTGTCTGCTTTAGCCGATTCAGCTTGCTCCACGAACCGTCAAGATTGGCATCGCGGAGTGAATCGATATCGATTTCGGCGGCAAGAAATGCTGACAGGTTAAAGTCATTCGCCTCCTGTCGCACCCACTCCGCGACAAGGGCGGCACGGGCAGCAGCGATACGCGATTCGGCAATCTGAAACGGTTGGTTGAAAAGGTGACTGTCGAGTGCCCTGATGCCATCGCCGAAGAAATCGATTTTCTCGTGGTCTTCCTTGGGGCGTAGATCACGCCGACAAACCCAGAACGCCGCATCTTGAGTGTCGTCGAGGGATTGATTGATCGTGCAGGGCCCTCTTCCCCACTTCAATTGCTCGGCATGAACGGCGCGGTAAGTCCGGACGACATCCGCGTGGTTGACTGCCACAGTCGCCAATTCTCCGACATCGTAGAGGTGCTTCACCACCTTCATCGGCCTCGGGTCGGCCGGTGCGCCGGTGCTTGCAATGATGGGCTGGTAGGGGTAGCCGATGGTCGATGGCGCGAAACATGCCAGCTTGTCTGCCAGCAGGCAGGCGGCGGTAGGGACAGTGACCTTGATCTCCTCATCGATTTCGAAAAACGAAGCTCGCACCACTTTCTCTTCCGTGGCGGCGTAGGGGCTCACCGCCGTGATCACATCGAGCTGGATCGAGTGGACGCCTCCCGGATCAAGGGCCGAGGTGTAGGGAATCCGAAAATGCACCGTCGGCGGTGCCTCGCGGTCACGGCTTTCCTGATGCACGTAGCCGTTGAATGGCGGGCGGCCCGTGGTCGCCCGATCGAGCACGGCCTTCAGTCGCCCGATGGGTTCCAGGCTCAGGATGTCCACATCGATGGACAGGCGGCGGACCGGATCGAAAAACAGGGCGAGTGAGGTTCCGCCCTTGAAAATGAACTCCAATCCCTCCCGGCGGAGGCGGCTGACCAGCTCGAGTGCGAGGATGTTTTTCTCGAGCGTGCGAAGATCGCGCGCCCGCAGGGCTGTCGCCTGCTCGCGGATCCAAGTCGCTTGGAAACAACGGGGTGAGATCATGGCGTGATTTTGCGGGCTGGCCCATTATCGGAGAATTTCTTCATTTTTCTCCGATAATGGGTTTTGTGTCAGCACCCACCAGCCCCGCCAGATCTAGGCGATGCTTGCGCAAACGGGCGAGGAGGCTGGCGATTTCAACCCTATGGGTAGTCACGAGCTTGCAGGACATCTCCTGGCGCTCGGTTTCGTCCATGAGGCGCAGGCGAGAGTTTTCCAGCATCAGGTCCACCAACACGGTTTCCACTCGGGGTTCGGTGGCAGGATCAAAAGGACGGCGGACACCCCGGATCACCACACTGCGTTCACCGGGGGCGAAATCCTTAGCAGCCTTGGCGGTGGGGTTGACGATCACGCTCCAGCCTTCGTTGCGCAGAAACGCGGCCACATCGTCCTCACCGCCGCTTTCGACATTCACAAACAAGACGAACTTGCCGAGCAGGTGGTGCATCCACGGGTTCACCTGCCGAGTGGACCACACATAGTGCGGGAGAAAGGGAAAACGCTTCGCTAGGGATTCCCGCAGCGGAGCGGTCGCCTCGGGATCGAGAACAGCAGGCGTTTCCAAGGAACTGTACCACTCCCGCCCGGCATCATGGACGACCTTCTTTTTCATCGCTTCGCTGAGGTATTCGCGGAGGAGCGCCGGCTTGGCGGACAACGGT
>JAGWXY010000054.1 GCA_018969605.1 Verrucomicrobiota bacterium | reverse complement strand
AAGAGGGCTTTGACCACAGATTACACAGATTGCACAGATAAAGAAAAATCACAAAAAATGCGCTCCTCGATAATCAGTAAATCTGCGAAATCAGTGGTTAAAATGATTCGAATGATATTTCGACTTCGGATTTCGGGTTTTGTCTGTTTGCCGTCATTCGATTGGCGAAACACGAGTCCTAGATCTTCTACTATTTCCCAGACAAATAGTAGAAAAAGCCCAAGGGATCTGGGATGCAGAGGTTTTAGGGGGATTTTGGGGCGTTGATGCCGGATTACGGGAGGGTATCAAATGGGCTGCGCGCCGATCCCAAGCTGACGCTCGGCTTCGAGCCAGTCGCCGCGGGAATCACCCGGCAGGCCCTGCTCGACGCGGCGGCGGTAGTTGAGATAGGCCGCGCGGGCGATCGCATCATTGCTGGGCCGCGGCGCGGGTGCGGGCTTTTCGGCGGTCGCTTTTTTCGCAGCCTTCTTGGCGGGTGCTTTGCGCGCCAGTTTTTTAGCGGCAGGCTTTTCTGTTTTATTCGCTTCGGGCTTCACCGCTTTCGGCGCGGCCTTTTTGGCGACTTTGTTTGCAGTTTTTTTGGCGGCCATGATGGATGGATATTTGTGGGTTTTCTAGCAGGCGAGATGCCAAGGGCGATCATAAACGCGCAGCTCGGTGATTGCCAGCCCCTTTGATGCGCGTATATTGACGCCATGGCGACTGGCTATTCGTGGAGCGTTGCGCGCGGTGGCTCCTACCAGCCCCCCGCGTCGAACCGTCTCGGTTGGTGGGCTGTGATCGCCATGATTGGATCGATCCTGCTCCATGCAGCGGTGTTTTTCGCGTTGGAAAAAATGAAGGTCGCGATCCATGTCGAGCAGGCGGCCGAACTTCGCACCGAGCCGATCGTGATCCGCCCGGTGGATGTCGCGCCAGTGGAAGCGCAACCCGCGCCACCGCCCGAGGAAAGCGTCAAACCGCCGGAAAATGCCGCCGCTTTGCTCGAAGAGGTCGATCTGCTTGCCGCCCTGCCCAAGGACAAGGAAATCGAAATGAAGCCCGATGTCCAAGAGGCTGCATTTGCCCTGCGCATGGCTAACCCGACGGCCAAAGGCGAACCCAATGCGCCAGTGGCGGAAATCACCTCCGGCTTCGAAATCGATTCCGACGACCTCCCCGAGCTCGGCCGCCAGCCGGAACAAATCAAGCCGGCAGAGGTCGGCCAAATCACCATCGACCCCGGTGCCATGCAGGCCGATGACGACAAGCTCGGCAAGCTCACCGACGCGATGATCCAACAAGGCGCCGGTGGCAAGGCCGACCGCGGCGCGCTCAACAACAACGCCTCGCTCGACGATCTGCTCGGGCTGCCGGCCAATGCGCTGGTTTCGAAAAAAACCATGCTGCCGAGCGATTTGCTTTTCGAGTACAACAGCGCCGAACTGCGCGAAAGCGCGAAGGTCGGGCTGATGAAGCTCGCGCTGCTCATGGATCGCAATCCTGAGCTTTTCTGCTGGATAGAAGGCCACACCGACCTCATCGGCGGCGACGACTTCAACCTCGACCTCTCGGTGCGCCGCGCCGCCGCAGTGAAGCAATACCTCGTCGAGGCATTGCGCATGGACGCTTCAAAAATCAGCACCCGCGGGTTTGGCCGCTACGAACCGCTCGTCACGAAAGGCAGCGTCGAGGAACAAGGCGTGAACCGCCGCGTCGAGATTCGCATGCGTCCTTCGCCACCGACCAAGGAACAACTCACGATTCAACCGCAAAAAGCGGCGGTCGTCGTCGAGTCGCCACCACCAAAGGCCATCACAGTGCAACCACACCGCGCCATCCCGGTGGAGGATGAAACGCCCGCCCCACGCGCGCTGCCGATCGCGGAATAAATCACGAGTCGTGCTTGCCTGCACAAGCCTCGCCCCTTTTCATCTGCCGCGACATGACATCTCACACCGCGCCACGAATCTCTCACATCAAATGCGGTGACTTCGCCACCGCCGCAAAATCCCTCAGCAGCGATCCATGGACCATGCAACAAGCCTGGCTTGCCAAGGCAGACGAAAATATGCGCCCGGGCTCGGTGCGCTTTGGCTGGGAGCCAGACGCGCTCTGGGTCATTGCCGATCTGCCAGACGACTTTATCACCTCACAAAGCACCGACCACGACCAGGACATGTGGACACTCGGCGATGTCTTCGAAATCTTCATCGCCCGCAAGGACTCGCCCTTCTACCTCGAGCTGCATGTGACGCCGCACAACCACCGGCTGCACCTCCATTGGTCGGTCGAAGGCATGGAAAAAATCCAAGCCAAGCAAGCCACACTTGATGAGTTTCGCCGCCCGCCCTCGGCATTCGATTCGTGGGTGCAAAAACCTGAGGGACAAAACAAATGGCAGGTGCTGGCACGCATCCCGGCAAACATCATTCCCGATGGCGCGCCCTTCGGTGATGGACAAAAATTTGAGCTTTCCTTCAGCCGCTACGATGCGGGACCCGAAGGCACGCCCGATATCCTTTCTTCCACCTCGCCACACTGCGAACTCAGCTACCATCGCCGCCACGAGTGGCGCGAGGTCGTGCTTAAAAATGGTTGATGTCGCAAAGCCTTTGCCCACGAGACCAAAAAAATCTCGTCAGTCCGCCTGTGATCGGCGGAAATGCGTGCCGTGATTCACCCCACCGCCATTGTTTCGCCACTCGCCAAGCTTGGCGCCAATGTCCGCATCGGGCCCTACTGCATCATCGGCGACCATGTCGAACTCGGCGATGACTGCGTGCTGCACTCGCATGTCGTGCTCGAGGGCCCGTCGAAGTTCGGCCGCGGCAACGAGTTCTATCCCTTCGCCGCCATCGGCGGCAAAACCCAGGACCTGAAGTACCAGGGCGAGCCCACGCTGCTCGAGGTGGGAGACTTCAACCAGTTCCGTGAAAACAGCACCGTGCATCGCGGTACCCACGACCACACGCCCACCCGCATCGGTTCGCACAACCTGATCCTTTGCTACTCGCATGTCGCGCACGACTGCCAGCTCGGCGACCACATCATCCTCTCCAACACCGTCGGCCTCGCCGGCCATGTCACGGTCGAGGACCACGCGATCGTCTCCGGTTTCGCCGCAGTCCATCAATTTTGCCGCATCGGCAAACATTCCATCATCGGCGGCTGCTCGAAGGTGGTGCAGGATGTGCCGCCCTACATGATCGTCGATGGCAACCCGGCCACCACCCGCGGCCTCAACCTGGTGGGCCTTCAACGCCGCGGCTTCTCCGAGGACGACATCAAATCCCTCAAGGCCGCTTACAAAAAGTTGTTCCTCAAAAAGGACAACAACCTCACCCAATCGATCAGCTCGCTCAAAGCCACCCACGATGGCGACAACCCGCAGGTCGGTCACCTCATCCGATTCCTCGAAGAATCGCAACGCGGCGTCACGCGTTGAGGCATGAATGCCAGGCTTCAAGTTTGAAGTTTCAAGAGTTCAGCGAAGAAAATCTTGCTGAATTTTTTCACAAACCCAAACCGATCAAAGCAGGCCGCACGAGTTCCGCCATCCGGCGGTAGCCGGCTTCGCTGAGGTGCAATTGATCGGCCTCGAAGGAGTCCGCTTGAAATGCGTTGCACGTGGCATCGACCAGCGCCGGATTCACATCGAGAAACATCACGCGACGCTGAGCAGCGCACCACTCGCGCACGAGTTCGTTCACGCGATCCACCTCGGCGACGAGGCCGTCGATGCGCTTCTGCGGCGCGCGGATCACCGAAAGGTAAAGCACCGGCACATCGGGGTGGATCGCACGAAACGCGCGGATGAATTTGATGGTGTTGCCGAGGATTTCTTCCGCAGGCCGCCGCGCGTTGATGTCGTTGCTGCCGCAATAATACACGAGCGCCTTGGGCTTTTGGTTCATCACCTTGCTTTCCCAATGTTGGGTCGCGGCTCCGGGCAACCACTCCGGCGTTTGGGATCCGCTCACGCCATGATTGAGCACCAGTGTGGGCGCAAGATCGGCGGCCATGCGCGCCCATTTTTCCATGATGCTGCTGCCAACCACCAAGGCGCGAGCTTGCTGCGGCGGGCCATCAGCGAAAGCATTTTGCACGGCAGCGGAAATCATCAGGCATGCGACCAACACAAAACGGCGCGCTGCATGAAAAAACATTTTGTTTCGGGATCCGCGCATCTCGGCAAAGCAAACTCATCAACGCTTGCTCATTCCACGCTAGGCCGCAGCACCGCACGCGAAAAGGCGATTTTGCCGTAGGCAAGCGTGAGGCCGCCGGGGCACCCAACCCCGACGGCCATGCTGTACAACTCCATGTCATGGGCGGTTCGATCCGCCACGGGCATGAAATTGCCAACTGCTGTTCACCCTTACTTGAAGACATGGAGACGAACTCCCGGTCTTCATGGAGTTGGACCGATGCGGTGGCGATTCGTTCAATGGAATCAGCTCACTCCGCGATCGCGTCAGCAAAGCATGGCATCACCCCACCGGCCGGCCCTTGCGCGCGAGCCAGATCGGCGCAAAACGCGGCTTCTTCGCGCCTGCGGAAATCGGCACGGAATACTCCGCGACATCAAAGCCACATCGCTGCAATCGGCGGCTGATGTTTGCCGTCCTGCGCGAACCGGCGATCGCCAACAGGCCGCCCTGCTGCAAGGCATCGTACGCGGCGGCGAGCCAGCGGCGGTCATCGATCCACGGGCGATTCTCGGGATTCGTAGGCGACGCATCGAGGTGCAGCAAAATCGCATGCAGCATGCCGGCATGACGCAAGAGCCCAGCTGGCCCGCAATCGTTTTCCAAGACCACCCGCGAATCATGATTCAACGGGCTCTCCGGCAAATGCGCGCGATGCCAATCGGCCATCGCCGCCAGCGGCTCGGCAACGAACAGCGTCGCACGCTTTTGTTTGAGCTCGGTGCAGGCGGCGGCCAAGGCATGACCCAAGCCGAGCCCCGCGAACCAAAGCTTCGGTTGCCGCGCCGGGCGAAAGTGCGCGCAGGCCAACCTCGCCATTTCCTGCTCCACCTCACGCGTCGCAGGCCCGCAAATTTGCTGGCCGTGGATGACAAGCGATTTCCTGCCGTCGTGTTCCTGCAGGGTCAGCACGCCACCTTGGGGCAGCGTGGTTTCGGCGAGTGTGATGCGTGGTTTCATGATGGATGCGGCGAGCAGTGGCGCGCCGAACGCGGTCTTTGACAAGAGAAAACCCCGACCATCGAAGGCCGGGGTTTTTTAATGGGTTGATACAAACAGGTTTTATCAGGGCCTCGCGATTACAGCGAGTCCTTGAGACGGGAAGAAGCCTTGAAGCCGACCGTTTTCGATGCGGCGATCTGGATCTTCTGTCCGGTCTTCGGGTTGATCCCCTCGCGCGCGGCGCGCTCTTTCACTTCGAAGGTGCCAAATCCGATGATTTGTACCTTCTTGTCCTTCTTCACACCTTTTTCGATGGAGGAGAGAACGGCTTCGAGAGCTTCGTCGGCGGAACGCTTGGTGGCGTCACTTCCGAGGGCTATTTGGATGGCATCAATGAGTTCAGCTTTATTCATGGCAGCGCGATTCATGGCCGGAATGGCTCTTGCTTGGCAAGATAAAACCCTTTGATTTTCGGGTTTTTTCCGCCTTTGCGAGTCAGAGAGTGCTTGACTTCAAGGGCGTTTCGTAGTGAGCAGCAGGTCAGTCACTTTTTCCACTACTCAATTCATAACGAGCACGCCAAAGCAAAGGGGGCAACGGGATGGCCCAAGCCCATGCAAAGCGGCCAAACAAGGGCCTTGGCGCTTTTTGTCCAAATTTTACGGAAAATGACTTGCGGATCCCTGTGGCAGTTCATAAAGACCGCGCGCCCTTTTTTACGGGCAATTCCGGCATGTTTCGACGCAAACTCATCGTTTCCCTGGCCGCTTGGCTGTCCTGCTTCGGCACCCTCTGGGCAGGTGGCGGCGAAGGGCATCACGCCCTCCCACTCTACGCGCCCCGGCTCAACGACTTCGTCACCAACTCGATGGTGATGGTCTGGATCGCAGTCGGCCTGATTATTTTGTTCTGCCGTGCCGCGACCCGCAAAATGTCGCTCATCCCTGCCGGTGTGCAAAATCTCGCCGAGTGGGCGGTCGAGACGCTCTATGATTTCCTCGCCGGCCTGATGGGTGACCACCTCACCAAGCGCGTGTTCTGGTTCTTCGGCACGATCTTCTTCTTCATCCTCGTCAACAACTACATGGCCCTCGTCCCCGGCGTTGGCACGGTTGGCTGGAACACCGTCGATGCCAATGGTCAACACGGCTTCATCCCCTTCATGCGCGGCGGCAATGCCGACATCAACATGACGGCCGCGATGGCCTTTACCTTCGCGCTGTTGTGGTTCTACTGGGCGCTCACCGAAAACGGCCTGAAAGGCTTCCTCGCCCACATTTTCGCGCCCAAGGGCAACTTCGGCGCCCTGATGATGGTGATGATGGTCCCCATTTTCCTCTTCGTCGGCGTGCTGGAAATCATCTCCATCGCCATCCGTCCGGTCGCCCTTTCCTTCCGTCTCTTCGGCAACATTTACGGTGGCGAGCAAACGCTCGAATCCCTCATGGCCTTGATCCCCAAAGCCTTACAGCCATTCCTTTCGTGGCTGCCGGCCTTCCCGTTCTACTTCGTCGAGCTGCTGGTCGGCTTCGTCCAGGCCCTCGTTTTCACCCTTCTCTGCGCCATTTTCCTGAAACTCATCTGCGATCACGGAGACGAGGCGCACCACTGACCCCTTTCCCCGACCTGACCATGGCAAAGACTGTGGGGGCCGGAGAAACCATAAACAAACAAACTAACAACACACATGTTCACAAAAGCATTTGCCGTGTCACTCGCCGCGCTCGGTGGCGGAATCGGAATCGGTCTCCTCGGCGCCAAAGCCGCGGAAGCCACGGGCCGCAACCCAGGCGCCGCGACTCCGATCCTCGTCATCTCGATCATTCTGGCGGCTCTGATTGAAGGTATCTTCATTCTTACCGCCTTCGCAGTGCCGTTCTAAGCATTCTACGCCGCACGCGTCACAAGGCGCGTGCGGCGACGCTTTCTCCAAGTCCGATAACCCTTTCCCATGATCACCTTACTTGCAGCCCAAGCCGCCGGAGACGCCGGCATTGTCGAAACCATCCAGAAGACCTTCGGGCTCAACGCCCCGTTCTTCATCGCACAGGTGATCAATTTCTTCCTCGTCATCTTCGTGCTGAAGAAATTCGCGTTCGGTCCGATCCAAACGATCCTCGAACAACGCCGCACCCGCATCGCCGAGGGCGAAGAAAAGCTCAAGCGCATCGAGAAACAACTCGCCGAGTCCGAGCAAACCACCGCCGCCGCCATCGCCAAGGCCAACGAGGACGCCGTGCGCCTCATCAACGAAGCCAAGCAGGGCGCCGCCGCATTCAGCGAACAAAAGGCCCAGGAAGCGATCTCCCAAGCTCAGCAAATCCTCGCCAAAGCCGAAGCCGCCGCCAAGGCCGACCGCGACCGCCTCAGCTCAGAACTCAAGCGCGAATTTGGCCGCCTCGTCGCCACCACCACCGCGCAAGTCACCGGCAAGGTGCTCAGCAACGACGACCAAAAGCGCATCAACGACGAAGCGCTCGCCAAAATCGAAGGCTGATCGCTCCAACCCGTTTTTCCTCTCTCCCCTTATGAAAGTTTCCAAAGTCGCCGCCGCCACCGCACGCCGCCTGTTCGGGCTCTGCCAGACCGGCGGAAGGCTCGACGAAACGAAACTGCGCACCGTGGTCGCGCGACTCATCGAGTCGAAGCCCCGCGACTACCGCGCCGTATTGGTCGCACTGCAACGCCTCACGCGCCTTGAAGCCGACCGCCGCCGCGTCACCGTCGAAAGCGCCGTCGCGCTCGATGATGCCTCGCGCCAACGCGTGGTCGATGGCCTCGCGAAAGCCCACGGCCCGAACCTCACCATTTCCTACACCGTCAACCCCGAGCTCATCGGCGGCCTGCGCATCCGCGTCGGCAACGATGTGCTCGACGGCTCGGTGCAAGGCCGCCTCACGCGCCTTGCCAACGCATTCTGATCCCATCTCCGCCGAAATCCAACAACGCCAACCAGCAACCCTTCCTTATGAGCAGCATCCTTCAGGAACTCGAACAACAAATCGCCGGCATCACCTCGTCGGTCGAAAAATCCAATGTCGGCACTGTCCGCCAAGTCGGTGACGGCGTGGCCAAAGTGGAAGGACTCTCCGGCGTCCTGCTCAACGAAATGGTCGACTTCGGCGGTGGCGTCACCGGCATGGCCCTCAACCTCGAGGAAAGCGAAGTCGGCGTCGTGCTGCTCGGTGATTACTCGGCCGTCAAGGAAGGCGCCGAATGCCGCACCACCGGCAAGCTGCTCTCGGTGCCCGTCGGCGAAGCGCTCCTCGGCCGCGTGGTCAACGCACTCGGCCAAGCGATCGACGGCAAAGGCGACATCGCCGCCGCCGCTCAATACCCGATGGAGAAAATCGCTCCCGGCATCATCAAGCGCAAATCCGTCACCGTCCCGGTGCAAACCGGCATCATGTCGATCGACGCGATGATCCCGATCGGCCGCGGCCAACGCGAGCTGATCATCGGCGACCGCGCCACCGGCAAAACGACCATCGCCGTCGATACCATCATTTCCCAAGCCCAACAAAACAAAGCCGCCGAGCAAGGCAAGCTGCAGAACCACAAGCCGCTTTATTGTATCTATGTGGCGATCGGCCAAAAGCTTTCGAACGTCGCCCGCATCCAGAAGACGCTCGAAGATTCCGGCGCGATGGAATACACCACCATCGTTTCGGCCTCCGCTTCGGATGCTGCCGCGATGCAGTACCTCGCCCCCTACGCCGGCTGCGCCATCGCCGAGTACCTCATGGACCAAGGCAAAGACTGCCTCATCGTGTTCGACGACCTCTCGAAGCACGCCGTGGCTTACCGCCAAGTCTCACTCATTCTTCGCCGCCCCTCCGGCCGCGAAGCTTATCCGGGCGATGTGTTCTACCTCCACTCCCGCTTGCTTGAGCGTTCGGCGCGCCTCTCCGACGCCGCCGGTGGGGGCTCGCTCACCGCGCTGCCGATCATCGAAACCCAAGCGGGCGACGTCTCGGCCTACATTCCGACCAATGTGATTTCGATCACCGACGGCCAGATCTACCTCGAAACCGACCTTTTCTACCAAGGCATCCGCCCTGCGATTTCGGTTGGTCTCTCGGTGTCGCGCGTCGGTTCCGCTTGCCAAACGAAAACGATCAAGTCGGTCGCCGGTACCACCAAGCTCGACCTCGCGCAGTACCGCGAACTCCAAGCCTTCGCGCAGTTTGGCTCGGACCTCGATGCCTCGACCAAGAAGAAACTCGATCGCGGAGCCCGCATCGTCGAGCTCTTCAAGCAAAACCAATACAGCCCGCTCGGCATGGAAATGGAAGCGGTCTATCTCTTCGCGATGCAAAACGGTTACTTCGACGATGTCGCGGTGGCCGATGTGCGCCGATTCCAGGCCGCGATGGGCGAGTTCTTCTCGACCCGCAAAAACGACCTGCTCGACAAGATCCGCAACGAAAAGCCCGACCTCAAAAAGGACGCCGCCTCGGTCGACGCCCTCAAGCAGGCAATCGAAGACTTCAAGAAGAGCTGGAAGTAAGAAAAGACATTCGTTGATTTGAAATTGAGATCATTAACCCAATTTCAAATATCCAATCCCTAATATCCCTTACCCCACATGGCCAACCTCCGCGACATCCGCCGACGCATCAAGTCGGTCAAGAACACCGCGCAAATCACCCGCGCGATGCAGCTCGTCGCGGCGGCAAAAATGAAGAAGGCCCAGGATCAGGCGCTTGCCGGCCGCGAGTATTCCTCGCACCTCACTCAGGTGCTTATCGACATCCGCAAGAACTTCTCCGAAGAGTCGCACCCGCTGCTCGAAAAGCGTGAAGGCAAGCGCGAGCTGGTGCTGGTGATCTCCACCGACAAAGGTCTTTGCGGACCGCTCAACACCAACCTCGCCCGCAAGCTGCGCGCGGTGGCTTCGCCCGATGCGGACTATGTCACGGTCGGCCGCAAACTGCGCGTGCTGCTCGAAAAACTCGGCAGCAACATCGTCGCCGATTTCGTGGTGAAGGATCCCGTGCCGTTCGCACAGACCCGTCCGATCGCGAAGTTTCTCACCGAGCAATTCCTCTCCGGAAAATACGACAAGGTTTCGATCGCCTTCACCAACTTCGTCAACACCCTGCGCCAAGAGCCTGAAGTGGTGACGCTGCTGCCGATCCGCGAACAGGCCAATGCCGAGGTTTTCGGCGCCGAGACCATCACTGCCGACCGCGGGCACGACTTCACCTTCGAACCGAATGCCGCCGAGGTGCTCGCCGCAATCCTGCCGCTGTATGTGAACTATGAGGTCTTCCAAGCGCATGTCGAATCCCGCGCCTCCGAACACTCGGCACGCATGGTCGCGATGAAGTCCGCCACCGACAACGCCAAGAAATTCATCAAGGAACTCACCCTCGAGTACAACAAGCTCCGCCAAGGCGCGATCACCGCCGAGCTTCTCGAAATCACCACCGCGATGAAGGCGATGGAATAAAATCCATCACCGGCAACCCGCACACTCCTCTTACTGAACACCGCAAACTTCCCAACCCGCAAACTCCCAATGAGCAACCAAGGTACTATCGTCCAGATCATCGGCGCCGTCATCGACGCCGATTTCTCCCAAGCCACCAAGCTTCCCGAGATCTACAACGCGCTGGAAATCCAGTATGTTCTCAACGGAGTCGACACCAAGCTCGTGCTCGAGGTGCAACAACACCTTGGCGACGGATGGGTGCGCGCGGTTGCGATGTCCACCACCGATGGCCTCAAGCGCGGCATGGCCCTCACCGACACCGGCAAACCGATCGCCGTGCCTGTCGGCAAACAAGTTCTTGGTCGCATCTTCAATGTCACCGGCGACCTCGTCGATGAAAACGCACCGATCGCCAACCCGAATCTCCGTTCGCCGATCCACCGCCCGGCACCCAAGCTCACCGAGCAATCGGCCACCGCGGAAATCCTCCCCACCGGCATCAAGGTCATCGACCTCATCTGCCCACTGCTCAAGGGCGGTAAGGGCGGTATGTTCGGTGGTGCGGGCGTCGGCAAGACGGTCGTGATCATGGAGCTCATCAACAACATCGCCAAAGCACACGGCGGTTTCTCGGTGTTCGCCGGCGTCGGCGAGCGTACCCGTGAGGGCAACGACCTCTATTGGGAAATGATCGAGTCCGGCGTTATCGCCACCGAAAAAGACGAGAAGGGCCATGTGAAACTCGACGGCCAAGGCAACCCGGTCCTCACCGAAGGCTCGAAGGTCGCCCTCTGCTACGGCCAAATGAACGAGCCTCCCGGCGCGCGTCTCCGCGTCGCCCTCTCGGCGCTCACCATGGCCGAACACTTCCGCGATGAGGACAACCAGGATGTTCTTCTCTTCGTCGATAACATCTTCCGTTTCTCGCAAGCCGGATCTGAAGTCTCCGCGCTCCTTGGCCGTACCCCATCGGCCGTGGGTTACCAGCCAACCCTCTCCGAGGAAATGGCCGCCCTCCAAGAGCGGATCACCTCGACCAACAAAGGCTCGATCACTTCGATCCAAGCGGTCTATGTGCCGGCGGACGACCTTACCGACCCGGCCCCCGCCAACACCTTCGCTCACCTTGACGCCACCGTCGTGCTCGAGCGTTCGCTCGCCGAGCAAGCGCTCTTCCCCGCCGTCGATCCGCTCGCATCGACTTCGAAGGCACTCGCTCCCGAAGTCGTCGGCGAAGAACACTACCGCGTCGCCCGCGGCGTGCAGCAGGTGCTCCAACGCTACAAGGACCTTCAGGACATCATCGCGATTCTCGGCATGGACGAGCTCTCCGCCGAAGACAAACTCACCGTCTTCCGCGCCCGCAAAATCCAACGCTTCCTCACCCAGCCCTTCCACGTCGCGGAAGTCTTCACCAACGTCTCCGGCGTGCTCTGCTCGATCGAAGACACGGTCCGCGGCTTCGCCGAAATCCTCGACGGCAAATGGGACGATGTGCCAGAAGGCAACTTCTACATGAAGGGCGGCATCGACTCGGTCTCGCGCGATTGAAGCAGTTAAAAGTTATCGGTTATCAGTTATTGGTGATCCAAAACGGCTCATTCACCACCAACAAACAACCCTTAACTTCTAACTCTTAACTTCTAACTCTACCTCCACCATGCCCCTCCAACTCGACATCGTCACTCCCGAGAAGAAAGCCTTTTCGGCACCCGTGGATCATGTGTATCTGCCGGGCGCGGATGGGGAACTCGGCGTGTTGCCGATGCACGCGGGCCTCGTGACCGCGCTGAAGCCGGGCGAGTTGCGCTACCTTCACAACGGCCAGACGACCACGCTGGCGATCGGTTCCGGCTTTGCCGAAATCACCCAGGAAAAAGTCGTCGTCCTCACCGACATGGCGCTGGGCGAAGATGAGATCGACGAAAAAAGTACCGAAGAAGCGATCGAACGCGCTCAGGAAAAACTCAAGTCCGTCGATCACAGCATGGACGCCGAAGAAGTTGCTTACCTTCAAAGCGTCATTTCCAAGTCGACCGCCGCACTGCGCTTCAAACGCCGCAGCCATTGATCAGCCGCCCGCTGCTGGGTGAATGTTTTAGAGCAGCACATCGGTCAGAGGCCGCCGGTACGGATTTGATTTGACGCGTATTTTTTCACGTCATTGCAAACGCTTAACAACTCGGCTCATATGGGACTGCCATGAGCCATCCGACCACCACACACGCCGCGCTCGCATCATGGGTTGCGGAAGTCTCCGCACTCTGCACGCCCGACGCCATCGAATGGTGCGATGGCTCGCAAGCGGAATGGGATCGCCTCACTTCATTGATGGTCAAACGCGGCACATTCACCCGCCTCAATCCCGAAAAACGCCCGAACTCATTTCTTGCGCGCTCAACGCCGTCCGATGTCGCACGCGTCGAGGACCGCACCTTCATCTGCTCAAAACGCCCCGACCAAGCAGGCCCCACCAACCACTGGGCCGATCCCACGGAAATGCGCGCAACGCTGCGGGAAAAATTCAAGGGCTGCATGAAAGGCCGCACGATGTATGTGATCCCGTTCTGCATGGGCCCGCTCGACTCGCCGCTGGCCAAAATCGGCGTCGAGATCAGCGATAGTCCCTATGTGGTCGTGAACATGCGCATCATGACGCACATGGGCAGCGAGGTGCTCAAACGCCTCGAGGACGAAGATGCCGGCCGCGTCACAAAAAAACGTGACGGCTACGGCACCTTCATTCCCTGCCTGCATTCGGTGGGCGCGCCACTCGAGCCCAGTCAAAAAGATGCCGCATGGCCATGCAATGAGGACAAATACATCGTCCATTTTCCCGAGACCCGCGAGATCATGTCCTACGGCTCAGGCTACGGAGGCAACGCCCTGCTCGGGAAAAAATGCCTCGCGCTACGCATCGCCTCCAACATTGCGCGCGAACACAAGTGGATGGCCGAACACATGCTCATCGTCGGCGTGAAACAACCCAACGGCGAAAAAACCTATCTCGCCGCCGCCTTTCCGTCTGCCTGTGGCAAGACAAACCTCGCGATGCTCATCCCACCAAAGCCGTATCAGGAAAAAGGCTGGGAAACGACCATCGTAGGCGACGACATCGCATGGCTCTGGCCACACGAGGACGGCAAACTGCACGCGATCAATCCCGAGACCGGATACTTCGGCGTCGCGCCCGGCACTTCATACGACACGAACCCGCGCGCAATGGAGTCAATCAAGGCCAACTGCATCTTCACCAATGTCGCGCTCACCGACGATGGCGATGTCTGGTGGGAAGGCATGACTAAAGAAGAGCCCGCGCACCTGATCGATTGGACCGGCCAAGACTGGTCGCCGGACTGCGGCCGCGTCGCCGCACACGCCAATGCCCGCTTCACCGCGTCGGCCGGGCAGTGCCCGTCGATCGATGCCGAATGGCAAAACCCCGATGGCGTGCCGATCGATGGCATCGTCTTTGGCGGACGCCGCGCAACTACGATGCCTCTAGTATTTCAAGCCTTCAACTGGAGCCACGGCGTGTACCTCGGCGCGACGATGGGATCGGAAATGACCGCCGCCGCCTTCGGCCAAATCGGCAAGGTCCGCCGCGACCCGATGGCGATGCTGCCGTTCTGCGGCTACAACATGGGCGAGTACTTCGGGCACTGGCTCGAGATGCGCCGCTACCTCACCCATCTGCCGCGTTTCTTTCATGTGAATTGGTTCCGCAAAGACGAAAACGGAAAATTCCTCTGGCCCGGATTCGGCGAAAACATGCGCGTCATCGACTGGATTGTCAAACGCTGCAATGGCCATGCCGCTGGACACGAAACACAAATCGGTTGGACCCCATCACTCGAGGATTTCAACATCGAGGGCCTCGAAGGCTTCGGCGAAGAAGGCTTCCACCAAGCCATGGCCTTCAACCGCTCGGAGTGGAAAGCGGAACTGGTCAGCCAGGCGGAATTTTTCATCGACCTCTACGACCACCTGCCCAAAGAGCTGGTCTTCCAACGCGAGCTGCTCGCCGCAAGACTAGCGTGAACCCAATATCAGAAGCTGATAAATGTGGCGGCGGTTTTCAACCGCCATACCAAAACCAAAAAAGAAAGACTTGTCGGTTACAAACCGCCGCCACGATTCCATCACTATGGCTATGAGATATCTTGATATGCTCTAATCCCGAATTCGGAAGTTGAAATGCAAACAAAGAGGGCTTTGACCACAGATTACAGTAGAGTAGAGAGCAACGGGCGGCTAGCGCCAATCCCGTTGCCCCCCCTCGTCAAACCGGACGTGCGGATTTCCCGCATCCGGCTTTCCTGCAAG
>JAGWXY010000053.1 GCA_018969605.1 Verrucomicrobiota bacterium | reverse complement strand
CAAAGCCATCGTGCGCAATGTTCGAGATGATCATGTCGAGGTTGATCTCCGCCTCGCCGAGCGCGCCGAGAATGCGCCCGGACATGCCGGGTTCGTCGGGGATGCCGGTGATCGTGACGCGGGCCTGCGAGCGTTCGATCGACACGCCGCGGATGACGACATTTTCCATGTTGGGATGTTCTTCTAACACGAGGGTACCTGGGTTATCGTTGAGGGAGGAGCGGACTTCGAAAACAACGCCGAATTTTTTGGCAAACTCGACCGAGCGCGATTGCATGACCTTCGATCCGGACGAGGCCATCTCGAGCATTTCATCGTAGGAAATTTCCGGCAGCTTGCGCGCGTTTTTCACCACCCGCGGGTCGCAGGTGTAAACGCCATCGACATCGGTGAGAATCTGGCAGACATCGGCCTTCAACGATGCAGCCACCGCGATCGCCGTGAGGTCTGATCCGCCGCGGCCCAAGGTGTGAATCATGCCATCGGGCGTGATCCCTTGGAATCCGGCGACGACCAGCGTTTTGCCTTCGTCGAGGAATCCGCGCATCAGCGTGGGATCCATGTTGAGAATGCGGCCGCGGGTGTGCGAGCCAGTCGTGTGGATGCCGGCCTGGCGACCGGTGATCGACACCGCATCGATGCCGAGCTCGCGCAAAGCCATCGTGACCAGAGCAATTGATTGCTGCTCGCCCGTAGCCAGCAACACATCGAGCTCACGCTCGCAGGGATTGTCCGAAAGTTCCTTGGCCATCTTGATGAGGCCATCGGTCACGCCCGACATCGCGGAGACCACTGCGACCACCTGATTGCCCGAATCGCGCGTGCGTTTGATGCGTGCGGCGACATTGCGCATGCGATCGAGCGAACCGACGGAAGTGCCGCCGTATTTTTGAACGATGAGGGCCATGGGTGAAGCAGGGCGGAGTGAAAGCCACACCGCGCAATTTGGCAAGAAATTGAAAACGAAGGACGAAAGCAAGGCCTCACTCCCAGCGCTTGACCCATTCAGCAGGGAGACGCAGGGGCTTGCCGGCGGGCATCGCGACCAGGGCCAGCGCCTGACGCGCGGTGACGAGGGTCGCGCCGTCGGATTCGCGGATCATTTCAAAGGCACACCAAAAGCGGGCGCGGGAAATTTCATCGAGTCGGCCGCGAATCGTGATCCAATCGCCCAATTTCGCCGGGCGCTGGTAATCGACCTCGGTACGCACCACGACCGGAAAAACCTGGGTCTCCGACATCGAGCGCAGGTCCATGCCCATCAGTGCCGCCAGCCGCGTGCGGCAGGTTTCGATCATGCGCAAGTAAGCAAGATTGTGAACCACAGCCCCGCAGTCGGTGTCGAAAAACATCACCTCCTCGCGGGTCTCGATCGTGGGCTTGGCCTCGGGCATGCTTGAATGATGCACCATGGAGGCGGCAAAGTTTCAAGGCTCAAGTGAGGGCGGAGAATTAGAGGTTATTGGTGATGGGTTATTGGGGCGCTTGTGAGGAGGCGAATGAATCGACCTATTTCAATGGCGGAATTGCAATCCATGTCCTGTCCCTCAATTGAATTGTCCGATTTGCAAAATCCGATGCTTTAATTCGCTGAAGGATCCATGACAATTTAAGCAGGATTGCTGCTCTGTTTGGCTGCCGTATGGCAATAACGACCACGCCATGATGGCTCTCGTAAAGATGTGGTATGGTGTGGAAGAAATCCCGATCCGTGGTTAAGAAAATCGATTCGTTCCGCTGCGCCTCGTCGAATATTTGCGGATCACCGAGGCCCTCATTACCGCTACCGCGCAAGTCATGCACCTCGTGCCCGATTTGCCGTAGCATATTCGCAGCGGACTTCGGAAAGTTTTCGTCGAGAAAGAATCTCATGCGACCGCCTCGTATGCAGATGCCTGATAGTCGGTGAGCCTGCTGGCAAATTCGAGGGCGGCCTCTACATCCTGACGCGATAAATTCGGGTAATCTTCGAGAACCTGCTCTAAAGTATCGCCACCACTCAATGCGCCGAGAATCGTTGAGACCAAGACACGAGTGCCACGAATGACAGGCTTGCCATGGCAAATGCTTGGATCGATTTGGATACGAGAATGCATGGTGGAAAGATAATGTGTAATAGCCCGAGGGCAAGTCGGGAATTGGTTTGAAAGTAAATCCTAAATTCGAAACGAAGTATCGGCGCCGCGAGGCCGCGTCGCCCTACCGGGATTGAAGAAGTGTCCCGCAGGATGCGTGACACAGCCGGCGGGACGCCGGCGCTCCCCTTTGAATAAGCCGCTTCTTCATCAATGTTTTACATTTTGAAAAACATGAGTTTGACATGTTGAAACTCAAATGCCACCCTGGATGCATGAAAACCATATCCGTTCGCGAGATGAAAGCCAACTGGTCGGCTGTCGAGGCTCAGGTGCGCGAAGGCGAGACCTTCGAAGTCGTCAACCGTGGTCGCCCCAGCGTACGGATTTCGCCGGCTTTGCCACGCAAGATTTTGGTATGGGAGGATCATCTCGAAACGGCGATTCCGAACGCCGGCCGACCAGCCGAGGAAACTGTTGCTGCGGATCGCGAAGGTCGCTGGTGACAAAAGGGAATGAACGCATGCTTTATCTCGACACCAGCGCCTTGCTCAAACTGTACATCCGCGAGGATGGATCCGAAGCCGTGCAGGCGCGCGTGGCCGCTCAGGATCTTCCCTTGCCGATTTGGGAAATCCAGGAAGCCGAGCTGATCAATGCCCTGCGGCTCAAGGTCTTTTGGAAAGAAATCACGCGCCCGCAGGCGGACAAACAAATCGCATGGTTCGACGATCGCCGCCGACGCGGGCTCTATCATTTTCCCGAGATCCATCGCAGCGACCTGATGCGGACCTTTCGCAAGCTCAGCGCGAAAACCCCACGCCTCGGCTGTCGCACGATGGACATCATGCATGTCGCCTGCGCCTTGGAAATTGGCGCAGCGGAGTTTGTCACCTTTGATGCGCGGCAAGCGGCGCTTGCGGAAAGCGCGGGACTTAGAACCTTTTGCTCGAATGGGTAGGCGGATTCATTCGCTGTTTTAGCATTGGAGCGGGACGCTCCAAAGACGGCCTGGAGCAAGATGCTCCAGCCACGATGAAGAGGCGGCTTCTTCATCCTCTTCCCCAAGGATCTCCTCTTCCTCCTCTGCGTTCCTTTGCGACCTTGGCGGCTTTGCGGTGAATCTTTTTTCGAAGAGTCGGCGCTGCGTGGGCAAAAGAGTCCCTGCCTTGAAACCGAATTCTTGAATCTCTGCTATTTGAAAAACAGGAAGTAAAAGGCTAGCACGAAGAAGCCGGTCCAGACGGCGATCACATGGGCGACGCCGAAGGAGCGGGCGCCGGCGGACTCTGCAGGGTCATCGGGATGCGGGCCAAAGAGTGCGGCGTATTTGAAAATCAACCACGCGCCAAATCCCAGCCATGCGATGAGGAAAAGGACCAGCAGGGTCTTGATCAAATAAACCATGTCGGCGCTCCGGTGTTGCGAATGGCGTTGATGTCGCGCAACAAACTCTCACCTCAATCCGCGCAGCAGCAGCTCGGCGTTGGTTTTGGTCGCGCGGAGGTTGGTGAGCAGGCTTTCGATCGCATCGCCGATCGGTTGTTGGGCGAGTTGGCGGCGGATGTCGACGACCTTGAGGAACTCGTCGGGATGGTAGAGGCGATCGTCGTTGCGGGTGCCGGATTGCGGGATGTGAATGGCGGGGAAAACCCGGCGTTCGGCGAGTTCGCGATCGAGGCGCACTTCCATGTTGCCGGTGCCTTTGAATTCTTCGAAGACGACATCATCGAGGCGGCTCTCGGTTTCGACGAGTGCGGTGGCGAGGATGGTGAGGGATCCGCCTTCTTCGACATTGCGTGCGGTGCCGAAAAACTTGCGGGATTTTTGCAATGCCACCGGGCTCACGCCGCCCGATCCGATCGGGCCGCCTTGCATCGCCGAGTTGTGGCCGCGCGCGAGGCGGGTGAGGCTATCGAGCAGAAGGATCACATCTTTGCCGAGTTCGACGCGGCGTTTCGCACGCTCGAGCACGAGGTCGGCGACCTGCGCATGACGGCGTGGCGATTCATCGAAGGTCGAGGCAAAGACTTGCGCGCCGACAGTTTCCTCGAAGTCGGTGACTTCCTCGGGGCGTTCGTCGAGCAGCAGGATGATGAGTTCCGCTTCGGGATGGTTGTGGCGAATCGCGCGGGCGATTTGCTTGAGCAAAATGGTTTTGCCACCGCGCGGCGGTGCGACGATGAGACCGCGCTGACCCTTGCCAAGTGGAGCGATCAGATCGATCACACGCACGCCGAGGAAATCATTTCCTTCGCCTTCGAGGTGGATGCGTTGATCGGGAAACAGCGGTGTGAGGCGATCGAAATCTTTCGGTACTTGATAGTCGGCGATCGGGATGCCTTCGACTTCGATCACTTCGAAGGCCGAGAGGTACTTGTCGCGTTCGCGCGGCGGCCGCACGCGGACCTTTACCATTTGGCCGACCCGCAAGCCGTGGTCGCGCACGAGGTGGTTGCCGAGGTGGATGTCATCCGGCCCAGGGCGGAAGCTGCGGCTTGGATCGCGCAGCATGGCGAAGTTGTCCTTCGTTTGCTCGAGCACGCCTTCGCAAACGAGGCCCGCGCCTTCGCGGCCGTAGAAGCTCAGCAGCTCATAGATCAGCTGGCTTTTCGGAATGCCGCCTTGGATGCGGGCAGGCACCGCCTCTGCCATCGACTGGAGTTCGGACAGCGGCTTGTGGCGAAATTGGTTGATGTCGATCGAAGCCGGCGCGTCGAGCACAGCGCTTTGCGGGGCCGCGTCGGTGGCGGCTTCGGGATCGTGGGAGGGATTCATGAGAATGGATTGGCAGAAACGGCGGATTTGGGAACGCAGCACGGCGGGCGGGCCTTCGTTCCAGAAAACGATATCCGCGCGGGACATTTTTTCCTGAACCGGAAGCTGGGCGGCGAGGATGGCATCCATGAGCGCGTCATCGAAACCACCGCGAGCCCTGAGGCGTTGGATTTGCGTGGAGCGGGAGGATGCGACCACCAGCACTTGATTTTGGCCGAAGTCGAAGCCCTTTTCAAAGAACAAGGGCACATCCGCGACAAAGCACTCCGCCCCATCCATAGCGGCTTTTTCGAGGGAATCAAGACATTCCTGCCGTACCCGCGGATGGAGGATCGCCTCGAGCCGGGCCCGCGCCGCCTCGTCGGCAAAGACCCGCCCGCGCAGGAAATGGCGGTCGATGCGGCCGGATTCATCGAGCGCGCCATCGCCAAAGGCCTCAGCAATGAGCGCAGCCACCTCGGGCACCGACTCGAGCAAGCGGTGAACCGCCGCATCGCAATCGAAGATCACCAGCGAGGGCAAGTACTCGCGCAGCAGCCGACACACGGTCGATTTCCCGGAGGCAATTCCTCCCGTCAAGGCCATCACTCGCATCGGATGAAGCATCACGCCGGAAATGGCGCGGAATCAAGCATGGAAAAGAGGGGAAGAGTTAGAGGTTATTTGTTAAGGGTTATTGGGGGGGTGAACATCGAACATCGAACATCGAACATCGAAATGGAAGAAAATGAAGAAGCGGCTTCTGATCTAGCTTCTTCTGTCTTTTAGGACGCCGCGACCTCAATGCCCGCCACGGAGGTTGGCGACGGCGGAGGTCTCCGAACCGCTCAGGCGTTTCCACAACATTCCGTAAATCGCAACGCCGATGAAGCAAACGGCCGGCACGATGAATCCGGCGGACATGCCGTGGAGGTCGCCGATGTGGCCCATCAGTTTGGGCATGAGCGCGCCGCCCATGATGGCCATGACGATGAACGACGATGCGAGTTTCGCTTTCTTGCCGAGGCCGTGGATGCCGAGAGCGAAGATCGTCGGAAACATGATCGACATGAAAAAGAAGCTGAGAAACAGCGCCGCGAGCGAGATCCAGCCAAGCTTGAGAACGATCAGCACCATCAGCACAGAGTTCACGATCGCATAAGTCGCGAGCGCCTTGTGGGCGGCGACCTTGCGCACGAGTCCCGCGCCAGTGAAGCGGCCAAGCAGGAACAACACAAAGCCAAGGTAGGCCAGCAACTTGGTGGCACCTTGTTCGCTGATGAAGCGTTGGCCGTCGCGGATCACCGAACCGCTTTCGCCGCCGAGCAACCAACTGGACTTCATGCTTTCCGGAATCGCCTGCACATCTTCGATGAGGTAAAAAATGAAAAACCCGAAGATCCCGGCCTGGCATGCGACATAAAGAAACTGCGCGATCACCGCGCCAACGAAATGGCCGTGCGACCAAATCGATTTTGAAACATTCGCAGTTTCATCATCGAGGTGATACTTGTCCTGAGTTTCGATGTTGGGCATTTTCGCTTTGGCGAAAACCAGCGAGAGCAAGAGCACCGCGCCGGCGATCCATGCGTAGGGGATCCACAAGGTTTCCTGTGCCGCTTCGGCGCCGTCCTTCGAATAAAAGAACAACCCGCCGATGATCGGCCCAAAGATCCAACCCACGCCATTGCAAGCGGCGGCGATGTTGATGCGCACGGCGGCGAGTTGCGGTGCGCCGAGCACGGTGGTGTAGGGGTTGGCGACCGTTTCCAAAAAGGTCAGCCCCATCGAGATCACGCAAATCCCCGCGAGGAAGGCCCAAAACTCCTTGATGCCGGTGGCCGGGATGAACCAAAGGCAACCGAGCGCCACCAGCAGGAGCCCCGAAATGATGCCGCCCTTGTAGCCCAGTTGCCGCGCAAGCCACCCGGCCGGCAGGGCCATCAGGAAATATCCAAGGTAATGCGCGAACTGCACCCATGCGGACTGACGCTTGTTGAGATGGAGCAGCTCTTGGAAGTGCTTGTCCATCACATCAATCATTCCATTGCACAGGGCCCACAGGAAAAACAACGAGCTGATCAGCGCAAAGGTGACAAAATGATTTTTGCCATCGTCGGTGCGGAAGAGTCCGTTTTGCATGGGATGGGTTGGTAGGGGTTTTGGGTTTGGGTTTTTTGCGAAAGCATTGCCGATCAGGCTTTGCCGTAGAGTGGGCCGTAGTTCGCACAAGCGCGGAAGTCGGCGCCTTCAAGGTCGGCGGTGCCGAAGGCATTCCATGCACTGGGGCGGAAGACGCGGTCCTCGCTCACATTGTGCATGTAAACCGGAATGCGCAGCATCGAGGCAAGCGTGATGTACAGGTGGCCGACGTGGCCGCAGGTCATCACGCAGTGGTTGGCGCCCCAGTGGTTCATCACTTCATAGGTGCTGCGGAAGGCACCGCTGCCGGTGAGGATCGGCGCAAACCAGGTCGTCGGCCAAGTCGGGTTGGTGCGTTGGTCGAGTGCGTCATGCACTTTGTCCGGCAGATCGATGGTGTAACCTTCGGCAATCTGCAGCGCAGGGCCGAGGCCGCCGACGAGATTGAGGCGGATCATCGTGGAGGGCATGCCACCTCGGGTGCGGTAGCGCGTGCTCCATCCACCACCAGGGAAATACTCGGTGATAGAAGGATGCCAGGTGGTGGCCTTGAGGCATTTTTCGACTTCGGCATCGGAGATGTCCCAGAATGGTTTCATCGTCGGCTTGCCATCCGCATCGGTCTGTTCGCCGGTGCCATCGAGCGCGGCCGGGCCGGAATTGATCAGGTGCAGGATGCCATCGGCAACGAGCGGGTGACTGAGTTTTTCGCCGCTGGCAGTTTGGATCGCATCGAGGCTCCAGTAGGTGCGGAGGTCGGCGAAAATCTGCGCGCTATGCGTGAGCAAGTTGCCAAAGAGCATGCCTGCGCCATTGAGCGCGTCGTTCTCGGTGGCGACGATGTAAGGCGCGCGTTTGCCGTTCCAATCAAAGCTCGAGTTGAGAATCGCTTCGGGGAAATCGCCGTTGGGGAAATGGTCGGTCCACTGGCGCTGACCTTGGAAGCCGGCGGCGATGGCGTTGTGGCCTTGCGCTTGTTCGCCGAGACCCATTTCCGCGAGCTTCGGATTTCCAACCATCAGGTCGCGCATGATCAGCGCCATCTTCACGCTGTCCTGCCATTCGGCATCGAGCTGCTTGCGGTCGCGGGTTTTTTCCGCCGAGTTGTAGTCCTTGCCTTCGGGGCAATTCGCCTTCACCCACGAGAGCGCCTTTTCATATTCGGCGGCATCGTATTGACCCCTGCTCATGCGGCCGGCGACTTCGGTCATGTCGATCGCCTCAACGCGCATGCCGAGCCATTTTTCCCACAGTGGGAGATCGACGATCGATCCGGCGATGCCCATCGAAGTGCCGCCGATCGAAAGGTAACTCTTGCCGCGCATCAACGCGACGGCCAATCCGCAACGGGCGAAGCCGAGCAGTTTCTCGCGCACATCGGCGGGGATCTTGGTGTCATCGGCCGATTGCACATCGCGGCCATAAATGCCGAAGGCCGGGATGCCCTTCTGCGTGTGGCCCGCAAGCACCGCGGCGAGATACACCGCGCCGGGACGCTCGGTGCCGTTGAAGCCCCACACGGCTTTCGGCGTGTGCGGATCCATGTCCATCGTTTCCGAGCCGTAGCACCAGCAGGGCGTGACGGTCAGCGAGACGCCAACATTCAAGAGCTTGAACTTGTCGGCGCAATCAGCCGCTTCGCGCACGCCGCCGATGCAGGTGTCGGCAATCACGCACTCGACCGGCGAGCCGTCGGGATAACGCAGCTCGGCCGCAAACAAGGCTGCGACCGCACGGGCCTGTTGCATGGTGCGCTCTTCAAGCGATTCGCGAACGCCGCCAAGGCGCCCATCGATGGCGGGACGGATGCCGATTTTTGGATAAGATGATTTCTTCATGTGAATAATTTGTTGGAAACGAAGTGCTCCAATAATCACGCACCGATCGAATTTGTCAGCAAAATTCCATGAAATCCGACGAAAACCGCCACCGGGTATCGGCATGATGATTTCTAGAATCATGCATATTTTTGGATTGCGCTGGCAGGGCGCACTCATCAGTTTTCGAGTGTGAGCGCGCGTCGCAAGCCGAGTTCGTATCTTTCGAGGCAGGTCGAGTCCTCGCGTTTGTTTTTCCTGGAGGAGGAACCGCGTGAGGAATTCGGAGTGGTGTTTGGCGGCTTCGAGCGCTGCCGGCGAGATTATCGCATCGATCGGCGGAACTTCCCATGGCATTGCCTTGAGTTCGTGCATCGCGGCCATGGCGCGCTGCATCTCGATGGCGGTGACTACGAGCTGAGCCCGGGCAGCTTCTATCTTTACGGGCCGGGTATCGGCCAGCGCATCGAAAGCTCGGCAACCAGTCCGCTGCGCAAGTACTTCGTCGGGTTCACCGGGAGGGGAGTGGGTGCTTTTCTCGACGCATGCGGCATCCAACCGGGCATGGTCGTGCGATGTTTGAAAAGCGAGCCGATCCGCCGCAGCTTCGACCAGTTGATCGATCGCGGTGTGCGCAAGTCGGAGCTGGCGGCACCGCTGTGCTCGTTGATCATGCGCCAGTTGCTGATGATGTTCCGCGACGATGCGGCAGATCCGGTGAACACCGCATCACCGGCATTTACGAAATTCACCAACGCGCGCGCATTCATCGAAGCAAATTTCCTCGAGCTCGATTCGCTGGAAGCGATCGCCGAAAAGTGCGGCATCGATGCCCCGTACCTATGCCGTTTGTTTTCGCGCTATCACGATGAAAGCCCCTACCAATTTCTCACCCGCCTGCGGATGGATCACGCCTCACGCCTGCTGCTCGATGGCAATGTGAAGGTCAAAACCGTCGCAGCCATGATGGGCTTTCGCGATGCCTTTCATTTTTCGCGCGTCTTCAAGTCCGTGCACCAGGTACCACCCTCAAGGTTCCGTCAATCAACCCACCCGCAATGGCCGAGGATGTGAGGGAGTTTCAAGTTTCAAGCGTTCAGTGTTAAGCGAAGATAAAAGAAGCTAGATCAGAAGCTGCTTCCACCAAAGAGTACGACAAGAGTGTCGTACCTCCCTAGCACAAAGCACCTCTTCATCCGCGATCCACGATCAACAATCCACGATCTCCCTCTTCTCTCCCATTCGTGTTCCTTCGCGTCCATTCGCGGTTCAAACTCTTACTTCAAAGTATCGGCGCCGCGAGGCCGCGTCGCCCTACCTTCTCAGCGTTTTTTGCGCAGGCGTTTGCCGCTGAGCCTTGCGGCGATGAGATTCGGGCAGCGGCCGGTGCGGCGGAGTTGTTCGCAGGAGCCTTCGATCTTGAGGGTTTGGCGCAAAGGCTTGAAACCGAGCCGGCGGGTGACGCAGTCGTTGAGCAAATCGATGTGCGCGTCCTCAAACTCCACGACGCGTCCGCAGTCGATGCAAAGCAAGTGGTTGTGCGAAGGCTTGTCGTGAAAGTTCGGATCGTAGGTCGTCTGGTTTTCTCCAAGGTCGATGGCGCGCAGGAGGTCGGCCTCGACCAGCAGAAGCAGCGTGCGATAGACCGTCGCGCGCGAGACATCGGGATGTTTTTTGCGCACCCGCTCGTAGAGTTCCTCGGCGGTGAAATGCTCGTCCTTGGAAAATGCCGAGCTGATCACCGCATCGCGCTGAGTCGTCCGCCGCAGGCCTTTGCGGCGGATGAATTCGTCAAGTCGCTCGCGAATGCCGGCATCCATGGTGCGACTCTAGATGAAAATCGATCGACGTGAAGCCGAAATGGCGTAGAGGCACCCCCATCATGGCGGGTCTGCGGATTTCCCCTTTGCAGCCGCTCGCATGCTGATTAGGGTCTGCCGCGATGAGCGCCAACCAACTCGAGCAACTGAAAAAATTCACCACCGTCGTCGCCGACACGGGAGATTTCGAATCCATGAAGACCTTCAAGCCGCAGGACGCGACGACCAATCCGTCGCTGATCCTGCAGGCGGCCGCCAAGCCCGAGTACCGCCATCTCGTCGAAAAGGCGGTGGAGGAAAAACGCTCGAGCGGCCTCACGGGCGTGGCGTTGATGTCGGCCATTCTCGACCGCATCCTGATTTTGTTTGGCTTGGAAATTCTCAAGATCGTGCCCGGCCGCGTTTCGACCGAAGTCGATGCCCGCCTGTCGTTCGACACCCAAGGCACGATTGAAAAAGCCCGACAGTTGATCGCCGCCTACGAAGCCGAAGGCCACTCGCGCGACCGGATCCTCATCAAGATCGCATCGACATGGGAAGGCATCAAGGCCGCCGAAGTGCTGGAAAAAGAGGGCATTCATTGCAACCTCACCCTGTTGTTTTCATTCGCCCAAGCCGTCGCCTGCGCCGAGGCCGGCGTGCAGCTGATCTCGCCCTTCGTCGGGCGCATCCTCGATTGGCACAAGGCCGCGACCGGCAAGGAGTTCACTGCCGAGGAAGACCCAGGCGTGCTTTCGGTGCGCAGCATTTACGATTACTACAAAAAATTCGGCTACAAAACCGAGGTCATGGGCGCGTCGTTCCGCAACAAGGGCGAGATCCTCGCGCTGGCGGGCTGCGACCTTTTGACGATCAGCCCCGGCCTGCTCAACGAGCTTCAATCCAGCACCGAGCCGGTCGCCGAGCGGCTCAACGAAACCAGCGCCAAGACCAGCGCGCACACAAAGATCCACCTCGACGAAAGCGCCTTCCGCTTCATGCACAACGAGGATGCGATGGCCACCGAGAAGACCGCGCAGGGAATCCGCGCGTTTTCGGCCGACATCGTGAAGCTCGAGCAACTTGTTGCAGGAATCCTCGGGTGATGAGGCATCGACAGCGCGCGGCTTGTGATGCAAATTGATGGCGGATGACTCTCAAAGAGCTTGGATGGAATCCGTTTTTCGAAGATGCCTTCGCGCCGCACCGCGCCAAGGGCTTGGTCCCCGCGCGCTTGATCCGTGAATCGCCGATCAATTTCGGCGCGTTCCTTGAAGGAGGCGAAGAAATCGATGTCGTGCTCTGCGGCCGCGTCTGGCACGAGGCGGCGAATGATGCCGAGCTGCCGGCGGTGGGCGACTGGGTGGCGCTGGAGCTTGGCCATGAAAATCGTGATCATGTGATCCGCGAGCGGCTGCCGCGCCAGACATGCTTTTCACGCAAGATGCCGGGCAACAGCTCGCAGGCGCAGGTGATCGGTGCGAATGTCGATGTCGTGGCCGTGGTCACCGACGCTGGCGCGGACTTCAACCTGCGCCGCATGGAACGCTACTTCGCGTTGATCGGACGCAGCGGGGCCAAGCCGCTGGTGCTGGTGAACAAGGCCGACCTTTGTGACAAAAAAACCAACCGCGAAGCAGCGGACCGCATCGCCGAACTTTGCCCCGCCGCCGATGTGCATGTCACCAGCGCGCTCAAGGGCGAGGGCCTCAAGGTGCTGAAGCAATACCTCAAAAAAGGAACTACGATGTGCATCGTAGGTTCGAGCGGTGTCGGCAAATCGACGCTTGTGAATCAACTCTACGGCGACGAGTGGCAATGGACGGGTGAGGTCAATGAAGCCACCGGCAAAGGCCGCCACACCACCACCTCGCGCGAGTTGGTGCCGCTGCCCGGCGGCGGCATGCTCATCGACAACCCCGGCATGCGCGAAATCCAGATGTGGACGGATGAGGGCACGCTGCGCGAAAGTTTTTCGGATGTGAGCGCGATTGCGTCCGACTGCCGCTTTGCCGACTGCGGCCACCGCAGCGACGCCGGATGTGCGATCCGCGCTGCAGTGGAGGCCGGCACGCTCGATGCCGCGCGTCATGCAAGTTTCCTCAACCTCGAAAATGAAATCGCGGCCCTCAAGAAACGCGCGGAGAAACGCCAGATGGCGGTCGAGCGCTGGGCCAAACGCAACAGCCGCGTCAAGGCGCGCAACCTCGCAGACCGCATCCAACTCGAACGCGACGAACGCGGCGAAGCTTGATCACATCATCATGAAACCGAGATCAACCACATCGGGCATCAAATCGGCAATCGTGGCATTCGCAATCATTTGCGGCAGCGTGACATCGTCGATGGCGCAGGTCGCGCAGATGAAGGAAGCGCTTGCCGGCGCACCGAAACCGGCAGCGGAGAAGCCCGAGGAAGTGCGCGCACGCTTCGACCAATGGCTCAAGGAATCGCGTGAGGACCTTGCGAGGATCGATGCCGAAGGCGCATCGAATGCCTTGCCGCCCGGCATCTCGCAGGCAGAGGTCGATGACCGCCGCCAGGACCTCGAACAAATCATCCTCACGATTCCAAGGCTTCTCAAAAATCTTGATTCAAATTCCGAAGCGAAAAAAGCGCTCGAGGCATCCAAGAACGCCAATGCCGCGTGGACCGGCTTTGCCGACAAGCCGCCTTACTCAATCCTGATGGTCGACGAGTTGCTCAACGAACGCGATGCGATCCGCGCAAAGCTTTCGTCGCATGAATCATCCTTGCTCAACTACGAAGGCCTGCTGGCTGGGGCAGTCGCCGACATGAAATCCGCCGAGGATGCCGTGAGCAATGCGATTCTTGCCGTGCGCGATGGCGATGCAACCGCCGATGGCGCTGCCAAGTGGAAACTCGAAGCAGCACGGATCCGCTCGCGGCTCTTTGCATGTCGCGCGGCGAACATCAAAAGCGCGGCCGAAAACCTCAGGGAATGGAATGCCGCCGCGAAGATCGATCTCGCACTGACCGAGCGCAAGGTGCTGCTGGCACAGAGCAATGCGGCATTCGACGAGGCCGACCTCGAAAGGATCGGCCGCATTTCCGAAGAGCGAAAAAAAGCCATCCACAAGGAAATCGAAGCGATGGAAAAACGGCTCAAGCCGGCCTTCGTCGCACGGCGTCAGGCACAGGCCACACTCGATGCCTTGCTGGCGGGCACCGCACCCGAGCCCGACAAGGCACCCGAAGGGATCGAGATGGCGAAGTACCGGCTCGAGGTCACGGTTGGTCGCGTCGAGGGACTGCAATCGCTGATCGAAAATCTCGAAAGCCTCGTGCGGCTCGAGAACATGAATTTCAAAGCCTACCAGAATCGTCTCGCGATCCTGAAGGCCAAGAACGAAAGCGAACGCGAAAAACTTCGCGCGGCCCTCGCCGCCACCAGTGATGAACTCAAGGCCTGGGGCAATGTGCTCGATAGCGAAATCGCCACCCGCACGGCCGATCTCAGCAAGCTCGAAGCACGCGCGGCATCGATCTCGTCCGATGACCCACGCTTCGACCTTCTCAACGAACAACGCGCGAGCCACAGCGAGCAACTCACGATGCTGCAACGCACCGACCAAGCGGCCACGGCGCAAAGAAAACTGATCCGCCGCTGGATCGCCGATCACACGCCGAAGCTGCAAGAAGACACACTGATCACGCGCCTCGGTCGGCTCGCCAGCGACGCTCCGGCGATCATCTCACGCATCTGGTCGCTCGAGGTGATGAGCTTTGAGGAAAAAATCGAGGTCGATGGACAAACGATCAAAGGCCGCATCCCGGTAACGCTTGGCATGCTGCTGCGCGCGCTGATGTTTTTCCTGATCGGATACGGGGTCGCGTCACTCATTGCCAAGCGAATCCAAAAAAGCGTCGTCGCGCGAGGTCACATCGCCGAGGCCCAGGCACGCACGCTGCGCAACTGGGCAATGATCTTTGTCGGCGTGACGCTGGCAATTTCCACACTTTCGATTCTCAAAATCCCGCTGACGGTTTTTGCGTTCTTCGGTGGCGCACTCGCGATTGGTTTTGGTTTTGGCACGCAAACGCTGATCAAAAATTTCATCAGCGGCATCATCGTGCTCGCCGAACGCAAGGTACGCGTCGGCGACATCCTCGATGTCGATGGCATCGTTGGCAGCGTGACGGAGATTAACACGCGCTCATCAGTAATCCGCAGTGCCGACGAGGTCGAAACGGTGATCCCCAATTCCATGTTTCTGGAAAACCGCGTGACCAACTGGACGCTCACCAGCGCACACGTGCGGCGCAGCATCAAGGTCGGCGTGGCTTACGGCACCCCGCCGCAAAAGGTGATGGATATCCTCACGCAGGCGGCCGCAAGGCATGGGCTCATCTGCAAAGAACCCGCGCCCTACGCGGTGTTCGAAGACTTCGGCGACAACGCCATGGTCTTCAGCGTCTACTACTGGATCGACATGAGCGCCGGCGCCAACTCGTCAGTGATCGCCAG
>JAGWXY010000139.1 GCA_018969605.1 Verrucomicrobiota bacterium | reverse complement strand
TTCGTGTTCCTTCGCGTCCATTCGCGGTTCAAAATCTTCATTTTCTCCTACTGCATTGGTTCAACGTTAGATCTTCAACGCGCCTTCCCCCAGCTCCCTTTCCAAGAACTTCGCGGTAAGTGATTTCTTGGATTTGGCGACTTGTTCGGGTGGGCCTTCGGCGATGATTTGGCCGCCGTTGGCGCCGGCTTCGGGGCCGAGGTCGATGATCCAGTCGGCCTCGGCAGCGACGGCCATGTGGTGTTCGATGACGGCGACTGTGTGGCCCTCGTCGACGAGGCGGTGGAGGACATCGATGAGGCGGGTGATGTCTTCGAGGTGGAGGCCGACGGTGGGTTCTTCGATGAGGTAGAGGTTGTGCGCGGCGTTGCGCGGGCGATTCATTTGCGCCTTGATGCCGCGGCCTTTGATGAGTTCGGAGACGAGCTTGATGCGTTGGGCTTCGCCGCCGGAAAGCGTCGGCGAGGCTTGGCCGAGTTGCAGGTAGCCGAGGCCGGTATCGGCGAGCAAGGCGAGTGGTGCGGCAATGCGTGGTTGCGATTCGAAGAAGGCGGCAGCCTCATCGATGGTGAGCGCGAGGACATCGCCAATGTGCTTGCTGCGGAATGCGACCTCGAGCGTGGCCGGGTTGTAGCGGCTGCCATTGCACGACTCGCAATGAACCCAGGTGGGCGGCAGGAAATCCATTTCCAGTTTCACGCGGCCGTTGCCTTTGCAGGCTTCGCAGCGCCCGCCTTCGGTGTTGAAGGAAAAGCGCGAAGCATCGAAGCCGCGGATGCGGGCTTCGGGCAATTGTGCGAACAGCGCGCGGATGTGATCGAAGACCTTCACATAGGTCGCCGGGCACGAGCGCGAGGTTTTGCCAATTGGTGATTGATCGACCTCGTAGCAGGCCTTGAGAAATTTTTCGCCGCTGACCTTGGCGAAATTTTTGTTCTTTGTCGTGCGTTTGAAAATCGGCGCGATGCACTGGCGCATGAGCGTCGACTTGCCCGATCCCGAAACGCCGGTGAGCACAGTAAGACGACCGATTGGAATAGCGGCCGTGATGTTTTTGAGGTTGTTGGCGCAGCAGCCGTGGATCGTGAGAAATGCATGATCCTTTTTCACCGCCCGTCGCTCGCCTAGAAGGGGGTGGGACAATGGATGAGACAGAGCACGGTAAGTGGGAGAGTTGGCAAATTTTTGATTTGGTTTTTTGCCCGCGAGCGGGCGCTTTGATTTTGTTGAAGCATCGTTTGATGGTGGCAGCCCTTGATAGACCACTTCGCCGCCGAGGCGGCCGGCGGCCGGGCCGAGGTCGATGAGATGATCGGCGGCGGCGATCGTGTCCTCGTCGTGTTCGACCACGACCAGCGAGTTGCCTTGGTCGCGCAGGGAAATCAGCGTTTTGAGCAGCGCGGCATTGTCGCGCGGGTGGAGGCCGATGGTTGGCTCGTCGAGCACATAGAGCACGCCGCGAAGGTTTGAGCCGAGTTGCGCGGCAAGGCGGATGCGTTGGGATTCGCCGCCGGAGAGTGTGTTGCCCGAGCGATCGAGTTGCAGGTAGCCGAGGCCGACGCTTTGCAAAAATGCGAGGCGGCGCGCGATCTCCGGTAGGATGTCGCGGGCGATCAGGCTGGTGCGATCGTCGTTGAACGAGAGTTTCGCAAACCACTCTTCTGCCTCGGCGATGCTGAAGCGTGAGAGCTCGCCGATCGATTGTCCTGCCGATGGTTTTTTTGCCTTTGCGGTGGGCGTTCCATGGATCAGGCGCACCGCCGATGCCGTCGGGTTGAGGCGGCTGCCGTCGCAGTGCGGGCAGCGCACGAGTTCCTCGTCGTCTAGGCGCTCCATCGCGCGGTCGGCATCGAGTTCCGCTTCGAGTAGCGTGTCGAAGCGCGAGGTGTCGGGCACAATCGCACGATGTTTTTTCGGAACCTTGCCATGGCCGCGGCAGGTACCGCACCAACCGCGCGGGGAGTTGAAGGAAAACAGTCGTGGGTCGAGTTCTTCAAAGGACTGGTTGCAGCTCGGGCAGCTGGATTGCGTCGAGAGCAGGATGAATTTTTTGTCGGCGGTGAAGAGCTTGATGAGGCCCTTGCCGATCGTGAGCGTGCGCTCGATGGATTCGGCGAGATTTGGCCGCGCCGTGTTTTTGGCGTGGCGTTTGAAGTCCGCCGTGACCACATCGATGTCGTGTTCCTTGAAGCGTTCGAGGCGGGTAAAATTTTCCGCGTCGCGGAACTGTCGATCTACTAAGAGTCTAGTAAATCCTTGTTTCAGCGCCCACTCGGCGATTTCCGTGTGATAGCCTTTTTTGCTTCGGATCAATGGTGCCAGCAGGCAGACATCGCCTTTTTTCAATTCGGCTCGGATCACATTTTCGATCGCGGCGACCGATTGTTTTTCTACCGGCACTTGGCAGTCCGGGCAATGGATTGTGCCGAGCTTCGAGTAGAGCAGTCGGATGAAGTTCCAGAGTTCGGTGACCGTGGCGACGGT
>JAGWXY010000052.1 GCA_018969605.1 Verrucomicrobiota bacterium | reverse complement strand
GGAATCCGACGGCAAGTATCTCGGCTACTTGAACGATTATCCGGATCACTGGACCCAAGGTGAGGACATCAACGACCTGCGAGAAAATTTGCGCGACCTCTACAAGCTCTTTAGCGCCGATCATATTCCTGGAATCAAAAAAGAAGAGGAACTCGAAGTCGCATGAAAAGAAGGGAGCTTGTCGAACGGCTCGAAAAAAGTGGCTGCACCTTGTTGAGACACGGATCACGCCACGACATCTATCACAACCCCTCCACAGGAAAATCTCAACCCGTTCCCCGCCACACGGAAATCAACGAAATTCTCGCCAAAAAGATCATCAAGGACCTCACCAAGGAAAATTAAACACCCCACCCACCATGCCCCTCGATCCCGTCACTCAAGTTTCCGGCCGCGCCGTTTTTATTCCCGGCGCCGACATCGACACCGACCGCATCATCCCTGCGCGTTTCATGAAGTGCGTTACCTTCGACGGACTCGGCGAATTCGCGTTTTATGATGTGCGCTTCAATTCCGAAACCGGTGAGAAAACCGATCACCCGCTCAATGATCCGCGCTTCGAAGGCGCCTCGATCTTGCTTGCGGGTGTAAACTTCGGCTGCGGCTCGTCGCGCGAGCATGCGCCGCAGTCGCTCAAAAAATTCGGCTTCAACGGCGTCATTGCCGAGTCGTTCGCGGAGATCTTCTTCGGCAACTCGACCACGCTGGCGATGCCCTGCGTGATCGCCTCGGCTGCCGACATCGCCACACTGCGCGATGCGGTCGAGAATGATCCGGCAACCACCGTGACCATCGATGTCGATGCCCTGCGCGTGCGCAGCTCGGGCGGACTCGACTTCGCCGTCACCATGCCCGACTCGGCCCGCGACGCTCTGGTCTCCGGCCGCTGGGATCCGATCCAAGAGCTGCTCGACAGCGAATCCGCCATCGAGGCGAAGGCGCGCGAGTTGCACTATGTTTGATCCGCCCTCGGGGCATTGATCCATCACGCAAAAAAGCCGCAACGATCGATCGCTGCGGCTTTTTTGTTGAGTTGCGGTTCATGCGCCGTGAAGGCGCCGCCACGCTTACTTGCGGGCGGCTTCTTCGCGGGCCTTGGCCTTGGCAATGACATCGTCCGAAACATTCTTCGGGCATGGCGCGTAGTGACTGAACTCCATGGAGAACTGGCCACGGCCGGAGGTCATCGTGCGAAGGTCGCCGATGTAGCCGAACATCGCGCTGAGTGGCGCCTCGGCCTTCACGCGGATGCCGCCCGGAGTTGGCTCCTGGCCTTGGATCATGCCGCGGCGGCGGTTGAGGTCGCCGATGACATCGCCGACTTTTTCCTCGGGCGCAAAGACATCGAGCTTCATCATCGGCTCGAGGATTTGCGGGCCGGCCTTGGGCATCGTTTGGCGATAGGCAGCCTTGGAGGCAATTTCAAAGGCGATGGACGAGGAGTCGACCGCGTGGAAACCGCCATCGGTGAGAATGACCTTGAAGTCCAAGCAGGGGTAGCCGGCAAGCGGCCCCTTGTCGATGGAGGTCTTGAAGCCTTTTTCCACCGCAGGAATGAATTCTTTGGGAACATTGCCGCCGACGACCTTCGATTCGAAGATGAAGCCGGTGCCAGCTTCGCCGGGCTCGATGGTGTAATCGATCTTCGCGAACTGACCCGAGCCACCCGACTGTTTCTTGTGGGTGTAGCTGTCGGAAACCGGCTTGGTGATGGTTTCGCGGTAGGCGACCTGCGGCGCGCCGACATCGACCTCGACCTTGTGAGTGCGCTTGAGGATATCGATCTTGATGTCGAGGTGAAGCTCGCCCATGCCCTTGAGAATCATCTCGTTGGTTTCCTCGTCGGTCTCGACGCGGAAGGACGGGTCTTCCTGGATCATCTTGCCGATTGCGTTGGCGAGTTTTTCGGCGTTGGCCTTGTCCTTTGGTGCAACGGCGATCGAGATAACGGGATCCGGGAAAACCATCGGCTCGAGCGTGGCGGGATTCTTTTCGTCGCAGAGCGTGTGACCGGTCTGGACATTCTTGAGTCCGACGATGGCGACGATGTCACCCGCTTGTGCGGATTCGATTTCGTTGCGGTCGTCGGCGTGCATTTCCACCATGCGGCCGACGCGCTCGGTCTTGCCGGTGAAGGAATTAAGGATCGTGTCGCCCTTCTTGATCGTGCCCGAGTAAATGCGGGTGAAGGTGAGAGCGCCGAACTTGTCGTCCATGATCTTGAACGCCAGCGCGCGCAGCGGCTTGGTCGGATCGCTCTCGGCGAAGCTGCCGGTCTCGTTGCCTTCGGCGTCGACTTCCGGAAGCGGCTTCACCTCGGTGGGCGACGGGAGGAAATCAACCACCGCGTCGAGCACGAGCTGCAGGCCCTTGTTTTTGAATGACGATCCGCAGTAGGTCGGGAAGAATGCGAGATCGATCGTGCCCTTGCGGATGCAGCGCTTGATGGTGTCGATGTCGGGCTCAACGCCTTCGAGGTATTTCTCCATCACTTCGTCGTCTTGTTCGACGGCGGTCTCGATCATCGCGGCGCGGTATTCCTCAGCCTTTGCCACCATGTCGGCAGGGATGTCGGTGACCTTGAAGTTTTCGGGCTGTCCGGATTCGTCCCAGATGTGGGCCTTCATCGTAAGCAGGTCGACGACGCCGACGAAGTCACTCTCGGTGCCGATCGGCAGGACCATCACCAGCGGGTGAGCACCGAGCACGGTTTTGACCTGCTTTACGACGCGATAGAAATCGGCGCCGATGCGGTCGAGCTTGTTGACATAGATGACGCGGGAAACTTTCGAGTCGTTCGCATAGCGCCAGTTGGTTTCCGACTGGGGCTCAACGCCGCCGGATCCGCAGAAAACGCCAACGCCGCCGTCGAGCACCTTGAGCGAACGGTACACCTCGATGGTGAAGTCCACGTGGCCGGGAGTGTCGATGACATTGAATTGGTGGCCCTTCCAGAAGCAGGTCGTCGCCGCCGATTGGATGGTGATGCCGCGCTCGGCTTCCTGTTCCATGAAGTCCATGGTGGATGCGCCGTCGTGCACTTCGCCGATTTTGTGAATCTTGCCGGTGAGCTTGAGAATGCGCTCGGTGGTCGTGGTCTTGCCGGCATCGACGTGGGCGAAAATGCCGATGTTGCGGTATTTGGTGAGGTCCTTCATGCCTTGGATGTGCTGTGGGTTGTGTGTCCGAATTAGGTGCGGGCGCGCATTGCTATGCAGAGCGAGGATTTTAGCAATCCCCGAATCGGAGAATTTCGCGGAAAATTGCCGATTTGATGTAATTTGCATCGGTTCCGGCTTGCTTCACCGCCTGCAGGTGCCTTGTTTGCCTCGATGGCCGATGTCACGACAAGGATGCTGACGCGAGCAACGCGCCTCTCCGGCTTGCGGCCGCTGGAGGTGGCCAGCCAACTGCGGCACCTGCCGGGCATGGTGTTTTTCGACTCGGCGGGCCATCTGCCGTCGACCGCCGATCGTGCGGTTTCGGTGATCGCCGCCCGGCCCGAGCGGCTCCTGCGCGGGTCGATTCATTCGGCCGCCGACCGCGCGGTGCTGACCAAGGCGCTTGCCGATGGCCACGGCGCGCAAGGCGACACCGGATTTCCCGCGGGCGGGCTCTGCGGGTGGATTGGCTACGAGGGTGAGTTTATCTTCGGCGACTACCGCGAAATGCTGGTCTTCGATCATGCCGATGAAGGTTGGTGGGAAATCGGCCGGCTTTCGGCAGAGCTGCGTGAGTCGCAGGACGCGCCCTTCGCGATTGGTGATTTCCATGCATCGACCAGCCGCGAGGGATTCATTCGCAGCGTCGAGCGCGCGAAGGAATGGATCGCCGCCGGCGACATCTATCAGGTGAATCTTGCGCACTCGTTCGAGGCAAATATCTGTGGCGGCTCGCTGTTTCCGCTCTACCTCTCTTTGCGTGAAAACTCCCCCGCGCCGATGGCCGCATGGCTCGCGCTCCATGATCGCGAAATTCTCAGCTCGTCGCCCGAAACCTTTTTGAAAATCTCCGGCCGCGGCATCGAGACGAAGCCGATCAAGGGCACCCGCCCGCGATTTCACGATCCGGATGAGGACCGCCGCTCGGCCTACGAACTTCAAACCTCGGCCAAGGAAATTGCCGAGCTGGTGATGATCACCGACCTGCTGCGCAACGACCTCGGCCAAGTCTGCGAATTCGGCAGCGTCGAGGTCAGCGAAATGCTTCAGCTCGAAACGCTGGCGCAAGTCCACCACCTCGTTTCCACCGTGCGCGGCACACTGCGCGCAGACATCAATGTGATCGAGGCGCTGGCCGCCTGTTTTCCTGGCGGCAGCATCACCGGCGCGCCGAAAAAACGCGCGATGGAAATCATCTGCGAACTCGAAAATTCTCCCCGCGGAATCTACTGCGGCGCGGTCGGCTGGCTCGGCTTTAATGGCGAAAGCTCATTCAACATCGCCATCCGCACGCTGGTGCGAAACAAGGAACGCCTGAGCTATCATGTCGGCGCCGGCATCGTCGCGGATTCGGATCCGGAAAAAGAATACGAGGAAACACTTCACAAAGCCGCCGGCATCCGCGCGGGCTTGGATCGCTGCAAGCTCTAGTACCCACGCGGGTGGCGCATGAAGTGACCTTTGCCTTGGCGGGTCTCGGGTTTCCAGAGCGGGCCTTCGGATGAGCCGCGGCCGCCGGTGTCGAGACGCAATCCGGCGATGGTCATGAAGACATGGCCGTCACGAATGTAGAGAGTAATCCAGCGGCCTTCGCCTTTTTTGCCATATTTAAAAAACCCTTTCGAGTGCAGCGAGCCTTTCAGTAGTCCCGCCTCGCGCAGCACATAGGAAACCGTGCCGGAGCAATCGTAGCCGCTGTCATCATGGCGGGCATGACCGCCGCCCCACTTGTAGGGTTTGCCTTGAAGGCGGTTGCCGGCAGCGATGGCTTTTTTTACCGCTCGCGGCGCATTGCGCGGCGCATAGGCGATGCCGTCTTTCAACATTGCGGTGCGACCATGCTCAAAGCGGTAGCTCACCGGCTTGCGCGCCTTGACCTGACTCGAACAGGACGCCAGTGCCGCGATGAGAAATGAGGCGATAAAAATCCCATTCAGCAGGCGTTTCATTGACTGCGAGCGTAGGCAAATTCGTCGCGGGGTGTAAATCCAAAGAGGCGATGAAACGCTGGAGATTGGTTCGCAATGGCAAGTATGCTTGCCAAAAAGAGTTTGCAGAGTCGGCGCGGCGAGGCCGCCACGCCCTACCATTGTGAATGATAATGACGGGACCGCCCCGTTGCTTCACGCATTTCCGGCGAGAAATTCCACCGCTTGCGTCAGTGCGCGGGCGCGGTGGCTAAGGGTGTTTTTCACCTCATCGCCGAGCTCGGCGAATGTTGCTGTGTGCCCCTCGGGCACAAACAAAGGATCATAGCCAAACCCCATGGCGCCGCGCGCATCGGCGATGATCGCGCCTTCGACCGTGCCGCTGAAGTGAGCGACTTCTTTGCCGCTTTGCGCCAGAACCATCGTGCAGCGAAAGCGCGCGCGACGTTCGGCCTTGCCTTCCATTTCGCGCAGAAGGCGAGCGTTGTTCAATGCATGATTACCTTCCTCGCCGCCAAAGCTCGATGACCACACGCCTGGCGCGCCGCCAAGCGCGTCGACTTCGAGGCCCGAGTCGTCCGAAAGCACCCAGCCATCAAGCACGCGGCTGATCCCTTCGGCCTTGAGTCGCGCGTTTTCGAGAAACGTCGTGCCGGTTTCCTCGATTTCCGGGCACTCGAGAAACGAGGTGACATCGAGCACCTCGAAGCGATCGCCGATCATCGCGCGAATCTCGGCGGTTTTGTGGGCGTTGCGGGTGGCGATGATGAGGCGCGGCGCGGGGTCCATGGGCGGGATTGAACGACATTCGTTGCCCGACGCGAATCATTAAGACAAATTTCCGCCAAGGCGGCGTTGGCATGGTATGAAAGCAGTAACTTGGCTTGCCTCATTCACCGTCGGCGTCGCATCACTCGCCGCTCCCGCCTTTGCCAACACGCTCGAAGGCTGGTCGACCGATCTCGACAAGGCGCTTGCAGACGCCAAAGCCGGCAAAAAGAGCGTGCTGGTCGAGTTCACCGGATCCGATTGGTGCCCGCCATGCATCGCGATGCGCAAGAATGTCTTCTTGACGAAAGAATTCGTCCAAGCGGCGTCGAAAAATTTCATTCTCGTCGAGCTCGATTTCCCGAAAGCCGACAAGGAGCTTGCCGACAAGAACAAACCACTCGCGGAGAAGTACAAGATCGAGGGATTTCCCACGGTGATCCTTCTCGACTCCGAGGGTAAAGAGTTCAATCGCTTCTTCGCTTCGGAGTTCCCGAAGACCAAGGACTTCCTCGAGCACCTCGATAAGTCGCTCGAGAAGAAGGGCATGGACTGAGCGCAAAATCGGCGGCTACGCCCACGGGCTATGCGCCAATTGAAAGTTTAAGCAAAAGGGTGATGACCTCGCGGCCACCACCCCTTGGGTTTATCAAAAATCTTGCTCAAGCTGCCATCGATCATGGAACAGTCACTTCGAGCCGGACGAAGCGCTTGCCTTGGCCGCTAGGAAGTGTGTAGCTCACTGATGTTGGATTGGAAACATCGGCCGATGAGGTGACATCTTCCCATGTGCCGAGATCGGTCGAGCTGAGCACCTTGAAGGTCACTCCATTGGCGTCCACGCCACGCGGCCAGGTGATCGTGCCGTCCACTGGCTGTGGATTGGCGGTGAAGCCGGAGCCGGTCAAGCCCATGAAGTATTCAACACCGTTGGGCACGCCGTCGCCGTCGTGATCCTGGCTTGCCGTCTGCCCCGGGGCGTTGGCGGAGGCCCAAGAACTGTAACCCGGAAGCGTTGAGTTGTTGCTGAAGTAAACCGTATTGAGCGTCTGTGGCGTGTTCGCCGCCCCCAAGGCGAAGCTGCGGTCACTCCCTTCCTCGTAACCGCTGTTGGGAGCGCCAGGCGTGGTGTTGAAGAACTTGTAATTGCCAAATGAGAGGTTCAGAGGACCGGCGACATCAGACAATGTGCCTGTGTAAATGCCGGTGTTGTCCACTTCGGTCAGCGCGAGATCCTGCTGGCCGGCCATGATGCCGGAAAAGAACTTCACCACCACCGAGCCGGTGCTTGGGTTGAAATTTCCAAGACTTTCCTGCACGGTCATGTTGACCGTGAAGACGATGTTGCGAGTGCTGAGCAATGGACTTGGATCCTCTCCGTCATTGACGCCATCGCCATCGGTATCGACGTTGCCGGGGTCGGTGTTGGCGGTGAATTCCACTTCGTTGGCGACGCCATCGCCGTCGGTATCATTTCCCGAGGACAATCCATAGGCGGCCAGGAATGACTCGGCATCGGCAAAGGTCGTGCGAACGAAAGATTGGGCGAGCGTTGCGCTGTTAAAGGTGAAGGTATGAATCCCGGTCGCCTGGATCGTGGCGTTGAAGTTTCCGCCGCCATTGCCCCAATTGTTGGTCCATGAGCCTGCGGCATATTTGTATTCGATGAGGCCGTGTGCAGGGAAATTGTAGTTAAGCGTCCACGAATATTGGTCCGTCAGTGAATTTGTGGAGCCTTGAACCATGTCGGTTGAGGGCGTGTTTGCTCCGGGGTCGACAGACCAAGCATTGGGTGTGTTGAAGCTGCCGGGTACCGTCATGTTCGTGTGGTTTTTGATCAACGGATTGGAGATGTAGCCGAGAGCGGCGCCAGTCACTTCATCGCCATCGGTGAAGCCGTCCGAGTCGCTGTCCCTGACGAGGGGATCGGTGCCGGTGTCCGTGGGAGAAGTGTAGGTGCCCGTATCGGTTTCCACGGTATCGAGCAAGCCGTCGCCGTCGTCATCGGTGTCCTCATCATTGTTGATGCCATCGCCGTCGGTATCGGTGTTGTCGACCGAGATGGAGAACACTTGGTTGCCCGCAGCCTGGGACTCATCCGAAAAATTGATTGAATTGATTCCACCTGCGATGTCTCCGGTCGGGCTGGTTCTCGACGGAAGAACCTGGTTGGAGCCGTAGTCCGATCCGCCATTCACGAGAACTGCCATCATCTTGATCGGTTGGCCCGCCCCGGCCGGCACGCCCAGGGCGGCGAGACTGAGTTTCATTTCCACGCCGGATGCAACATCTCCATAGGGTTCCGTGGCGGCCGCCCAGATGGCCGCAATTTCGGAGACAAATCCGTTGGGCCCGGCAGATTGGTTTAGGCACTGACCGACATAGCTGCGGGTGCCGGTTTGGAGATTGTAACTATTCACCCACGCTCCATCAGAGGCACCGTAAACACGAACGGCATAGTCCGGGTTAAAGCCCGATTCAAAGGTGAGGCCTGCGGAGGCGGATGTGCCGAGGTTGTTGATCGTGTAGTGTTCGCCGCCGCTGGTGATCTGATTGTTTGCGACAAAGTTGGATCCGCCGCTCTTGGAATCGATGAAGAGAAGAATGGCGTTGCCTTGGGCTTTTCCGCCAATGAACAAGGCGATGTCGGAGCCGTCTTGGGCGGCATGCAGGTTAGCGAGCGCGTTGTCGCTTCCCCATCCAGCGGTGACCGTTTGGACAATTTGGCTGGTGTAGTTGTCCGAGGAGTCCTTCGTGCCGTTGACGCTGACCTGGCCGTGGGTGGCGGTGATGGTGGACAACAGAAGGGTAATTCCCAGTCCTGCTGTGCGATTGTAGCTCGATTTCATTTTCATGGGTTTGTTGATTTTCTAGTTTGATTGAATAATAGCGCTATGTTGCTCATGAGCAAACGATTGATTCATTGATTAACCGCATATCGCAATAGTTCGGCAAATGGGCGTATGAATATGTCACAACGAAATTCCTAGGTTTAGAAAATTCGATCAAAAAAAGCGGGCAAGGCGTCGAAGGGTTCAATTTTCCTGGCTTTCGCCCCCGAGGATCCGGTCGAGCTCGGCCACCCGCTCCCAGGGGCAGCGTTTGCGCTGGTATTTTTTCCAGACGATGTCGCGCAGTTCGGCCCAGACCGCCATGGGCGGGTTGTCCAGCCTGTCCCATGTGGGATTGCGCTTCTGCCGCGTGGTCAGGATCGTCCAGCGGCCGCTCATGTAATTGCCGCGGTAGAAGCACTTGCCGTCCTCGCCGTTGATGCTCCACTCGTGGCTTTCCATGCCGCGACCATGCGATGATGCGCGCGTGCGGCACAAGTGGCGAATGTGGGCCGAGCGGCCAAAACCGGCGGCATCGTGTCGAAATTAGCGCAAATTCTCAGAAATTTCAGCTTTTTGGAAAATCAATCCGCTTGATCATGCGGGACTGTGGGTGGATGGATGTGTTGCAAGCGAGCATGTCACACGAACGCAAACAGATGATCCGCCTCACATGGAAGCGCTTTTCCGGAGCGCTAAGGATGCTTGCGCAGTCGGAGGAGGGTTCGCGGGCCTTGGTTTTCGCTGGGACTTTGGTGGCCATGATGGTCGGCATGAACGGCCTCAATGTGCTCAACAGCTATGTCGGACGCGATTTCATGTCGGCGATCGAAAACCGCAATGTGAGCGAGTTCCGCGCGCAAGCTTTGCTATACGCGATGGTGTTTGTGGCATCGACGGTGGTGGCGGCGCTGTTTCGCTTCACCGAGGAGCGCCTCGGCATCCTGTGGCGGCGCCAACTGACATGGCGACTCACCGAGACCTACATGGGCGAGCGAGCCTACCACCGGCTCGATTCGGCCTCCGGCGTGGCCAACCCCGACCAACGCATCACCGAGGATGTGAAGGCCTTCACAACTACTACGCTATCATTCATGCTGCTCATCATCAACGGCACGCTGACGGCGGTCTCATTCTCAGGCGTGCTTTGGAGCATCAGCCCGCAACTTTTTGCCGTGGCTGTCGGTTACGCAATTTGCGGATCGATGCTGACGGTCTGGCTCGGCAAGCCGCTCATCCGACTCAATTACAACCAGCTCGACATGGAGGCCAACTTTCGCGCCGAGCTGATCCATGTACGCGAAAATTCCGAATCAATCGCGCTCGCCCACCGCGAAGGACGCTTCAGAGCGCGCCTGAAATCACGGCTCGACGACCTGACGCTGAATTTCCGCAAGCTCATCCGCGTCAACCGCAACCTCGGCTTCTTCACCAACGGCTACAACTACTTCATCCAGATCATCCCCGCGCTGATCATCGCGCCGATGTTCATGATCGGGAAAGTCGAGTTCGGTGTCATCACGCAATCAACGATGGCATTTGCGACGCTGCTCGGAGCTTTTTCGCTGATCGTGACGCAGTTCCAATCGATCTCCGCCTTCACTGCCGTGACCGCGCGCCTGCACTTGCTGAGCGACGCGATCGAGAATGCGCACGAGAACAAACCCTGCTCGATCCAGATCGACGAAGAGCCCAACCGCGTGGCCTATCAGGATCTGACGCTTTGGAATGCCGACAAAACGCATGCCTTGATCCGCAACCTCAACCTTGAGATCAAACGCGGTGAATGCTGGCTCATTTCCTGCATCGACGATGCACCCAAGCTCGCGCTGTTTCGCGCCACGGCCGGCGTGTGGGAATGCGGCGGCGGGCGTGTGGTGAGGCCAGACCTCGACAACATTTTGTTTTTGCCCGAGCGCCCTTACTTGCCGCCCGGCACGCTGCGCGACCTCTTGCTGCGCACTGGCATGGAAAAGGTGACCAAGGACGCGGAGATTCACAAGGTGCTTCAGGAGCTGGGGCTCGATGAAACAATTCACCGCGTCGGCGGCCTCGATGCAGATCGCGATTGGGACGATGCCTTTTCGATCGGCGAACAACACCTGCTCTCTGTCGCACGCATCTTTTTGGCAAAGCCTGCATTCGTTTATCTCGACCGACCGGGAAGCTCACTGCCGAAGTCGCGAATCTCGATGATCCTCAACAAGCTCATCAGCCAAGGCATCGGCGTGGTGATCCTTGCCAAAAACGGCGAGGTCGGCGTGGACTACGACGCCTGCCTCGAGATCCGCGAGGAGGGCAAGTGGGAACTCATGCCCGGCTCAAGCGCCAAGGCCATGGCAAACCACACTGCTCTGCGTGATTTGAGCTGCTGAAATCGACCTGGTTCCGACCGATCGCGTTTCACGATAGCCGGGCCTCGAAGTCCTCGTAGCAGAACTCGCGGATCACCTCGACCTCGCCGTTTTCGTGCTGCAGCGCGATGGCCGGATGCTTGACGCCGTTGAAGGTGGTCGTCTTGACCATCGTGTAGTGCGCCATGTCGTCAAAGACCAGCGTATCGCCGACGCGCAAGGCCCGCGGAAACGAGTAATCGCCGATCACATCACCTGCGAGACAGGTTGGGCCTCCAAGTCGATAGGTGTTTGATGATTCGAGTGATTTGGGAATCGCGCCCGGTGCGGACGGATCGATCGCAAAATGGTAGTTTTCATTTCGCAACATCACTGCGGGTTTGCCATCGGATCTGGCGGCATCGACGAGATAAACATCCGGGCGATAAGGCATTTCCATCACATCGGGCATGTGGGCGGTGGCGGAAATATCGAGAATCGCAAGGTGGTGGCCGGCGGACTTGAATACATCCATCACCGTCGCGCGCAGCACGCCGCTGTGAATCGCGACAGCTTCGCCGGGTTCGAGCCATACCTCGACGCCAAATTTTTCGCGGGCCTCGCGCACGAGTCGGATCAATCGCCCGCGATCGTAGAATGGCTTGGTGATCCAATGACCGCCGCCCATGTTGAGGTAGGTGAATTGCGGCGAGCGAAGCAGGTGGCCGAATTTTTCATCGACGGCAACCAGCGTTTTTTCGAGGTCGTCCGAATTCTGCTCGCAGAGCGTGTGAAAATGCAGGCCGGAAATGCCGGTGAGGTCGGCGTCGGCGAGTTGGTCCGCCGTGATGCCAAGTCGCGAGCCTGCGACGCAGGGGTCGTAGATCGGCGTGTGACCGGTAGAGCATTCGGGATTGATGCGCAGGCCGCATTGCAGTTCGCCACTCGCGAATCGCGAATGTGCCATGACTTGATTGCGAAAGCGAAACCATTGCGAAAGGGAATTGAAATCAAGATGGTGGGTGAATTCGCAGAGCGCCGTGATGTCGGCCTCGTCGTAGGCTGGTGAGTAGGTGATCACATGCTTGCGAAAATGCTCGCGTGCAAGCGTCGCCTCCCACAGGCCCGACGCGCAGCAACCATCGAGATCATCGCGCAACGCAGGAAATGCCTTCCAACAGGAAAACCCCTTGAGCGCAAGGACCAAGTGACAGCCCGCCGCCTCTTTCACCTCGCGGAGAATGGCGCTGTTGCGTTTGAGGGCGGCGATGGAAACAACAAACATGGGAAGTGTCGGAATCAAGGCCCAAACCTCTCGTTGGTCGAGAGGATTTTCAAACCGCTCATCACACACGCGCGGCATCTTCATGGGCGGTAAGAGGGAAAGAGAGCACGCCAGTGGTTTGTGGACTCAGATGAGGAACAAAAAACTTCGGTTCACCTCCGGCGGAAATCGGCCATACCCCTTGAAATAAAGCATCCGAAGCGGACTAAAATTTTTTTCTAGAAAGGTATTGACGTGATGGGGGTGAGGAAGATAGCTTCGCGGGCCGCCACAACGGAGGGCGGCCGAGAGACAGAACGTCGATCGTGGTGCACAAACACCCGATCGGCTTTTTAGTCCCCTCGAATAGGTTCTTTGACAGTGTGGCTTGGTGACAGGCGGCGGTTTTTTGGCGGATCCGGCAACGGGTTTGGTCAGGGGTCGTGGCGATGTTCACCAGGAAGAGAAGAAAGATTGAATTGTGCGCTGCGCGCTTTTGTAGAAAGGCGCGCGGAAACGGCGAAGTTTCCGATAAGGGGCTTTGCCAAGGTCAATTTGGAATACGGTTCCTTTTTTATGAAAGGAATACGCCAACCGAATTTTTTACGGAGAGTTTGATTCTGGCTCAGAACGAACGCTGGCGGCGTGTTTAAGACATGCAAGTCGCACGGGACTATTTGAGTAGCAATACAAGAATAGTTTAGTGGCGCACGGGTGAGTAACACGTGAATTACATGCCCTGCAGAGGGGGATAGCCCAGGGAAACTTGGATTAATACCCCATGGTCCCAGCACTTTTTAAAGGTTCCGAAGTCCGGCAGGACGGCGGAGTTTTCAAAAAGTGCTGGGTAAAGGTGGCCAGCAATGGCTGTCGCTGCAGGATTGGTTCGCGCCCTATCAGCTTGTTGGTGAGGTAACGGCTCACCAAGGCTACGACGGGTACCTGGTCTGAGAGGACGATCAGGCACACTGGAACTGAGACACGGTCCAGACACCTACGGGTGGCAGCAGTCGAGAATAATTCACAATGGGGGCAACCCTGATGGTGCAACGCCGCGTGGAGGATGAAGGTCTTCGGATTGTAAACTCCTGTCATCCGGGAGTAAGACCTGGCGATGAATAGTCGACAGGGTTGATAGTACCGGAAGAGGAAGGGACGGCTAACTTCGTGCCAGCAGCCGCGGTAATACGAAGGTCCCGAGCGTTGTTCGGAATCACTGGGCGTAAAGGGAGCGTAGGCGGCGTGGTAAGTCAGATGTGAAATCCCGGGGCTCAACCCCGGAACTGCATCCGATACTGCCGTGCTAGAGGATTGGAGAGGTAGCTGGAATTCACGGTGTAGCAGTGAAATGCGTAGATATCGTGAGGAACACTCGTGGCGAAAGCGAGCTACTGGACAACTCCTGACGCTGAGGCTCGAAGGCCAGGGTAGCGAAAGGGATTAGATACCCCTGTAGTCCTGGCAGTAAACGGTGCACGCTTGGTGTGAGGGGAATCGACCCCCCTTGTGCCGGAGCAAACGCGTTAAGCGTGCCGCCTGGGAAGTACGGTCGCAAGACTAAAACTCAAAGAAATTGACGGGGACCCGCACAAGCGGTGGAGTATGTGGCTTAATTCGATGCAACGCGAAGAACCTTACCAAGGCTTGACATGCATCTCTAAGCGCGTGAAAGCGCGTGACCCTTCGGGGGATTTGCACAGGTGCTGCATGGCCGTCGTCAGCTCGTGTCGTGAGATGTTGGGTTAAGTCCCGCAACGAGCGCAACCCTTGTGATTAGTTGCCAGCGGGTAAAGCCGGGAACTCTAGTCAGACTGCCCAGATCAACTGGGAGGAAGGTGGGGACGACGTCAGGTCAGTATGGCCCTTACGCCTTGGGCTGCACACGTACTACAATGCCCAGTACAATGAGAACCGAGACCGCGAGGTGGAGGAAATCTGCAAAACTGGGCCCAGTTCGGATTGGAGGCTGCAACTCGCCTCCATGAAGTCGGAATCGCTAGTAATGGCGCATCATCTACGGCGCCGTGAATACGTTCCCGGGTCTTGTACACACCGCCCGTCACATCATGGAAGCCGGTCGCACCCGAAGTGCCCGTGCCAACCGCAAGGAGGCAGGGTCCTAAGGTGTAGCTGGTAACTGGGATGAAGTCGTAACAAGGTAGCCGTAGGGGAACCTGCGGCTGGATCACCTCCTTTCTATGGAGAAATCCAGCACTTTGCTCGCAAAGTGCTGGAAGGTCGAAGCCCTCGGAGTAAAAGCTGAAAAGCTCAAAAGCTGAAAAGCTGAAATGAAGAGTGGCTTGTGATGAAGCGATTCATCACACCTAAACGCTTATTTAATCATCCGCGCGATCCTCAACATGGTCGCAGCGCACAATTCAATCTTTCAACAATTCCCACCAAAAGCCGCGCATCACGGAAAATGCACCCTCGGCGCCGATTCATTCAGCGCCCGAACAAAAAAGGGGGTTTAGCTCAGTTGGTAGAGCGTCTGCTTTGCAAGCAGAATGTCAACGGTTCGAATCCGTTAACCTCCACCATTCTTCGCCCTACTTCGCTAAAGCGAAGGGCTACGAATGGCAGGCCATAGCTTGCAACGACACCTACCACCGCCAGCTCTGCAAGGGCTTGCCCTTCGAAGCTTAAGCGAAGAAGGGGCCTGTAGCTCAGTTGGTTAGAGCACCGCCTTGATAAGGCGGGGGTCATAGGTTCGAGTCCTATCAGGCCCACCATTTTCCGCCAAGTGAGGCGTTGGCCAAGGCCACACGAGATAAGCAAACAGCTTAAAACAAGCTCGCTCTTTGACATCCATATGGAGAGAAATATGATTTAATTGACTGCAAAAAAGATTGTAGCAAATGGGAAACAATCCCATGAGCCGTTCTTGCGGTCCTTGAATATATTCTGATTCCCAAACATCAAATTTTTTACGGCAAATACCTGGTGGAAACACCGGTAAGTAGGTGGATCGCAAGATCCGCAAAGCGTGGAAACTGCTGGAGTGTTAATCAACGATCTTCGATCCGCGATCTACGATCCAAGAAGTCCGCGTGGCTGATTTCAAACATGGAATCAAGCTTTTTAGGGCACACAGTGGATGCCTTGGTGCCAACAGGCGATGAAGGACGTGACAAGCTGCGATAAGCTTCGGGGAGCGGCACATGCGCTTTGATCCGGAGATTTCCGAATGGGGTAA
>JAGWXY010000138.1 GCA_018969605.1 Verrucomicrobiota bacterium | reverse complement strand
TTCGTGCCGGCCGATGCAACTACGATGGGCCTAGTAGATCGGATCTTCTGCCGCGTCGGCGCGTCCGATGACCTGTCGCGCGGTCAATCGACCTTCATGGTCGAGATGAGCGAAACCGCGCTGATTTTGAATCATGCCACCGACCGCTCGCTGGTGATCCTCGACGAGATCGGCCGAGGCACGGCGACCTTCGACGGGCTCTCGATCGCATGGGCGGTGGCCGAGCACCTGCATGATGCCATTGGCTGTCGCACGCTGTTTGCAACGCACTATCACGAGCTCACCGACCTCGCCAACACGAAGGCCGCGGTGGCGAATTGCAATGTCGCAGTGCGCGAGTGGAACGAAGAAATCATTTTCCTGCACAAAATCCTGCCCGGCGCCGCCGACAAATCCTACGGCATCCAAGTCGCACGCCTCGCCGGTCTGCCCAAGCCGGTGGTCGAACGCGCGAAGTCGATCCTCTCACACCTCGAGCTCAACTCGACCAAACCCGAGGCGAAAAAAGCCGGACCCAAGGCCAAAAACACCGCGCAGGAAACCCTGCCGCAAGCCAACCCGCCGCAGCTCGATTTGTTCGGCGGCTTCTCATGAAAGTCGTGCTTGATTGACGCGCGGCCGGCGTGAGGATGGGCCGCGTGAAGCGGGACAAACGACATGACACGCGCCGCGTCGGCCATGTGCTGGTGCCGGGCGCGGCGATTGGAAGCATGTCGCTGATCCTTGCCGCGGGCCTTGCCTTGCTGGGATTTATCGAACACACCAATCGCATGATTGCCGGCTTGGTTTCGCGCGGCGGCGCCGAAACATTTCCCAAGCAACTGCCCGAAGCGGTGATCTGGATTGCGGCATGGGTCTTTGCCTTTGGCATCGCATGGGCGGTGCTCGCCGTGCCCGGTCACGCGCGTCGTTGGCTTTTATGGTTTGCGACGCTCTTCATGGTACTGGCATGGGCACCAGTGCTGAGCCTTGCGGCCCATCGCCCGGATGTCGCGGCGCCATTCATCGCCACCTTGTGGTCGGGCCTTTGCGCGATGTTTTACACCTTCAATCACCGCATGCCCGGTGATGAGTCTCCCAACAAAAATCCATGAGCCGCGCCGATTTTCCCGATGCCTTTAAAAGCCTGATCGCTGAACTCAAGCGTCTGCCAGGCGTGGGTCCGCGCAGCGCCGAACGCATCGCGGTGTGGCTCATGCAAAACCCGAAGGCCGAGCCCCAATCACTCGCCGCTACGCTCGAAACCGCCAGTGCCACGATCCATCCTTGCCCGACATGCGGCTTCTTCGCGACCGCCGAATCCTGCGGCATTTGCGACGACCCAAAACGCGACAGCCATTTTCTCTGCGTCGTCGAGCAAGCGACCGATGTATTGCCGCTCGAAAGATCGGGTGCGATGACCGGCCGCTATCATTGCCTTGGCGGAAAACTTTCGCCACTCGACCGCGTGTCGCCAGAAGACCTGCGCATCCCCGAACTTTTGCAACGCATCGATGCCACCCTCGCCACCGGTGGCGAAATCGAAGTCGTGCTCGCCCTCGGATCCGATGTCGAGGGCGAGGCCACCGCCAACTACATCGCCGAAATGCTGCGCGGCAAAAACTGCCGCCTCACCCGCATCGCCCAAGGCCTACCCGCCGGCGGCGGACTCGAACACGCCGACGAACTCACCCTCCTCCGCGCCATGCAAGGACGGAGAAGTGTGTGGTAAGAAGGGAGGTTCAAGTTTCAAGGAGACGGAAGATGAAGAAGCCACTTCTTCAAAGGCAGGGACCTTTGTCCCTAAAGGTCCGTCCAATGAATCGCTGATGCGCAAGCCTCTTCTCTTGCGCCTTTCGCCATGGCCGCGGCGCCGGCACATTCAGAATGACAAAAATGGAAGAAGGGCATGGCGGTTGGAAATTGCGGAAGCTAGATGGTGGTTTTTTCTTCCGCCATGTCGCTACGCTCATTTGCGCGGACCTTTGGGGACAAAGGTCCCTGCCTATGAAGAAGCCGCTTCTTTTCTCGCTTCTTCCGTCTTCTCTTGAAACTGAAAACTTGAACCTTGAAACTTCCTCTTACACCGGCGCTTGATCGAGCTTGAAGGCATCGTGCACGGCGCGGGCGGCGTCTTCGATGCGGCTTTCCTCGACGGTGACGGCGATCTTGATTTCCGAGGTGGAGATCATGCCGATGTTGATGCCTGCATCACCGAGAGCCTTGAACATCTTGGCGGCGACGCCCGAATGCGAGCGCATGCCGATGCCGACGACGGAGAGTTTGGCGATGCCAGCCTCGGTTTCGATTTTCGATTGCGAGAGCTCCGAGAGCAGAGGCTTGAGCGCGGCTTGAGCGCGGCCGAGGTCGCTCGAATGCATCGTGAAAGAGTGACGCGCAAAACCATCGTGCGCAATGTTCGAGATGATCATGTCGAGGTTGATCTCCGCCTCGCCGAGCGCGCCGAGAATGCGCCCGGACATGCCGGGTTCGTCGGGGATGCCGGTGATCGTGACGCGGGCCTGCGAGCGTTCGATCGACACGCCG
>JAGWXY010000137.1 GCA_018969605.1 Verrucomicrobiota bacterium | reverse complement strand
TTCTTGGTGAGGTCAAACTGGGTAAGACCATGCTCGTTCATGAGCTCGACGATGCGGCGGATTTCCTGGAGGTCCACGATGAGAAGGAGTTGTTGATGGGTGAGCGGGAGTGGCCGGATGCCACTTCCTTGCTGCCGCCAAGCTACCGGGCCGGGCGAAATCGCGTCAAGCGGTAAGAGGAAGATCGCCGCATGCTGCGAAAAAAACACAACCATGTGGCGGATCGACGCGTAGGGCAATTCACCTTGCCTCGTCGTTTGACGCGTGGGACAAGACCGCATGCCGGACGCAAAGCGCAACACGCAGCTTGACGGCTGGCGGGCACTGGCGGTGGCGGGCGTGATGTGGCTCCATTGGGCACCGCGAGAATGGCGTGGGCCATGGCCCTTCGAGATCGGCTTGTTTTTCTTTCTGACGCTGACCGGATTTCTGATCACGCGGATTTTGTTGTGGGAAAGATCACGCGGCGAAGATGGTGGAGGCGCATGGCAATGGATCGCCTACGGACGGTTTGCAAAACGACGGATGGCGCGGATCCTATGGCCGTGCTATGCGGCGATGCTTTTTTCGATGCTGCTCGGCGCGGGCGACATCCGTGATCATCCCTTCGCGTATTTTGCGCATCTTTCAAATTTCCACATGGCGATGACGCCGAAATGGCCCAGTGGCTCGGCGCCGTTTTGGAGCCTTGCGATCCAGGTGCAATTTTACCTTTGTTGGCCGCTGCTGGTGTTCTTTGCGCCGCGACGCTGGCTCGCTCCGCTCTTTCTTGCCTGCGTTGCCATCGCTCCGCTCTCGCGGCTGATTTGTGAACATGCTTTTCCGCAAATTTATCATGCCGAAGCGATCACCAGCTCGGCGATGGATTACTTCGGCATCGGCGCGCTGCTTGCATGGGCAATGGAGAAAGGCATACCCGTCGGCGACAAACGACTCAAGCTCGCCGCATGGCTCGCGCTGATCGGTTATGTCGCGCTTTACACGCTCAATGAAATGGATCGGCAAGTCGCAGGACTGCACTACCTGCAACAGACTTTGATCGCCGTGGCCTTTGCCGGACTCATCTCATCAACGCTCGCAGGCATCGGCGGTGGAATCGGTCGCTTGCTCGAGCATCCGGCCATCCAGCATGTCGGCCGACTCAGCTTCGGGCTCTATCTTTTTCACTCCGCCGCTCCCCTACTGCTCGGTCGGACCCTGCCGCACCTGTGGCACCCGTTTTTCCATGGCCCATGGGTGGCGGTGAGGATCCTCGCCTTTGGACTCACCTCATGGGGCCTCGCGTGGCTGTGCTGGAGGTATCTTGAAGGAGGGAAGCGAGTTTGAGCGGAATTTTTTCAATTGCAATAATGTCAAATCCGACATATTAATTTTGTTGTGAGCAAGCCTTTGCGATGGCTGTCAGGAGAAGTGAAAACACCTCCGATGAGCACCCAAGCTCGACGAGAGATGGGATTTCTTCTCAGGCAGCTTCAAGAGGGTGAAAAACTCTCGCTACCACACTCCCGGCCCATGCCATCGATTGGCACGGCCTGTCATGAATTGCGCGTAAACGACAAAAACAAAACTTGGCGCCTGTTTTATTTTATGGATGCAGATGCCATCGTAATTTTGGAGATGAGCGAAAAGAAAACCCAAAAGACCCCAAAACCCATCATCGACATCTGTCGCAAAAGATTAAGCCATTATGAAGAAGCAAAAAGACACTGGAAAAAGGGCGAGTGCTAAGGCCAGCTGGATCGAGGGATCTGTTCAAGACTTTCTCGAATTGTCCGATGCCGACATGGAGTTCATCGAAACCCGTCTCGCCGCAAGCCGCTTGCTGAAAAGCACCCGACAGGCCAAAAAAATGACCCAGCAGGTCGCCGCCACAAAACTGCAGACCAGCCAATCCCGCTTGGCGAAAATGGAGGCCGGACATCCGACAGTTTCTCTCGATCTGATTTTTCGTTCGCTGTTCTCGCTGGGAGTTTCGAGAAAGGAGCTTCTCAAGGGTCTTCAAGCAAGCCCGCGACCCGGGAAAAAAATTCACGCTTGAAGATGCCGTCCCGACACGGGCTTTTCATTCGCGGCGGACGCCTTGGAAAGTCGTCCCTGCCTATGGAAGAATCATGCGGAGGATTTCCGCGCGCAGGGGTTTGCCGAGAGGACTCAGTGGCAATGGGTCGAGGATGAATGCTTCACGCAAGCGCCGGGGGCCTGGAGCGCTCACGGCGTAACCTGAGAGAATTTGGCGCATCAGGTCGCGGTCCACGGAGTCATCGAAGACCGGCACGAGGGCGTTCTCACCGCGTGGATCGGGAATGGCGATGACCGCGAGGCACTGCGGTGCGAGCTTGCCATTTGAAAGCGCGAGGAGTTCATGCTCGATTGACTGCGGATCGATGAGTTCGCCGAGAACTTTGACCAAAGTATCGATGCGACCGTGCGGCGTGATGCCTCGCGCATTGAGCTGCACGCGATCGCGAGTCTCATGCCATGGCGAGGTCCGCGCGTGATAGGTCCATGCTTTGCCATCGCTGACTAGTGAACCTGAAAACAAGGCCGGGCC
>JAGWXY010000051.1 GCA_018969605.1 Verrucomicrobiota bacterium | reverse complement strand
CACGCCCGAAGAGCAAGCCGCCAAACAACAACGCGATGGCGAGATTCCCTTTGCCCGCATGCTGCGGCATCGCATTCGTTACTTCACCGACGGCGCGGTGATTGGCAGTCGCCTCTTTGTCGACGAAGCCTTCGCCCATTTCCGCACTCGCTTCGGCCCCAAACGAAACTCCGGCGCCCGCAAGATGCGCGGCGACGCGTCCGCCGCCAATCCCTTCCTCTGCAGCATGCGCGACCTGCGCAAAGGCATAGGGTGAAAGGAGAAAAGTCGAGCCTACGGCACGCGAAAAATTTTCTTGTTAGAAGGATCGCGTGCGAGCTGGCCGGGGCTGAAGCCGCTGATGTCGATCGTGTGGTACGGCTCGTAGGGGCTGATGACTTCGTTGGGTTTGCTGGTGGGGCTGGCTAAAGGGTATTCGCCGATGCGCGGACTCGGCGCGGGACTTGGCGAAATGCCTGTATTCGCACTTGGGGTGGGCTGTTGGAGATCGGCCGAGGAGAGAGCGACAGGTTGCGGCGGATAAGGGGCATTCGGAATAAAATAGGGAGCTGGCACCGGTTCTGGCGGACCACAGGCATTGAGCATGACGGCAAGAATCGCGAGGGTCGCGGCTTGAGTGATTTTGATCATGGTGTTGACGGGCTTGTGGACTTTTAATTCGCATCATCGCGCAATCCAGTAGCGGAGCAAAATGGAAATTTTTTGCAAACGGGAAAGCGAGTAGCGAATGTGGAACACATCGAAGCCACCATAGCGCATGCGGGCGAGGACAGCGCGATAAATCTCGGCCATGATGCGCGCCGGCAGCAAAGCCTTGCGGTCGCGATCGGGCAGGATCGCTTCGGCTTCTATGTAAAAACTTTCCGCGCGCCTAGCCTCGAAATCCATCAAGGCAAGAAACGCGGTGCTCTTTGAATCTTTCGCCAAATTTTCCTCAGTGCATCCGAAGCGCTCTAGGTCCTCTAGCGGCAGGTAAATGCGACCACCATTGGCAAGGTCCTCGCCTACATCGCGCAAAATGTTGGTCAACTGCAATGCACGACCAAGCGCGACCGCGTATTTTTCCGAATTCGCATCAACGCATCCGAAAATCCTGATGGAAACCAACCCGACTGCGCCGGCAACCTTCCAAATGTAAGTGTCGAGATCTACCCAAGTTGCGAAGCGTCGCGGCTCGAGATCCATGCGGCAGCCGTCGATGATCGCTGTGAGAAGTTCATTCGGAATCGCACGGCGCTCGCGCAAATCGATCAGTTGTTTTTGCAGCTCCGTCGGATTTGCAAATCCATGCAACAGGCCATCCCGCCATGAAAGCAAGGCTTGCTCGCGCTGCGCGAGTGGTGCGATTGAGTCATCGGCAAGATCATCCATCGTGCGGCAAAACGCATAGAACACAACCATGTCGTCGCGTCGGTCACGAGGCAGGATGCGCAGCGCGAAGGCCAGATTCGACTTTGCGCGCCGGGTGATTTCCGATGCGTCCGACACGGTTTTTGTTTTCAGCGGATGAAGCCCCAGTGCCCGGTGGTCACCGGCCAGAGCGAGAAAAGTGCGGGCCCGACGAGGTTGAATTCCCTGACTGGCCCCCAGTAGCGTGAGTCGAGCGAGTTGCCGGTGTTGTCGCCGAGTGCGGCGTATTCGCGCATGCCGGGTCGGGCATTTTTGCCGACGAGCGAGAGCTTGTCGTCGGGACTGGCGAGGTATTGGGAAATGGTTTTTGAGCGCCCCAGCAACTCGCGCGAATCGGCGAGCCCGTAACCATTCGGGTTGATCGCATAATCACCTTCGCCATGGATCACGCGCTGGATGCCCGGCTCTTTGGCGATGCGGCCATCGATGAGCAGGTTGGGTGATTGAATTTGCAATGTGTCGCCCGGCACGCCGCAGAGTCGCTTGATGTAATGCGAGCCGGCTGCCTGTTCGCCACTGCGTTCGTGAATGCCGCGGATGCCAAGGGTATCGAAGACAAAAACCTCGCCGCGTTCGGGTTTGCGGAAGTGATAGGAAAATTTGTCGACCAGCACGAGGTCGCCGGAATCCACCGTGCCTTCGCAGATCACCGTGCCTTTTGGCAAAAGCCCGCCATTGCGACTGGCAGTCTGGATCGCGGCGGCGAGTCCGATCTGTGTGCAGGGGTTGGTGGGTGCGGGCAGACGCAGCGGCGGCGAGTCGGTGAAGCGCAACTCCGAGCGGCTGAAGAAATGCATGAATTGCACATCTCGGATGTCGACGCGGCCTTCTCGCGTGACTGCGAGGAAGCGGTCCTGATCGTTCACCACGCGCACATAGGTTCGGCCGCGAAGGACTTTTTCCGCCAATCTTTGCGGCAGCGACGGCCACTCCGCCTGTGGCAGAGGCTTGCCAATGATGCCATTGAGCGTTGGCTGCATCGACCCGGTCGGAATGCGAAACGGCTGCAAATAATAGGCCCGTAAGCCAAGCGCAATGACGATCGCGACAAACATGACTTCGACATTTTCTTCAAACCACCCGAGTGGTTTTTCGTGCGGCAGGGAATTTTCGCATGCTGCGTTGAGCATTTTAGACGCCTCGGCGGTCTTTGTTTTATCTCCCGACTTGATGGCCGCGAGCAGGTCGTTTCTGCGCGATTCGATTTCGGCGACGAGGCCCTCCTTGAGCAAGTCGCGCTTATAATTCACAAACTTGCGCGCGCCCTTTGCGATATGCAGGGCTTCACTTTTCCACTTTGGAGTGAACATGGCGCATTTTCAGCACACGCCAGCGGCTGCTGCAAGCATGGAGAACGCCTTCATTTCCAGCGTTCCATGATTTCACCGAGATACGACCTCGCGTCGCGGGCACGCTGCATGATGCAGGTCGGGCAATCGCCGCTGTCGGCAAGCTCAAGAATCATTGCACCTTGAAAATTCCATTGGCGCAATTGGCGGACGAGCGAGATCCAATCGATGGCACCCTCGCCCGGCGAAAGGTGAGTGTCGCTATCGCCAAGGTTGTCGTTCACATGCAGCATGCGCAAGTGACCGGAGAGTTTGTGAACGACCGTGCGAAGGTCGCGCGAAAGAAACGCATGGCCGGTATCGAGGCACGTGCCGACATTGGTTTCGCGGATCGCGCCTAGCAGGAAAAGCATGTCGCTCACATGTCCGAACATCAGGTGCGGCAGCATGTTTTCCAACAGCAGCGTGAGGCCCGCATCGCGGCAGTGCGCGGCAACTAGGTTGAGCGACTCTGCAGCGCAGCGCATCCGGTGATACCATTCTTCGGGCGGCGGTTTGCCCTCGCGTTCCGGGCCGGGATGCAGAACGACATAGCGCGAATGAAGCGTCGACGCCGCATCACACGCGGCAAGCATCTCACGCACGGCTTCGGCGCGCAGCAGCGGATCGGGCGACGAAATGTCGATACGCTCGGCGAAGGGCGCGTGAAACGAATTGGCCTCGATGCCGAGCGATTGCATGAGCTCGGCCGCTTCGCGCACATGCTTGGGGTCGTGGTAATCGAGATGACTTGGAAACGAGCAGACCTCGATGAGGTTGAATCCTCCGTCGCGCACCATGGGCAGCGCTTCGAGGATGTCGGTTTTGTAAAAGCATCCGGTAGAGATGCCGCAAGGCCATGCGTTCATGTGGATTCGGGATGAAGGTTGAAGGTTTTGCAGAGCTCGTCGCGCAGCGGCTCGAGCGAGCACCCGCGCGGATGCCAGCAAAATTGCTTTTCCTGCTGTGAGACGCAGTTGAAGTCGATCGCGCTGTCGAGCCGCTCGGCCAGCTCGCCGGCAAACAGGCGCACATAAAACTCCGCGCGCTGCGACGGATCGTACTCGACCCATTTGTTCTGCCAGCCGAATGCCGGATTCTCAAACTTCGATCGGATCAGGCCCGCGATGTGGCGCGGGTGCCAACCGTTTGCGAGCAGGCTGCGCGTGACGAGTTGCATGCCGCTGGGCTTGAGCAAAAGATCATTGGGAAAGCTGAGCACATGCGCGGCGCAGGGCGGAAGTTTTTCGAGCGGCGTTCGGTCGTAGCCACTCGGCCATAGCGATGGTGGATCTTGTTGCACTGCGTAAAACTGTCGATGAAAGCTGGCGAGCGATGAGCCGAGATAATCATCGAGCAAGCGTGCGGTTCCATGCTCTTCGGATGGAATGTGAACACCGGCGCGGCGCGCGAGTGCGATGATCTCATCGGAATGATGGCGCAACTCAAGCAAGCGCGTCAGATCCATTTCGTGCAGTGGCAGCGTGAAGAACTCGGTGATGCGATCTTCGATGCCAAGGCGCTCAAAGAGTCCGGAAATCCATGGCTTGCGGTAGACCGTGTAGGGCATGCGGATCATGCGGCTTTGCAGCGGGTCGCCGTATTCGGAGATGTCGATGGAAAGCATTTCGCGCATGCCAGAATTGCCCGGGCCGACATGCTGGGCGGTGATCTCGACCGGCAATTCGCAACGACTGGAGGCTTCGCGTTTCACGCGGTGCGCAAAGTGTTCCATGAGCAATGATATGTGTGCGAAAAGCGGGTCCACTTCGCGGGCACCGCCCTCGGATGGCGTGTAAATGCCGAGCTTTGCAATGCGTTTGGCGATGGCCGACTGCTTGTGGATTTTCCAAACGAAATGATGCCCTTGGCCGGTGACCAAGTGAAGGTAGCGGATGCCGTAATTCAGTAACCATGTTTCAATTACTTCGACCAACGGCTCCTGCATCAGGAACGCACCATGGGCATCGGTGTAGGCGGCAACGGGGTCGTCGAAGTTGACATATTCAATATCGAGATGGATGAGCATTGATTCGCGGTCCTCGAGTGAGCGCGCGATTTCGCATCCGCCATCGAGCAGCTTGTCGAGATCGGCGGGCGGGTGGCGATCGAAGATCGATGGATTTTCCGAATCAAGTCTGCCAAGAAACAAACAGGTGGCATCTTCGACGCGATGACCGCCGAGGTATTCGACGATGCGCTTGCGCACGGTCGGGTCGCGCCAAATACGATGCGAAACCGGTCGGCTTGTGCCGCGAAACAAATGCGAATGAGAGACCATGCGAACCGCTCACGGTAACGCGCGGCGGATTCACTGTCGAATTTTCATGCGCGTAGCGGGCATGCGCGAGCGGCGATGAAGAAAGATCAAAGTTGGCGCATGAGATCCACGCATTGCATCAAGGTACTTCGCCAAAATTTTCAAAAACCGCTTGTTTGAAGCTACTTTTGGCCGATCCATGCCTTCGCCTCTCTTCGCGCAAGCATCTTTGATAGCCGCCCACGGTTGTAGCGTTGCACGAGGATGCATGGCAGGTTCGCCGCGATCGCGTAAGTCACGATTACGAGATCCGCCCACCACGGATTCCATGGCAAGAAGAAGGCCACGCAGGCAATCGCGCACCAGTGGCATAGTTCGCCGCGGCGGGTTTCGCGGATGAACCGACGCAGGTATTCGGGATCACTGCCGGTGAGTTTCGCTTTCGCAAATCCCCCTGCAAACCAACTCGCGGCATCGGGCAGGTGGTCCTTCCAATGTTTGACATGCAGCACGCGATCGAGAAAGCGGTTCTCGCAGGGGCAGGGTTTGGCCATGCCATCGCGCGCGAACCAATGATCAGGCATGCGCGTGAATGCCCATGCCAGCCCAAGCTGAATCACTGGCCACGCGAGCGTGTTGATCAATGCGATGACAAGAAGTGACGGCTCAGTCGGCATGGATGTCGCGACCTTTCCAACGAACTTTTTTGCCCGACATCATCGCCGAGCGGGTGAAGAGCGCAAAGAAGAATGCGAGCGGCAATGGATACAAGGCCAAGCTTGTAAGGCGAAACGAACCGAGCATCCGGCCGATCAAGATGACTTGCAAGGCAGCCAGCGCGCAGGCGGGACCCCACAGCCGCCACTCGCCACTCAGGCATCCGGCCAGCGGCGGAATCATCAGCGCGCTCATCCACGCGATGACCAATAGCAATGATTTGCGCGGCGTGTGATTGGCGCCGGAGGCAAACCCTTTGGTCCATCCTTCGACAAGCGAGGCCATGCCATCGGCATACATGCGAAATGCGATCATGCCCCTGCCAATCATGCTTTGCACAGCGATGCCATGTTCGCGACATGCCGCCGCGAGACGAAAATTTTCCAGCACCCTGCCGCGCACCGATGCATGACCGCCGATGCGCTCGTATTCGTCGCGACCGATCATGAGAAACTGACCGAAGAGCCCCTGCGGTAAAGTGCCAACGCTCATCGCGAGATTGAAAAACAACGAGAGGTCCTCGTGGTTTTTTTCAACCGCATGATAAGGCCCAATCGAAAACGCACCGCCGCGATAGCGCGCGAGCACACGATCGAGGCCGCCCGCTTCGAACCAGGTGTCGGCATCGATAAAGATCAGGCATTCGCCGCTGGCCGCGAGTGCGCCTTGATGGCAGGCCCATGTCTTGCCACGCCAACCTTCGGGCAGCGGCTCCGAGGTGATCACACGCGCACCGTGCGAACTTGCAATTTCCGCAGTGCGGTCCGTTGAGCCATCGTCGATCACGATCAACTCGTGCAAGCGCGTTTGCTGATTCCCAAGCGAGGCAAGCAGCTTTGGCAGGTTGTGTTCTTCGTTTCGTGCGGGGATGATGAGCGAAACGCCACCCGCGGAAAAATTTCCCGTGCCACCCGCCGCCGCCGAGCCAGCCGCCCTGAGCCGGATGGCAATGAGCCACCCCGAAATGCAGAGCAACGCGACAGCGGCAATGAGGAAGATCAGCACTTGTGCGCGGTGTTGGGAATATAGGAAGGATCACCGATCCCACTCCACCACCTTTTTGGCGACATTCTGGCCGCAGAGGACGACCATGGGCATGCCGCCGCCGGGGTTCACCGAGCCGCCGACGAAGAAGAGGTTGGGATACTTCACGCTTTGCTTGGGCGCCTTGAAGGCAAGGTTTTTGAAGCGGTCGGAGACCACGCCGTAGATCGAGCCCTTGTTTGAGTTGTATTGCTCGCGGATGTCGTGGGGCGTCCAGCAATGTTCGAAGACCACATGCTTGCGCAGGTCGGTGAGGCCCATGCGCTCGAGTTTTTCGAGCACGCGGTCCTTGAATGCCATGTAGTCCTCGCGGGTGAGCGGCCTCTCGTCGTCGATGTGCGGGATGTGCGGCAGGATCTTGAGGCAGTCGCAGCCTTCGGGCGCCACGGTCGGATCAGTTCGCGACGCTGCTACTAGATATATCGTAGGATCGGGCGGCAACTGGCGTTTGCGAAAGACCGTCTTGAAATGGGTCTTCTGGTTGGCCGAGAAAAAGAAATTGTGGTGGGCAAGCTGCGGGTATTTCCGATCAAGGCCGAGCTCCAGCACAAGGCCGGAGCAGGACGGCTCGTACCGGTCGAGCGTGCGCATGAAGGCCTCGTCTTCGAGCAGAAGTTTCTCATAGGCCGGGATCACCTCCATGTTGGAAACCACGATGTCGGCGGCATGAAATTCGCCATTCGCGACGATGCCGGCGACGCGGCCGTTTTGTTTGCGCACTTCGGCGACCTCGCTGTTGAGGCGCACGGCGATGCCGAGTTCATTCATCAGCTTTTGGAGGCCGAGCGCGATGCCGTACAGTCCGCCATCGACATACCAGAGGTCATAGCGGAACTGGATCGTCGCCATGCAGTTCATGAATGCCGGCGAGTGCAGTGCCGACGAGCCGACATACTTGATGAAATAGTCGAAAATGTCGCGCATGTGGCGGGTCTTGAGATGCCTTACAACACCGCCGTGCATCGAGCGGAACAGATCGAATTTGAGAAATTTTCCGAGTCCGTAAAATTTGCGAAACGCAGCCGAAGTATCGAGGCCCTGCTCGAAATAACCTTCGTTGACGAGGTCGTAGAGGTCGGCGGAGTACTTGAGAAATTTTTCCACATTCGCCGGGTCCTCACCCACCTTGCGGGCCTCGGCAGCCATCACGGCCGGGTCCGGCTCGAGATCGACGACCTTGCCATCCTCGAAGAAATTCCGCCAATGCGGGCGCAGCGTGCGGATCGGAATGTAGTCGGCCATTTTCTTGCCCGAGCGTTCGAAGAGCCGTTCGAAGATATGCGGCAGCGTGAGAATCGAGGGCCCGAGGTCGAAGGTGTAACCTTGAGCCTTGAGGACATTGAGCTTGCCGCCGATCTGTGGATTTTTCTCGTGGATCGTGACCTTGTACCCTTCCTGCGCGAGCGAGATGGCCGCGGAAATTCCGCCAAGGCCGGAGCCGATCACGATGACATTTTTTCCGCTCATGGCTTGGCTTCTTCTTTGGAGGTGATCGCGGCGAGCTCTTGGCGTGCGATGTGGTCGGACGGGTGTTCGGCGAGCGCTCGGTTGAAATAATCGATGGCCTCGGCATTGCGGCCGAGCATCTTGTAAGCGACGCCAATGAAGGTGCGGCAGCTGGCCGAGCCCCAGCGCGGGGTGAGCGGATCGGCCGAATGAGTGACCTCCTCGGCAAAAAGTTTTTCTGCGGCTAGTAGCGTGTCGAGCGCCTTGCGTTTCGCTTCGTCATCCTTGGCGGTGTGGAGCAGCCCGACGCCGACCAGGTATTTGACGCGCGGGTTTTTTGCGCCGAGGCGGACGGCTTCCTTTTGATGGTGTTGCAGCATCGGCCCGTAGCGCACGGCGTTGAGCATGTTGCTGTGGATTTTCATGCCAAAAATCGTCGCGACGAGCGCGTGGCTTTCGGCGTGGTCGGCATCAAGATCGAGGGCACCCTCGAATGCCGCCAGCGCGGCTTCCATGGCGGATTTCGCTTTAGGACTCTCCTTGCCCCCGGGGCGACTCTCGATTTTCAGCATGCGGTGAAAGTGTGAAACGCCCTCCCAGTATTTGTACACAGCTGATCTCGGTTCCTGTTTCGCCGCCTTGCCAAACAGCTCGGCGGCCTTGCTGAAACCATCGGCATCCCACGCCTTGCAGGCGGCATAGAATTCCTCAACGCCGCTCTTTGCCGACTCAGCGGGCGTTTCCGCAGGCGGCTCTGCGGCGTAGGCATTCGTGAGCGTGGCAAGCAGGCTGGCAAGGAGCAGACGAAACATAGCTTGACGGAACATGACGCGAACGCCTCGATGCGGCAAACAGAATATGGATCACGCTGCAATCATTGCGCGCCAGCGAGAGTTTTTCCGGTCGGGCCGGACGCTCGATGCGGACGAACGTCGCCGGAACCTGCGGGCCTTGCTTGAGGCGATCGAGGCAAACGAGCAAATTTTGCTCGAATCAATCCATGCGGATTTGCGCAAAAGCGCGCACGATGCCTTCGCTTCGGAGCTTGGCATGGTCACCGGCGAGATCCGCCATGCGCTCAAGCACCTTTCCTCGTGGGTGCGTGCGAAAAAAATCCGGGAATCATGGATGGCCTGGCCGTCGAGTTCGTGCGTGCGGCCTGAGCCGATGGGCGTGGCCCTGATCATTGGTCCCTGGAATTACCCTTTGCAGTTGTTGCTCGGGCCACTGGTGGGTGCCATCGCGGCAGGCAACTGCGCGGTATTGAAGCCATCCGAATTCGCGCCCCACACCGCTGCGGCGATCACGCGCCTGATCGGCGAAATTTTCCCGTCGGAATTCATCGCGGTCGTGCAGGGCGACGAAACAATGGCCGCCGGATTGCTGCGCGAAAAATTCGATACGATCTTTTTCACCGGCAGCACGCGCGTGGGCCGCGAAGTGATGTCAGCCGCGGCGAAGCACCTCACACCGGTCACGCTCGAGCTCGGCGGAAAATGCCCCGCCATCGTTTGCGCCGATGCGGATGTCGTAATTACCGCTCGGCGCATCGTGTGGGGGAAATTTCTCAATGCCGGTCAAACCTGCGTCGCGCCCAACCATGTGTGGTTCGACCGCCGCATCGAGCGCGAGTTCATCGCCGCCATCACCAAAGCGATTGGCGAATTTTTCGGCGATAACCCTCAACGCAGCGCGGCCTACGGGCGCATCATCAACCGGCGGCACTTCGATCGACTTTGCGCATTGCTTGATGGCGCGCACATCGAATGCGGTGGCGCGCGCGATGCCGATGACCTCTACCTCGCGCCGACGGTCGTTTCGCAGCTTGCCGACAATGCGCCGTTGCTCGCCGAGGAAATTTTCGGGCCGATCCTGCCATTGCGCGCGTTTGATGATCTTGATCAAGTCATCGCAAGCGAGCGCGCGCAGCCGGTGCCATTGGCGATGTATGCCTTCACGCACGACCGCAAGATTCAGGACCGGCTCTTGAATGAAATCCGCTCGGGCGGCGCATGCATCAACGACACGCTCATGCATTTGGTCGGCCGCGAACTGCCCTTCGGCGGGCTTGGCGAAAGCGGCATGGGCGCGAGTCACGGCAAAGCGAGTTTCGATGCCTTCAGCCACCGGCGATCGATCATGCGCCGGCCCTTCAAGCCGGACCCGGCGATGCGCTACCCGCCGCCTCGTGTGAGCTTTGCGGCGTTCAAACGCATCTTGCGATTCTTTGGCGCGGCCTAAGGCGCAAAAAACGCATTGTAAAAAACCCGCGCATTGAGCCGCACGCCCTCGCGGCTTGGATGCAGGCCATCGGGCATGAAGAGTCGCGTACCTCGGCCTTTTTTCATTTCGCTTTCCCATGCGTCGCCGACCCGCACGATGGGCAACCCTTCGACACGCGCGGCGGCAAAATAACCTTCGCGCAATCGCTTGTTCATCGCAAAAAAATCATCGTGAAATCTCCTCTCATCGCCATCGCGGTAGCCCCAGGTTTGATAAAGCACCGGCATCGAGCCGACCGCCCGAGACTCCTGCGCGAGCTGCATGACCGACGGTAGCATGTGCGTGCGCCTCTTGATCGGCTGCGAGGGAATGCGGCTTTGCTCCTGCAGCACGACGATGTCCCAAGGCCTGCCTCGCAAGACTTGAAGCGTCTCTGCATTTCTTGAGTGACGAGCGAGGTTCCACCCGCTGTGAGCTTGCTGGGTGGCACGGAAGTTCATGCCATTTTTGCGCGCGATTTTTTCCAACTCCCTCGGCAATCCAAAACTCAGGCTGTTGCCAATGAACAAAACTGAAACGGATTTTTTGTTACGCAAATGATTGCGAATCGCATCATCGGTCGGCAACGGCGTGGGCTTTGCGGCACATGCGACTAGTAAGTGGCATGCGATGATGCCGATGGCGGCGTTGAATAAAAATTTCTTCATGCGCGTGGGTGAGCTTCGTCGTAGGCCTGCTTGAGGCGCTCCTTGGTAACATGCGTGTAAATCTGCGTCGTCGAGAGCGAGGCATGGCCAAGCATCGCCTGCACGCTGCGCAGGTCGGCGCCGGCATCGAGCAAGTGCGTGGCAAAGCTGTGCCGAAGTTTGTGCGGGCTCACCGCAAAGGGAATGCCGCTGTGCTTGAGGCATTTGCGCAGCATGAGGTCAACCGCTTGCTGGGTGATGCGTGTGCGGCGCTTGCTGAGAAATAGCGGGCCCGATGTAATGGTAGCCTCCTGACGGTATCGTTGGATCGCGGCGATCGCAGGTCCACCGACCGGTACGATGCGTTCTTTCGAGCCCTTGCCAAAAACTTTCACCGTCTCGCCGATGAAATCGAGGTCCTTCACATCGAGCGCGATCAATTCGGAAATCCGCAATCCACACGAGTAGAACAACTCAAGAATCGCTGCATCGCGCATCGGCAACCATGACGGACTTTTCGCATCGGCGCCGATTCGCAGTGGCACGGCAAGGAGATCGTCCATCTGCGAAATGCTCAGGACAACCGGCAGTCCGCGCTCGGGTTTTGGCAGTTGCACCTCCGCCACCGGGCTTCGCCCGAGCCCTCGACGCAACACGAGAAATTTGTAAAACGATCGCAGCGCCGCGAAGCGCAGGCGAATGGTGGATTTTTTCAAACCATCTTTGAGCAGGAAAAATAGATAATCGCGAAAGTCATCCGCCGTAGCCTTGCGCCAACCCTCGTCACGCGCGCCACGCCAATCGCGATAGCTTTGCAATGCCGCACGGTAGTTCGCCAAGGTCCGCTCCGAAGCACTTCTTTCGGTGGCCATGAATTGGAAAAACGCCGACTCGTCCGGATCGCTCATCGGGTTTCATGATGCAACATCGCGCCCGTGGTGGCAATGCATGACTGCGCCAGCACGATGCGGACCCGCAGGTTGACACGCCGATGTGGATCTGGAAGTTTGCACACGCATGAAACGCCGATCGCTTCTTCACATGATTCCCGCCAGCGCCGCCTTGCTTGCCGCGCGCTCCGTGGCCGCGCCAATCCCGCAAGCGGCATTCACCAAGGCCGGCTTCGCGATTGCGATCCAGTGCTGGTCGTTTCGCGAGTTCACGCTGTTTGAGGCTTTGCAGATGGCCAGCGCTGCCGGCGCGGGTGGCGTCGAGTTGTTTCCCGGCCAAAAAATCGGCGGGCCGCTCGGCGAAATGAAAATGGGTCCCGAGCTTGACGATAAAGCGATCGCCACCGTGCGCGCGGAGCTGGCGAAGCACGGGATCGTCGCGTGCAATTATGGCGTCACCGAAATTTCCAAAGACGAAGCGGCAGCGCGCAAGGTTTTCGAGTTCGCTAAAAAAATGGATCTCTATGGCATCAGCACCGAATCGCTTGATGCGATCGATACGCTCGAAAAACTTGCACGCGAATTCGACATCAAGGTCTGTTTTCACAATCACCCCAAGCCCAGCGCCTTGTGGCATCCTGACACCGTTTGGAAAATCATCGACGGGCGTCATGGAAATTTAGGCTACAGCGTCGATACCGGCCACTGGGCCACATCGGGACTCGATCTGCTCGCGACGATTCGCAAGATCGCGCCACGCGTGCATGCGTTTCACCTGAAGGATCGCGAAGTGATCGGCCAGGCATCGCCGGATCTGCCCTTTGGCACCGGCATCATCGATATCGCGGCGGTGCTCGACGAAACGCGCAAACACGGATTCGCCGGCAATGTGTCGATCGAGTACGAACGCAACTGGAAGAACAACCTGGCGGAAATCGCGCAGTGCGTCGGTTATCTTCGCGGCTATGCGAACCTGCGTGCTTGATAGCGCGATGTTTCAATTCGTTGCGAGCAATGCTTCGTCCCAATCCTTCCACACTGGATCCATTTTTTGCTCGCGCAGCATCGCGGAAATTTCGTTAGCGCTGCGTGTGTCGTGGATCTGAAATTGCTCGGTGGCCTTTTCGCAGCCGGAGCGTGATTCGAGTTCGACGCGACGGCCCTTGACCGTGAGATGGAGGTCATCGCTGCCCGCTCCGGTGTAGCCGCCCGGCTCGGTGCGCGCACCGGCCGACATGTGCGTCACACCGATCGGCGCAAGCGCGTCGCGCAACGAAGATGGCTCGCGCGTGGAAACAACGATGCCGACCTGCGGGAAAAGAATGCGAAACACAGCGATCATGCGGACCAATGATTTGTCGGGCAGCAAGCGTTGCGGATCGGGCACATATTCATAGTTTCCGGCATAGGGACGCATGCGCGGAAACGCGATGGTGAACTGTGCCTTCCAACAATGTTTGTAAAGGTATTCGAGGTGAGCGCAGAGCGCCATCGCTTCGAGCTTCCAATCGGCAAGACCAAACAAGGCACCGATGCCAATGCGGCGAAATCCGCCCTTGTAGGCGCGCTCGGGACAATCGAGACGCCAGTCGAAATTTTTCTTCGGGCCGGCGGTATGCAGCGTTTGGTAAACCTCACGGTCGTAAGTTTCCTGATAAACCACGAGGCCTTCCGCTCCGTGCGCGACGATCTCGGCATATTGATCGTCCTCCATCGGGCCGACCTCGATGCCGAGCGTGGGAATGAACGATTTGAGCGCATCGAGACAGTCCTGCAAATAGCCCTCGGAAACAAACTTCGGATGCTCGCCAGCCACCAGCAGCAGGTTGCGAAAACCAAGCCCGTGCAAGTGCCGCGCCTCTCGCACGACCTGATTCACGGTCAGCGTCGTGCGCAGAATTTTCGCATCGCGCGAAAAACCGCAATAGCTGCAGTTGTTCACGCATTCGTTGGAAAGATACAGCGGAGCAAACAAACGCATCGTTTTGCCAAAGTGCCGACGCGTGATCTGCTGGCTCTGCCGCGCCAAAACCTCAAGCCCGTAAGCGCGCTCGTCCGCAAGCATCCGTTCGAAACGCCGCATCAGCGGTGTCGGGCGCTCGAGAAGTTGCGGAAACACATCGGCAAAGGCCATCGCGGCGAAGATGCGCGCCCCGCCACCCGGCGTCAAAGGCGGACTGGAAAAAATTTGCTCCTATGTTGAAACTGAATTCCCCCAGCAACCAATAACTCTTCCTCTCCACCCGTTCCGCGTATACCGCTTTTTACCGTGAGTCCGCACCCCACCACCGACATGAACGCTGACGCAGGTTGGCACTGGGATCACTCTTATGCGCGCTTGCCGGAATTGTTTTTTGTTCGAACGCGTCCTGTGCCGGTGCGAGAGCCAAGCTTGGTAATGTTGAATCACGCGCTGGCGGAATCGCTGGGGCTCGATGCGACGATACTCGCCCAGCCCGAATCGCACGGGATTTTTACCGGCAATCAAATCCCCAAGGGCACCGAGCCGATCGCGCAGGCTTATGCGGGACATCAATTTGGTCACTTCACCGGACTCGGCGATGGACGGGCAATTTTGCTTGGCGAACATCTTGCGCCAAATGGCGCGCGTTTTGACATTCAACTGAAAGGTTCGGGCCGCACACCTTTTTCACGCGGCGGCGATGGCCGCGCGGCCATGGGCCCGATGCTGCGCGAGTATATCATCAGCGAAGCGATGCACGCGCTTGGTGTCCCGACGACCCGCAGTCTTGCGGTCGCATCGACGGGTGAGTTGGTGTTTCGCAACGACGAACTCCCCGGCGCGGTGCTAACGCGGGTCGCCGCCAGCCACATCCGTGTTGGCACATTTCAATGGGCCGCCGCGCACGAGGACACGGCGGCATTGCGGGCCCTTGCTGATCACACGCGCCAGCGACATTTCCCGGAAATTGCCGACGATGCATCGCGTCACATCGCATTCTTCAGAGCGGTCATGCATCGCCAGTGTGCGCTGGTGGCAAAGTGGCTGCACGTCGGCTTCATTCATGGCGTGATGAACACCGACAACATGGCTCTCTCGGGTGAGACGATCGATTATGGGCCCTGCGCATTCATGGATGTTTATGATCCCTCGGCCGTTTTCAGTTCGATCGATCGCCAAGGGCGCTACGCTTATGAAAAACAGCCAGAGATTGCGCGTTGGAATCTCGCGCGACTTGCCGAGGCGATATTGCCACTGCTGCATGATGATGAAAAAACCGCCGTCGATCTCGCCAACGAGGCCTTGGGTGAATTTGAAGCCATTTTCCAAAGTCATTGGCTTGCCGGCATGAGAAACAAGCTTGGCCTGATGACCGATGAGCCACGCGATCGCGATCTCATCCACGCGTGGCTCGAATGGATGCAACAAAACCGCATGGACTTCACTCACAGCTTCCGCGCCTTGAGCGATGAAAAATCGCTCGCCACGCCATGCTTTGCGGATGACGCTTTTGCCGGATGGCACACTCGCTGGCACGAGCGGCTCGCACGCCAACCGCAATGTTTTACCGATGTCGCAACCCACATGCGCTCGCACAATCCGGCAGTGATCCCGCGCAACCACAAGGTCGAGGAAGCACTCGCCGCCGTAAGCGATCACGGCGACTTGTCCGTGCTCGAACGATTGCTGTGCGCGCTCGCAAAACCTTATGCCGATCGGGACGACGAATACACCTGCCCGCCGCCCGCATCGACCACGCCTTATCGCACCTTTTGCGGGACTTGAGGAGACACAAGCAAAGCCTCAAACCCGCAGCCGCAAATCACGGGCACTCCATAGCAAGTTTGCTGCAGGACGCGCGCTTCCTCTGAGTCTTCGCGCGCCGTCTTTGCGTCTCGAACTGAAGCGTTCTCTCGCACCGGCGAAGGCTTCGTTGACAAATGCCTTGCTGCCAATCACAGCGCCATCGGTGAAATACCGCACACGACAGCGCAGCATTTCCGCCATGCCAAGATCAGGCAACACGGTGCCGTTTTCCTTCGCTTCGAGGGCTTCCGCGGTGTTGAGCTGTTTCGTCTGCGCTCGCGCGACACCTTTTTCCACGGTCGCTTTTCCACTCTTGCGCTCCAGCGCGAGCCCCATCGCACGCCGATAGATGCGCGAAATTTCTTTCCATTTTTCCGCTTCGAAACCCGCGCCCTGATG
>JAGWXY010000050.1 GCA_018969605.1 Verrucomicrobiota bacterium | reverse complement strand
ATCAGTGGTGCGGCTCAAGGGTGGGGATCCGATGATTTTTGCCCGCGGTGGCGAAGAGGCGGCCGAGCTTGCTGCTGCAGGTGTGCCGTTTGAAATCGTGCCGGGCATCAGCTCGTCGATTGCCGGTCCTGCTTATGCTGGCATTCCGGTGACGCATCGCGATCACAACACGCAGCTGACAATTTTCACCGGCCATGAGGATCCGACGAAGGGCTACAGTTCGATCGATTACGCGCAGTTGGCCAAGGCGCCGGGAACGAAGGTGTTTCTGATGGGTGTGGCGAGGTTGCGTGAAATCACCGGAGCCTTCATTGAGCATGGTGCGGAGGCCCAAACGCCGATCGCGTTGACGCGCTGGGCGACGACCGGTTCGCAGAAGACGATCGTTGGCACGCTTTCGACCATCGCCGACATTGCCGAGGCGGAAAACTTCACTTCGCCTGCAGTGGCGGTGATCGGCGATGTCGTCAAAGAGCGCGAAAAGATCAACTGGTTTGAAAAGCGTCCTTTGTTTGGCAAGCGCATCGTCGTGACGCGTACCCGCGAGCAGGCCGGCGAGCTGAGCAAGGCCTTGCGCGATCTCGGGGCCGATGTCATCGAGCTGCCGACGATCCGCATCGAGTTGCCCGAAGACCGTCAGGGGTTTGCCGAGATGGTGACCCATGCGCATGAGTACGACTGGTTGGTTTTCACCAGCCCGAATGGCGTGGAAAAATTCTTCGATGCTTTTTTTGCAACCTACGATGATGCTCGTAGTTTGGGTAATCCGCGGATTGCAGCGATTGGTGCCGGAACCGCGGCAAAGATTCGCGAGTATCGATTTGCGGTCGATCTCATTCCCGAGCGATTTGTCGCAGAGGGCTTGATTGATGCCTTCAAAAAAGAGTCCGTCGAGAATCTCACAATGCTATGGGTCAAGGCCGCCGAGTCGCGTGAAGTCGTGGGCGAGGGACTGACCGCTTTGGGCGCGATTGTTGACGAATGCATTGCCTATCGCACGGTGCCCGAGACCGAGGATCCGACCGGAGCCAAGGCCAAGCTCGCGGAAGTGGGCGCGGATCTGATCACTTTCACCTCAGGCTCGACCGTCGATCATTTCTTCGCGCTCGGTCTCGATTGGCCCGAGGGCTGTGTCGCGGGTAGCATCGGTCCTGTGACCAGCTCGACCTTGCGTAAGCATGGCATGCCGCCGGCATTCGAAGCCAACCCGCATGACATCCCCGGCCTGGTGAATGCGATCCTGAAACATTTTGGGCGCAAGTGAGCGGCGCCCGAAAAAATTTACCCTCATGAAAATCCACACCCTGCAGCAAGAGCAACGCCTACCGATCAGCCTCGAAGCCGCATGGGATTTTTTCTCATCGCCCGCGAACCTGAATGCCATCACGCCGCCGGAGCTCGGATTTGAAATCACCAGCGAAGCGGAACAACGGATGTATGAGGGTCAGATCATCACCTATCGCATCGGCATCGCGCCGGGCGTGAAGCTCAACTGGGTGACCGAGATCAAGTGTGTCGAGCATGGCCGTGCGTTCATCGATGAGCAACGCTTTGGTCCGTACAAGTTTTGGCATCACCGGCATGAGTTTGAGGCGATTCCCGGTGGTGTGCTGATGCGCGACAAGGTCCACTACGGCTTGCCGTTCGGCCCATTCGGAGCGATTGGCCATGTGCTTTTCGTGAAGCCCAAGCTGAAGAGAATTTTCTCCTTCAGGCGCGGCATGCTGGAGCAGCGCTTTGGTGTGCTTTGAAACGATCCCGAAGAGGGAACCACGAAATTCACGAAGGGCACGAAATGGTGTCGGGTCTATGGGTGATGCTTGGAAGCGACCACTGATTTACTGATTTTTGAGGAGTGCTTCAGGCGCTGAAGAGAATTTCTCTCTTCAATCAGTTCATCAGTAACATTAGCGGCTGAGGTCTTCCTGATAGAGCAGCTTGAAACCGCTTTGGTGGAGGATGGCGATGGCGAACTCGTAGTCCTCGACATGCATCGCGAGCATCGAGTGGCCTTTGGGTCCGGGCATGAGTGCGTAGGCGAAGTCAATGTTCGTTTCGGCGATCATCAGTGTGTCGAGGCATTGCAGTAGGCCGGGGCCGGATTCGCGCATGGCGATCACGACCAGTTCGCAACTGGTGTGCGGGATGCCTTTCTCCATGAAAATTTGTTGGGTCGTGTCAGGATCCGAAACCACAAGGCGGGCGACGGTGGCATCGCGCGAATCTTGCACACTGAGGCCGATCACTTCGATGGCCGAGGCGCGGAGCAATTTCACCAAGGCCGCGAGCGCGCCGGCGCGGTTGGGTAGCATGACCGAAAACTGCCGTACGGGTGCGCCGTGGTCGATGAGGGTTTCCGCTTCCATGATGGGCAAGATGCGTCGAGAGCCATGGGTATCAGCTTTTAGAGCGGTTTTCAATGCCCAATCCACAGGGGCACGTGAAAGAGCATGAAGAGGCTGCTTTTTCATGGGCAGGGACCTTTGTCCCCAAAGGTCCGCGTAGAGCAGGGCTCGTACTTCACACCTTTTATTCAGGTTTTTTGACCAATGATTTCGCTGATGAACTGATTGAAGAGGAAGAGTGGGCTAAGAAATAACCTCCAGCGCTTCGTGATGGCCACTAAGGCATATTTGCCGTAGGCATGAGGCATGGAAAATCCGCAGCGTTATTCATGTGCCGTCGTGACCGGGGCTTCATCGGGTTTGGGTGAAGAGTTTGCCTTGCAGCTCGCACCGCGTGTGGGGCGTTTGGTGTTGGTGGCGCGGCGCGGTGAGATGTTGGAGGATCTCGCGCAACGGATCGGGCAGAAATTTTCCTGCGAGGTCATAGTGCTGGTGGTGAACCTTGCATGTGGGGATCAGCGTGCGGCGTTGATCGCGGATTTGAAGGAAAAGGCCTTGATGCCTGACCTGTTGATCAACAACGCGGGGCTTGGGGATTACGGTGAATTTCACTCGGCCGAGTGGGAAAAGTTGCAGACGATGCTGCGGGTAAACATCGAGGCCTTGGTGCATCTCACGCATGCCTTGGTGCCGGGGATGATCGGGCGTGAGCGCGCGGCGGTGATCAATGTGAGTTCGCTTGCGAGCATTTTGCCGATCCCGGATTTTGCGGTGTATGCGGCGACCAAGGCTTGCGTGACGAGTTTTTCCGAAGCGCTGCGCATTGAGCTCAAGGAGCATGGCATCGAGGTGCTCGCGCTATGTCCGGGGCCGGTGCATACCGGGTTTGGTGAGGTGGCGAGGAGAGGGGAGAATGAAAAAGGCATGCCCTCGCGCGAGTTGTTTTATGTCGCCAAGGAGCGGGTTGTGGCCGAGGCCTTTGAGGCGTTGGAAAAACGGCGCGCGCGGGTCTTTCCAGGATTGCGTACGACCATTGCGGCGCAGTTGTTTTCGCTGATGCCGATGGGCCTGATGCGCTGGTGCATGTCGCGTCGGCCGAGGCGCTCGTGAAATGTGTCACTTCACTCCGATGGCGAGCAGCGTTTGGAAATGCGGTGGGGATGGTTCCCGGTCGGCGACGATGGTTTCGATTTGATCGAAGCCCGCGCGTTCTAGCATGCGGGCGAGGGTGCCTTCGGGAAACCCGAGCCAGCGGTCGCCGTAGAGTTCGCGCGCTTCTTCGAATTGGTGCTGCACGAGGTCGAGCACGATCAGGCGTCCGCCACTTTTGAGCATGCGATAGGCCGCGTCGATGGCGCGCTGCGGGTGCTCGGCGTGATGAAGAGCTTGGCTTAAAATTGCGAGGTCGACCGAGCGTTCGCGGATCGGAGGCTCTTCGAGATCGCCGAGGCGGTACTCGAGATTCGAGAGTCCGTTTTCGATGGCGAGCTTTTGACCGTACTCGACCATCTTGGGCGAGAGGTCGACGGCGATGACTTTCTCGGCCCGCTGTGCGAGCAGTTGTGAAAGCGTGCCTTCGCCAGCACCGAGGTCGGCGACGGTTTTGTAGTTCAGCACCTTGATGAGTGCCTCGGCGAGAGCCTTCCATGAGCGGCCGGGGACATAGTCCTTGCCGAAGCGGCCCGCGAGTTCGTCGAAGTACGCACGCGCGCTGTCCTTGCGTTTGCGAAGCAGGTGGCGCAATGCGGCTTTGTCCTGGGCGACCTCGGCGACCTCCTCGGCGGCAATGCGCGCGAATTCCATCAGGTTGCGGTCGGCCGAGCAGGAATACATGTTGTGCTTGCCGCTGCGCTCGTCGTTCACGAGCCCCGCGGTCTTGAGCTGGGAGAGCTGCGTCGAAATCCGGCTCTGGCCCATGCCGAGGATTTCCTGCAGGTCCGCCACGGATAGCGCCTCAGCGTTGACCAGCATGAGAATCCGCAGACGCGTGGGGTCGGCTAACAATTTCAGGCATTTCAGCATTGACTTCATCTGGGCTCGTTTGTATCAACGCATCACGATTTGACGATACGAAAATACAAAACAGTTATGAGCACTTACATTTTTTCCTCCGAATCCGTTGGCGAAGGTCATCCAGACAAAGTTTGCGACACGATTTCCGACGCCATTCTCGACGCCTGCCTCAGCGTGGACCCCAAGAGCCGCGTGGCCTGCGAAACCTTTGTGAAGAGCAACATGGTTGTGGTCGGTGGTGAGATCACCATTCCGAAGATTGGCAAGAAGCCTGTTGGTTCTGTGATCAACCTTGAGAAGGTCATTCGCGACGCGGTCGCCGGCATTGGCTACACCAACAACGACGATGTCTTCCATGCCGACACGCTGTTCATCAACAACTACCTCACCACCCAATCCGACGACATCGCGCAGGGTGTGGATGCGAAGAAGGCTGACGGCAAAAAGACTGCCGAGCAAGGTGCGGGCGACCAGGGTATCATGTTTGGTTACGCGTGCGATGAAACGCCTGAGCTGATGCCTGCGCCGATCATGTACGCGCACCGTTTGGGTCGTGAGCTCACGCGCATCCGCAAGACCGGCAAGGTCAAGTGGCTGCGTCCTGATGCCAAGTCGCAGGTGTCGGTCGAGTATGTCGATGGACGCCCGACCCGCATCGTCAATGTCGTGATTTCCACCCAGCACACGGCTGATGTGAAGCACGCTGAGATCGAAAAATTCTGCATCGAGCAGGTCATCAAAAAGGTGCTGCCGAAAAACATGCTCACCAAGCAGACCGAGTACCTCATCAACCCCACCGGCAACTTCGTCATCGGCGGTCCGCAAGGGGACTCCGGCCTCACCGGCCGCAAGATCATCGTCGACACCTACGGTGGCATGGGTCGTCACGGCGGTGGCGCGTTTTCCGGCAAGGACCCGTCGAAGGTCGACCGCTCGGCTGCCTACATGGGCCGCTGGGTTGCGAAAAACATCGTGGCCGCAGGGCTTGCTCGCAAGTGCGAGGTGCAATTTGCCTACGCCATTGGTCACCCGCTTCCCGTCAGCGTGCATGTCGACACCTTCGGCACCGGCATCGTAGCCGACAAAAAGATCCTCGCGGCGATTCTCAAGGTCTTCTCCTTCAAGCCCGCCGACATCGTCAAGCAGCTCAAGCTCCTCCGTCCGATCTATTCCAAGTCGACCAACTACGGTCACTTCGGCAAGGACGACAAGGATCTCACTTGGGAGCGTACGGATAAGGTTGCGGAGCTGAAGAAGGCGGTCAAGTGAGGTTCAAGTTTCAAGTGTTCAGTTTCAAGAAAGACGAAGATGGCCTATAAGTCCTTTGAAGATCTTGAAGTCTGGAAGCGCTCTTGCCGACAGGCAGTCGAGGCTTATCGCACACTTGAATCATGTTCCAAATATTCGCTTAGGGATCAAATGGAGCGCTCGGCATTGTCCGTGCCATCCAATATTGCCGAAGGTCAGGAAAGAGACTCGGATGGCGATTTTGTGCGCTTTTTGAGAATCGCCAAAGGCTCCAATGGCGAATTTAGAACACAAACCTATATCGCCGCGGAACTTGGCCTTTTGGAGAAGGAAAAGTCCCGCGAGATGATCGCCGAGTCCAAAGAAATATCCGCCATGCTGCAGGGCCTTATTCGATCGATTCAAGCCCGCCGCTGAAAGGTAAAACATCCACCATTCTTGAAACTGAAAACTAAACACTTGAAACTAAAATTATGAGCTTCAACGATTACAAAGTACGCGACATCGGTCTTGCCGATTTCGGACGCAAGGAGATTGAGATTGCCGAGCATGAGATGCCGGGCCTGATGGCGACGCGCGAGAAGTACGGCAAGGAAAAGCCGCTTCAGGGTGTGCGCATCATGGGTTCGCTGCACATGACGATTCAGACGGCGGTTCTCATTGAAACGCTGGTCGATCTCGGTGCCGAAGTGCGCTGGGTTTCCTGCAACATTTTCTCGACGCAGGATCATGCGGCTGCGGCGATCGCTGCGGCGGGCATTCCGGTGTTTGCATGGAAGGGTGAGACCCTTGAGGAATATTGGTGGTGCACCTGGCAGGCATTGGTGAACCCGCAAGGCCTTGGCCCGGAGTTGATCGTCGACGATGGCGGCGATGCGACCCTGCTCATTCACAAGGGCTATGAGATGGAGAACGGATCCGACTGGATCAGCACTCCTTCGGGCAGCCAGGAAGAGCAGGTGATCAAGGACCTGCTCAAGGACATCAAGGGCAAGCAGCCCGGCATTTTCCACAAGATCGTTGCCGACTGGAAGGGTGTTTCCGAAGAGACCACCACCGGTGTGCATCGCCTTTATCAAATGGCCAACGCCGGCACGCTGCTGGTACCGGCGATCAATGTGAATGACTCGGTGACCAAGTCGAAGTTCGACAACCTCTACGGTTGCCGCGAGTCGCTGGTCGACGGCATCAAGCGCGCGACCGATGTGATGATTTCCGGCAAGGTCGGTGTCGTCTGCGGTTACGGCGATGTCGGGAAGGGTTGTGCGCAAGCACTCCGTGGCCAAGGCGCGCAGGTGGTCGTGACTGAGGTCGATCCGATCTGCGCCTTGCAGGCTGCGATGGAAGGATTCCGCGTGCTCACCATTGAGGACACCTTGGGTTGGGGTGACATCTATGTGACCACGACTGGCAACAAGAACATCATCCGCCTTGAGCACATGGAGAAGATGAAGGATCAGGCCATCGTTTGTAACATTGGCCACTTCGACAACGAGATCCAGATCGATCGCTTGAATGAAGCCAAGGGTGTCGTGCGCACCAACATCAAGCCGCAGGTCGACAAGTACACCTTCCCGACCGGCAACAGCCTTTACATGCTGGCCGAAGGGCGTTTGGTGAACCTTGGTTGCGCGACCGGACATCCGAGCTTCGTGATGTCGAACAGCTTCACCAACCAGACCCTTGCGCAGATCGACCTTTGGAAGAACAAGGACAAGTACAAGGCTGGCCAAGTCATGGTTTTGCCGAAGCACCTCGACGAGGAAGTGGCCCGACTGCACCTCGCCAAGATTGGCGCCAAGCTTACTCAGCTCACCAAGGATCAGGCCGACTACATCGGCGTGCCGGTGACCGGCCCGTTCAAGACCGATCATTATCGCTATTGATCCGTAGCGGCGATCACCGGTCGCCGTTCTTCATAAAAAACAACGGCAATCCCATATCACCGGTCGCCGTTCTTCCCTTAAAAAATCCCCCAAACTCCCGAATGGTTCGACATTCGGGAGTTTTTTTTTGGGGAAAAAATGCTTGAATGTTTCAGAAGAAGGGATATATTGTCTCTTATGAAAAAGAAGAGCATCAAATACAGCGAAATTGAGGAGGAAATCGTCCCAATGGTGAGGGAAACCGAGGCGCCTTATTTGATTGAGCGGGTGCGCCACGGGTTGGCGATGGGAGAGTTTCATGCCTTGCAGGAACAGCTTGGTGTGAGTGAGGAGCGGCTTGCTGCGTTGCTGGGCATGTCGCGTGCGACATTGCACCGCCGCAAGAAGAGTGGTCACATGGATCGAGCCGAGTCGGATCGACTGGTGCGTTATGCGCGATTGTTTGCGCGTGCGAGCGAGGCCCTTGGCGGCCATGTCAACGCGCGCTCGTGGTTGGTCGAGCCGGCAAGGGGCTTTGATGGTGAGTGCCCGCTCGACTATGCCGATACCGAGATTGGCGCGCGCGAGGTCGAGGCCTTGCTGGGGCGCTTGGAACACGGTGTTTTTTCCTGAGATCGTGGCTACCTATTATCGCATCGTGCAGGCCGAATGGGCACGCAACGCCATGAACGGCGAAGGTGCGTGGCTCCATGGCGGGCGCTGGAATCCGCCGGGCTTGCACGCGGTGTATTTGGCTGAGTCCAGAGCACTGGCCGCGTTGGAAATCATCGTGCATGCACCACGCGAAGTGTGGTCGCTCGAGTGGCAGATCATTGAGGTCGAGGTGCCGGATGAACTTATCCAATCGGTCTCACGCGCCGATCTTCCAGCCGGATGGCAGGCTTTGCCATCATCGCTGACCGCACGAAATTTTGGTGCGAAGTGGTTGCGTTCGCGGAAGGCCTTGGCGCTGAAGCTCCCGAGCGTGATCATTACCGAAGAGCATTCGTTGCTGCTCAACCCGTGTCATGTGGATGTCGTGAAGTTGCGGGTATCGAAGCCGAAGGAGTTTCGCTTGGATTCGAGGTTTTAGGCCTGCGCCGAGCAGGGTCATATTCCTACCAATTGGTGTCATATCAGGAGATGGTTGAGATGGATGGTGGTTTTTAGTCGTCCAGTGTTGAGTTTTTTTCGTGTTTTCTCGATTTTTTCCGTAAATTCAATCAATTTTAGGGTTCAGGAATCATTTTTCGATAAAATAAGATTGACCATACTATACTAGATGATAGAAAATAAAGCCGTGCGCAGGTTTAAAGCCTCAATGGCACTATTTTCAACACAACAAGATATGAAAACATCCGACGAATACATCAGTGCCGGTGCCTTGGCGGAGCAATTTGGTTGGACGCCGCGTTTTTTGGACGGGCTTGTCCGTGGGGAAAAAATTCCGGGCAAGCAATTCGATCAGGAATGGCGGTTTTCGCGCAGCGAGTTGATCTCGTGGTTGGAGCAAAAAATCAGGACTCTTGATCACACGCGAGTGGTCGAGCTTGAGAACAGGATCAGCCCGGCGCTGCGTGAGCCGGACGAGCATGATCCGGTAACCTTGCAGCTATCGAAGTCCGGCATTCGCTTTGATGTCGACGTTGCCGACAAGGATGAACTGCTGAAGAAGCTTGTCGATTTTGCTTTTGAAACTGGAGCCACCGACAAGCCCGACGCCTTGTTGGAGGCGCTTTTTGAGCGCGAGGCCTTGTGCAGCACTGCGATGTCGGGTGGGGTTGCCATCTGCCATCCGCGTCAGCGCGATGCGGGGCTTGTAAGAAAGCCCTTTGTGCGTCTGATCAGGACTTCATCTGAAATTCCATTTGGTGCGGAGGATCAGCAAGCAACAAGGCTCTTTTTTCTGTTGGTTGAGGCCGATGATCGCGGGCATCTGAAAAGTTTGGCGCGTCTTGCGCGCATCATCGATGAATCCACGAGGCTTGCCCTGCATCATGCCAAGTCGCCTCTCGAGGCCTATAAGATTATTGAGGCGCGCGAGGTGGCGATAGACCGCAAGAAAAGGTCCATTTCATGATTTTTACGCAAACACAAACAATCGTTTCAAAAACAAACCAGATACAATACCATGTCCTACAACCTAAACATCATCGATGCCATCGGTCGCACTCCGTTGGTAAGGCTAAACCGTATCAGCCGGGACTTGCCGGCCACCATTGCTCTCAAGGGTGAGTTTAAAAATCCTCTTGGCAGCGTGAAGGACCGCATTGGCAGCGCGATGATCGCCGATGCGGAACGCAAAGGCATTCTGAACGAAGGCAGCACGATCATCGAGCCGACCTCGGGCAATACGGGCATTGCCCTGGCGTTTGTTGCGGCGGCGAAAGGTTACAAGTTGATTCTGACCATGCCCGAGACCATGAGTCTTGAGCGCCGCACTTTGCTGGCGCTTTTGGGTGCGGAGCTGGTGCTGACGCCGGGTGCTGAAGGCATGAAGGGGGCGATTGCAAAAGCTGAAGAGTTGGCGGCATCGACGCCTGGGGCGTGGATCCCGCAGCAGTTTCGCAACCCGGCCAACCCGGAAATCCATCGCGAAACGACTGCCGAGGAAATCTGGGAAGACACGGAGGGAAAGGTGGATGTATTTGTTTCGGCTGTTGGCACTGGCGGAACCATCACAGGCGTCGCGTCCGTCATCAAGACTCGCAAGGATGGCTTTCGGGCCATTGCGGTTGAGCCTTCGGCGTCGCCGGTGATCAGCCAGACCCTAAGAGGTGAGCCGGTGGTGCCGGGTCCGCACAAAATTCAGGGTACCGGTGCCGGATTTGTCCCTGGCAATCTGGATTTGAGTTTGATCGATGAGGTTCTGACCGTGAGCAACGAGGATGCCATCGCCACCGCGCAGCGCCTTGCGCGAGAGGAAGGGCTGTTGGTTGGCATATCTACGGGAGCAAATGTATGGGCTTCCCTGCAAGTGGCGGCGCGTCCCGAAAATGCTGGCAAGCTCATCGTTACCGTCGGTTGCAGCACGGGTGAGAGATACTTGAGTACGGCCCTTGGCGATGAAGCGCGCAAGGCGGTAGGCGCGTAGAAATTGTACGTGCTGTTATGGATGCCGGGCTAGATGAAGAGGAGTTGCTGAGCGCGTTGCGAGCGCGCCGAAAAGGTCCTGCCGTACACGCTTCGGCGCGTGAACTTGACAAAATAATTTGCCCTGTGCTGAAAGATCAGGGCAGGGCAATGAAGATCGGGATCTTTGCCGGTGTTCATGGTGACGAACCCTCAGGGGTTAAGGCTGCCCACATGCTTCATCGTTGGGCCCTCACTTTGCCCTACGAGCTGTCTGGATATGAAATGCACCTGTTTCCTTCCTGCAATCCGAGCGGACTCAATGACGGGACGCGACGCACCGGAATGGGCTATGACATCAACCGTGAATTCTGGTGCGGTTCGGACCTTCCCGAAGTGCGGTACCTGGAAAGTGAATTGCGGAGTGAGCGTTACGATATCATTATCTCGCTTCACGAAGACGACACATCGCATGGTCTGTACGGATTTGTAAGCGGCAGTCTCCTGAGTGAACAGGTGCTGAAGCCAGCCTTGATTGCGGCATCACGCTACCTGCCGCTGAACCTTGATGAGCGGATCGACGGATTTTCCGCCTCGGGTGGTGTGATTACTGAGGGATATCCCGGTGTTCTTTCCGCGCCGCCCGAGCAGCGTCCCCGAGCGCTGGAAATCGTATTTGAGACTCCGGGCCGTGCCTCGGTGAAACTGCAGGCTGTTGCCGCCGCTGTCGCAGTCAGGACCATGCTGGTCGAGTACCGCAAATTCCTCGCATACGCCGAGAACCTATGAATCATTTTTTGCTGTTGCTCGTGGTGACCTGCCTGATGACGGGAGTGATTTCGTTCCTTTGCTCGTTGGCGGAGGCGGTGCTGCTCAGCCTGAACCCTTTGTCGTTGCAGGTGGAGAGATCGAGGGGTGTGAAGCATGCCAAGCAGTGGCTCGCGCTGAGGCAAAATATAGAGCGACCAGTTTCCGCGATTCTTGTTTGCAACACCATCGCCAGCACCGGTCTTTCCGCGCTGGCGGGCGCGTTGTTTATTGATCTTTATGGCAGCCAATGGCTTTGGCTTTTTACCTTGCTCATTACCTTGCTGGTCATATTCGGCGGTGAGCTGGCACCCAAAATGATCGGCGTGCACCATGCGGATAAAATTGCCCCCCGCATTCTTGGGATCATCCACGTCCTGATGTTTGTCACTCGTCCGCTGGTGTTCGTCATGGAATGGTTTTGCCAGTTTTTCAAAAACGCCAAGGGAAATAATCCAAAGCAGGAACGCATTCTCGACATCGTGACCCTTGTCGAGGCCGCTCGTGCGGAACAGGTGATTCACAGTCGCGAGGAAATCATCATTATTCATGCCGCAACGCTATCCGCACGGAGGATCCGCACCGCGATGGTGCCGACCGAAGCGGTGCGCGTGTTCAGCCTTGGAAGGTCATTGGCCGAGAATGTTTCGGACTTGGGGCCGAAGCTTCATCGCAGCTATCCGGTGAGCAGCGATGGCACCTTCAAAAACATCGTCGGATATGTGCGTATTCGCGAGTTGTTTGCTGACAATCTACTGAATGCCGATAGTGCCGATTGGAGAAGCTTGGTGCGGCCGGTTTTGAGCATCGACGGGCGCAAATCCCTGACGCAGTTGTTGGCACTTTTTCTTGAGCAAAAAGAGGTTGCGGCACTTGTTGATCATGAAGACGGCCGACTCACCGGTTGGATTACCATGGACGACGTGATGAAGGTGCTGATGGGTGAGCGGATTTGAAGGATGGGACGACTGCCGAACGGGCAACTGGAAAAACAGAACCAAAAAATTAAAATCGTCCCATTCCCCAAACTTTGGTGTAGACCCTTGATCCTAAGGGAAGTGGAGCGTAGCGGATTCGAACCGCTGAAACAATTACAGCCCCTTGCGCTATAAGGGAAACCACTTAAAAACAAGGATATTGCGATAGTAAAAACTTGCGGAAATGGCAAAAATAGGACACATATGGGACACACTTAATCGCAATCAATCTTATGGCTAGCATCTACAGACGCCCCGGCTCGGAAAAATGGCAGTGCCAGTTTTACGCGACTGACCCTGAAACTGGTTTGTTGAAAAAGGTCCGCAAATCAACAGGGCAGACGAATAAGAAATTGGCGCAGCAATTCGCAGACGATCAGGAACGGCATCACAAGGTTGTGATTAAGGCGGGGACCGATAAGTCCATGCGCGCTAAATTGCTCCTTGCTGAGGCTGTGGCAGAGATTGATCGCGAAACTTTCACCGCTCCGATTGCGCGGCAATACGTTTCAAAACTGCTTGCCCTAGCTACAGGGCAGGAAATGCCATCCTTCACGCTTGAATCGTGGAGCAGTGAGTGGTTGCGCAGAAAAGCGAGGGAGTCCAGCAAGGCCACGATGGCGCGCTACAATAGCCACAGGAACGCTTTACTGGAGTGGTTGGGACCAAAGCGCAGCAAACGACCTCTCGAGGCTCTAACGTCACAGGAGGCGCGGGATTGGCGTGAGCATTTGCAGGATGGCGGCCGCACAGGGAAAACGATTCTCAGCTACACGAAGGATGCGGGTGCTATTTACCGCGCAGCCATCCGCGAGGGATTGGTTTCCTTTAATCCTTTCACTGCATTGGAGGCAATCGACACAAGCGACAGCTTGGAACGGAAGCCCTTTACAGGGGAGGAGGTTGGGAAGCTGCTTGCCGCTGCAACCACCGAGGAATGGCGCGGTCTGATCCTTGTGGCTGCGTTCACGGGACTGCGGCTAGGGGATGCTGCCCGTCTGCGCTGGTCTTCCGTAGACCTCGGAGAAAAACGCATCAGCCTGATCCCATCCAAGACGAAAAAGAAGAAGCGTGAGGTTCGCATTCCGATCCAGCCCGACTTGCTCAGCTACTTGCTGGCTGCTCCTGTGGCGGATGATTCGCCGGATGCACCTGTATTCCCGATGCTTTCGGGGCTGAACATAGGAGACCGCACGGGGCTATCCCAAACCTTTAACAAGATCATGGCAACAGCCGGCGTCGACCGTGGCAAACCATCGCGGCAGATTGAAGAGGGTGCGGAGCGGGGCGCTGGTCGTGTGACATGGGAGCGTGGATTCCACAGTTTACGACACACCTTCACCACGTGGCTGCGGACTGCCGGCGTAAGCGAGGAGGATCGCATGGCACTCACAGGGCACAGCACACGCGATTCACACGCCATCTATTCACATGCCGACGAAGAAGTACTGCGCAATGCTATTGAAAAACTCCCAACCCTACCCAAGCCATGAAAAAGTCAATCGATGATGAGTTCCAAACATGGGATAATGTTGATGAAGAGGAATTCCAAAAATGGGTCAATACTGATGAATTCCAAAAATGGGCCGAAGAATCTGAATCTATTGATGAATTCGAATATCGGTGGAACATGACGAGAAATAAAGCACTACCATCACAATTCCAACTCGCCACCCTTGCTGCATCACTCGACACCCCGAACGCACACCCCGACGCCGTGGCACAGCGCGCACTGACCCTGTGGAAGGCTTGTGGGAAAGCACTCGACATTTCAGACACGCGACAGGAATACACCAGCAAACAATTGGAAAGGCTCGAGTGGTTGGGTATCAGTCGGAACGATATACACGCTTATGAGAAAGATGAAAATGGCCAGTGTCCCGACTATGCAATTGATTCAGTTTCCTTGGTGGACTTTCTCAAGCCACATTTCTCGAAAAATTCCAAGCAGCCGCACATGATTAAAAAATTCCGGGATTTTCTCCAGCAAGTAATTCCGGACATACTTGATGATGAGAAATCATCGTTAGATAAAGTCGCTAGTTCCATGCATGAATTCCGAGAGAGAGGCGTTTGGATAAAGCAGGCAGCAGATTTGTCTTTGAAATTCGAAAAATTTTTACAACGCGAAGAAGCGGGAATCAAAAAAGAACGCGCCCAGAAAGGTGGGATTGCTCGAAAGGAAAAGGCGGAAGCTAAAAAGGCACAGATAGAGGCGGAAAAAGCAGCCAAGAAAACGGCAGTGAAAAAAAACTCCCTTGACTCAACTTTAGTTGAAAAAAAACGCCCCAAGCAAAAGAAAGCTGGGCGCAAGCAGTAAGTGCGACGCTCGATGCACGATGCCGGCATGAAGCAAGCAGGGTAAAGAATGCCCCAAGCAAGGCAGCACTGCGGGAAAAGCGGAAATACGGTGTGAGATGTTCACAGCCGTTATGAGAAATCAAACCGCACCACCGCATTGGGCCGACGAAAAGTATGTCGCGCGAAACTATGGCATCACCCACACCCCGCTTTTCAATCTTCGAAAGGCAGGGAAAATCCGCAGCGTTTCCTTGAAGCAGGAAGGCGCAAAATATGGGAAGCGCCTTTATTCAATCGAAAGCGTAGAAGCATACCTTGCTGCATGCGAGGCGCGCGAAACCTTAACCGGGAACGCAAAGCCATGATCGCCGCCCCACAAGATGAGCTGGACCCCGAAAATCGGGCCAGTGGTTAAGCTATGATTGTGGTGTGTGGGTGCGGACTTTAAACCGTACCAGACACACACAACATGAAAGGCAAACGCAGAAGACACGACCCCGAATTCAAGGCCCGCGTGGCGCTTGAAGCGATCAAGGGTATCAAAACCATCCAAGAAATCGCCAAGGATTTCGACATTCACCCGGTGCAGGTCTCCGAGTGGAAGAAAACCATGGCCAATAACGCAGCTAGCGTTTTCGGTTCAGGGGCAGACAGAACCGAAGCCGAGCAATTCGAACGCGAACGCGAGCGCCTCCACGCAAAAATCGGCCAGCAAGCCATTGAATTGGACTGGTTGACAAAAAAGTCCAAGCAACTCGGCCTGTGAGGGAGCGTGCCGAGTTGATGGAAAAGAAACATCCCAAAATCAGCATGAGAAGGCAGAGCGAGTTGCTTGGCGTGGCGCGCTCTACTGCCGCTTACAAGCCAGTCGCTGAAGATCCCGAAGAAATCCGCATCAAGCGACTTCTGGACAAAATTTACCTGATCGACCCGTGCCTCGGGAGTCGGCGACTTGTGACAGTGCTGGAGCGCGAACACGGCATAAAGATCAACCGCAAGCGCTTGGACCGCCTGCGCCGGGAGATAGGCCACGAGGCGATCTGGTGCAAGCCGCGCACCAGCATCCCGGACGACGGGCATCGTAAATACCCATATTTACTGCGAAATCTCACCATCGATCGGTCCGACCAGGTCTGGTGTGCCGATATTACGTACGTACCGATGCCCCGAGGTCACGCCTACCTATGCGCCGTGATGGATTGGCACTCACGCCACGTATTAGGCTGGGCTGTTTCCAACACGATGGGCACGGGCTTGTGCTTGGAAGCTTTGGAGATGGCGCTGGGTTCCACCGGCAGGTTCCCCGAGATCTTTAATACCGACCAAGGCTGTCAGTTCACCTCGGCTGAATGGACGGGTCGCCTGACGGAACTCGGTGTGAAAATCAGCATGGACGGTCGAGGGCGCTGGATGGATAATGTTTTCATCGAGCGGCTATGGAGAAGCGTCAAATACGAGGAAATCTACCTCAAGGAGCATGCCACCATCCCTGAATTACAGCAGGGGCTAGGGACATGGTTCAACCGTTACAACCATTGGCGCCCCCACCAGAATCTCGGCAAT
>JAGWXY010000049.1 GCA_018969605.1 Verrucomicrobiota bacterium | reverse complement strand
AGATGATCCGCAAAACAAACCCGGCACTGCTCAAGATCCTCCGCCTCGTTGCGCAATTGAAACAACTCGCGATCAATCAGCGTCAACGCCGATGTCAGACGCTCGGTCAACTCCACCTGCTGCGACACAAACACGCGCTTCCGGTTGGTAAGCTCTTCAAGTTCCCGCCTTTCGCGCTCGAGCTCCTCGCGCTGTTGCTGGATCCGCTCAAGCTCCTCCTGGGTGTCACGAAGCCGACGGTCGTATTCTTCCGATCCACGCCCCGTGGCAGTCGCCGAGGGCATCTCAAGCTGGGTCGACCGGACTCGAATGTGGTGGGTATGCTCGCTGGTATAGGCCATGATCGTGGTTGAGGTTCTAGAGACAGACCCCCCTTAGCGATTTTTCATCAAAAGCTCCAGAAAAATATTTCGGATTTGTTGATTATCGCACGGCACCAAATAAAAGTTTACCGCAGGCACCGCTGCTCGTTGGCGAGGAAGGCGTCCGTCTTTCGCTAGCTGGAGCCCAAGGGAAAACGGTGCTGGCGATGCGGGGTGGGCGGGCAAAGACTGCGAACGAAGTCACCGCCAAAGACTGGCTGGCGCTATTCCAAGGCGCGGGTTTAGGGCCAGCGATGGCAATCAGGCGCATGCACAAAATGGCCAACGATGCCAGGCTGCGATCGAGTCAACTGATCAAAACAGCCCCCATGGCTTCGGGAGTGATGCAAATCATCAGCCGCCGTGCTGCTGCGATTTTAGCATTGCGGGTTGGAAATTGAGGAAAGAGAGACGGCCACCCCTTTTTCTCAAGCCCCGAGATCCGGATCATAGTCCTTCGGAGCGCGCACGATTTTCTCCACCGGATGCTTGGCCATGAGATTGCCCGCGCTTGAAAGGCTCTTGACGCCAAACTCGGAGAAACTCAGCGGGCGGATCAGGTTTCGCATGCGCAGCGCCGGCTTGAGGTGCACCAGCAGCATCTGCGCCGCACTTTCCTCATTGGTTTTGTGAACCGCAAAATAAACCACCCGCGTACCGGCCTTGCCCTTCGTGAGGTCGTATTCCTTGTCGCGAGTGATCCCACCCACGGTGAAACGCTTGGCCATCAAAGGACCATCGCGCCCGTCGCGGTAGATCATCGAATAAATCAAATCTTCATCCTTGCGGAACACCGCCACACGCAGCGGCTTCTGACCCACAAAGACTTTGTCCGCCACCTTCACCACCCGCATCTTGCCGTCTTGCGTGAATGAAATGACATCGTCGAGCTTTGAACACTTTTCGACAGGCTCGCCATCTTTCTTCAAGCCATAGCCGGCAAAGCCATTCTTGGTATCGACATAAAGCGTCTCGGTTGCAGCCACCACCTGCATGCGGTCGACCCTTTCAAACGACGCAATCTCAGTCCTGCGCTCACGGCCCTTGCCGTATTTTTTGCCCAGCTCTTCGTACCACTTGACCGTGAATTTCGTGAGGTTGCGCAGGTTTTTTTCAGTCTCGGCCATCGCCTTTTCCAAGCCCTTGATCTCCTCATCGGCCTTGAACGAATCAAACTTCGAGATCCGTTTGATTTTGATCTCGGTCAAACGAACGATGTCATCCTCGGTCACCTCGCGTTTGAGAAGTTTCTTGAACGGCTTGAGGCCGCTGTCGATCGCCTTGAGCACCGCTTCCCATGTCTCGCATTCCTCGATGTCGCGATAGATGCGGTTCTCGATGAAAATTTTCTCCAGTGAGCTGAAATGCCATTTTTCTCCGAGCTCACCGAGCTTGATCTCAAGCTCCAACTTGAGCAGCTCGCGCGTGTTGTGGGTCGCCCGGCGCAGGATGTCGCTCACCGCCATGAACTGCGGCTTGCCGTCGACAATCACACAGGAGTTCGGTGAAATCGTAAGCTCGCAGTCGCTGAACGCAAACAAGGCATCGCGTGTGGTCTCAGGATCCGCCCCCGCCGGCAAGTGCACCAGAATGTCGGCTTCGGCCGCGGTGTTGTCCTCGATCCTTGCGATCTTTATCTTGCCCTTGTCCGCCGCCGCGACGATCGAATCCATCAGCGCCCCAGTAGTGGTGCCAAAGGGAATTTCGGTGATCCGCAAAATGCCTTTTTTGTCGGTGGCGATCCGCGCGCGCACCCGCACCTTGCCGCCACGCAATCCGTCGCGGTAATCCGACGCGTCCATGATGCCACCCGTTGGGAAATCCGGCAGCAAGTTCACCGGCTCGTTGCGCAACACGGCGATCGATGCCTCGATCAGCTCGCTGAAATTGTGCGGCAGCACCTTGCAGGCGAGCCCAACGGCAATGCCCTCGACCCCTTGCGCGAGCAGCAGCGGAAATTTCACCGGCAGGGTGTCCGGCTCCTTGCGCCGACCATCGTAACTCGGCAGCCAACGCGTGGTCTTGGGATTGAAGACGACATCGAGCGCAAATTTCGTCAGGCGCGCCTCAATGTATCGCGGGGCTGCGGCTCCGTCACCAGTGAGGGTGTTGCCCCAGTTTCCCTGGGTATCGATGAGCAGATCCTTTTGCCCGAGCTGCACGATGGCCGCACCGATCGACTGATCACCATGCGGGTGATAATTCATCGTGTTGCCCACGATCCCTGCAACCTTGTTGTAACGACCGTCATCAAGCTCCTCCATCGCATGAAGGATCCGCCGCTGCACCGGCTTGAGGCCGTCATTCAAATGCGGCACCGCCCGCTCAAGAATCACATAGCTGGCATAATCAAGAAAGTAGTCGGAATACATCCCGCCGAGGGATGCATGCTGGTCCGGATCAAGGGTCATCGTGCGCAGATGCATACCGACCAAGCCGCAGGGGCGCAAGCCCGACCTCGGCACACAAAAAACCGCGGATGGGATTACCCCGCCCGCGGCTTGCAAACTTGCGCATGTACCGACTCACTCGGCCGGCGGCGCTTCATTTGGCGGCGGATCGCCACCTTCAGGACCACCCGGAGGCCTCGGACCACCTGCGCGCTGCGGACCACCTTGCTTGAGCCTCTTCATCATCTCGGACCGATGATACTCACCCAATTTCACAAATTCCTCGTAGCTCAACTTGCCGTCTTTGTCGGCGTCAAACTTTTCGAAATCCGCCTTGCGTCGCTCTTCCATTTCCTTCTGACGGTTGGCCTTGATCGCTTCCCGCTCTTCGGGGCTGATCTTGCCATCCTTGTCGGCATCAAACTTCTCGAGCATCACCTTGCGTTGCTCCTCCGTCGCTTTTTGGCGCTCGGCCTTCATCGCCTCGCGTTCTTCGGGAGACAGCTTGCCATCCTTGTCCTTGTCGAATTTCTCCAAGAGGAATGGTGGTGGACCCTGCGGACGCCCGCCCGGTGGCCTTCCCTCCCCTTTGGGTATTTCTCCGGCACCTTGCGCGCCGACTATCAACACAGTGCCTAACAGCGCACCCATGGTCATCATCAGTTTTGTTTTCATGATTGTTCGTGTGATTGCGGTTAAAAACGGAATTCCGATTTCAACCTCATCAGTAAAACCCCATTACGCATAAAAGGTTGCGGCAAATTTTCGGATTGAGTTGCCACGCGCGTCCCAGTCGGGTTGGATGCACGCAGAAATGGACGCTCCGAAGCCGCCCTCTCCCGCCTCAAAAATCATCGTCTTCGCGCGAAGGACCGCCAGCACCCTCTTTCTCTGGGTCACAGTCTCAGTCATCCTCGCCAGCCGCTGGTCATGGGCCTACCTCGGCCTGATCGGCGTGCTCGTGCTGATCGGCACCATCGAGTACTTCCGCATGCTGCGCGGCGCCGGTGTGAAATGCTTCCCGCGCTTCGGCATCATCATGGCCCTCGCGTACTGCGGTGTCTTGCACGGCTATTTCCTCTCCGGACACAACGCACCCTACTGGCTCGACTCGCTCGCGATCTTCATCGCAATCCTCGGATCCTTCACGCTCCAATTGAAATATCAGGTCCGCGGTGTGGAATCCCTGCTCGCCGTCGCCGCAAATGTCACCGGCTTTGCCTACGTCGTCATTCTTTTCAATTTCACCGCGCGGGTGATCTTTCTCTTCCCGACCGAAACCGCCAACCCCGGCACCATCGGCATCCATGGCACTTTCCTTCTGCTCTGGCTCATCGCAGTGACGAAATTTACCGACATGGGGGCCTACATCACTGGCTCGATGTTCGGACGCCACAAAATGATCTCACACGTCAGCCCCGGAAAAACTTGGGAGGGCTTCGTGGGCGCGGTGATCTTTGCCCAACTCGCAGCCTTCGGACTGTATTTCGCCTTCCCCCAGGAATACTCGTTCTTCACCTCCAAGATCCACATCGCAATCCTCGGCCTCATCCTTTGCCTCCTTGCGGTGGTCGGCGATCTTGCCGAAAGCGTGATCAAACGCGCGCTCGATGCGAAGGACTCGGGCCGCATGCTTCCCGGCATCGGCGGATCCCTCGACCTGATCGACAGCATCTGCTTCACAGCGCCGGCGTTGTATTTCTACATGAAATGGTTCATTCTGCGCGGCGCATGATTCCACCCCGCAAACGACGCGTCGCGCTGCTCGGTTCCACCGGCTCGATCGGCACCACGACACTCAATGTCGCCAGCGCGATGCCCGAGCGCATCGAGATCGTCGCACTCGCCGCTGGCAACAACATCGAAAAACTCGCCGCCCAAGCACGCGAAACCGGCGTGCGCCATGTGGCCATTCACGATGCATCCCAAGAGGCGGCCCTCCGAGCGCTTTTGCCCGATGACGTAAAAATTCACACCGGCCCCGATGGCCTCATCGAAGTGGCAACCCTCACCGAGGCCGACATCGTGCTGGTCTCAATCGTCGGCACGGCCGGACTTTTCCCCGCCCTCGCCGCGATCAACGCCGGCAAAGACCTCGCCATCGCCTCAAAGGAAATCCTCGTGATGGCCGGCGAAGTGATCACCCGCGCCGCCACGGAAAAAAGCGTGCAACTCCTTCCGGTCGATAGCGAACACAACGCCATTTTCCAATGCCTCAACGGCCAACACGCGCGCAACGCGGAAGTTTCAAGACTCATCCTCACCGCGTCCGGCGGCCCCTTTCGCCAATTGCCCGCCAACGAACTCGCCGAGGTGACTCCCAAACAAGCGCTCCGCCACCCGACTTGGAACATGGGCCCGAAGATCACCATCGACTCAGCCACGCTGTTCAACAAAGGCCTCGAAATGATCGAAGCCCGCTGGCTGTTTGGCATCGGCATGGATCGCATCGATGTGGTCGTGCACCCGCAAAGCATCATTCACTCGATGGTCGAATTCGTCGATGGCTCGGTCCTCGCGCAACTCAGCCGCACCGACATGGGCTTCCCGATCCAATACGCGCTCACTTGGCCCGATCGCATCAAGGGCACTCTCGCACCACTCGATTTCCCCAGTCTTGCAAAACTCGAATTCGAAGCGCCGCGCACGGATGACTTCCCGGCACTCGACCTCGCCCGCAAGGCCGGCCTCACTGGTGGCACCCTGCCTGCCGTCTACAACGCCGCCAACGAAGTCGCCGTCGACGCCTTCCGCGCCGGAAAAATCCCCTTCCCCGGCATCTGGCAATGCGTCGCCAGCGTCATGCAAGACCACGATGTCCAAGCATCCTCGTCCCTCGAAGCCGTCGTCACCGCCGACCAATGGGCTCGCCACGCCGCCCGAAAATTCTGCGAGTACCTGCCGTGAGAAGCCTCCTGTGGCGGTGGATTCCATCAACAAGCCATCACTCCTCCGCTCTCAATCTTTCACCCGTTCGACATTCGCGCCAAGCAGAAGCAACTTTTCATCGATGTGCTCGTAACCGCGATCGATGTGATAAAGACGGCTGATTTCCGTGCTGCCCTTGGCCTTCAGAGCCGCAAGCACCAAGGCTGCCGACGCGCGCAAATCGGAAGCCATCACCGGCGCGGCAGACAAGCCCGCGACACCGCGCACCACGGCTGTACCCGCGTCGACCTTGATGTCGGCACCCATCCGTTTGAGCTCGGCGCAATGCATGAAACGCTGCGGGAAAATCGTGTCCTTGATCACACTGATCCCCGGCGTGGTCGCCAGCAGCGCGGTCATCTGCGCCTGCATGTCGGTCGGGTAACCAGGATAGGGAGCGGTCACGAGATCGACACCGCGCGTTTGATCGCCGCGATGAATGACGCATGAGTCGCCGGCCTCATTGAATTCGACGCGGTGGCCGGACTCTTCGATCGCCGAAGTGATCGCCTTAAGGTGCTCGCGCGAAACGCGGTTGAGGCGCACGCCATCGCCGGCAATCGCCGCGGCTGCCATGAAGGTGCCTGCTTCGATGCGATCGGGAATCACCGTGTGCTCGACGCCATGCAGCTCACTCACGCCCTCGATCACAATGCGCCGCGTGCCGGCACCGGAAATTTTCGCACCCATCGAGTTGAGGAAATTTGCGAGATCAAGCACCTCCGGCTCGGCTGCTGCCGATTCGATGATGGTGATGCCATCAGCAAGTGTGGCCGCCATCATGACATTGTCGGTGCCAAGCACCGTTGGTCCGTGCGTGCCTCGCAAATCGATTTCCGCACCACGCAAACCATTCTTTGCCGTCAGCAAAATGTTGCCGCCCTCGACCTCGACCTTCGCACCCAAGGCCTCAAGCCCGCGCAAGTGAAGATCCACCGGACGATCCCCAATCACGCAGCCGCCGGGCAATGAAACCACCGCCCGACCTTTGCGCGCCAGCAGCGGACCCATCACGCAAATCGATGCCCGCATGCGACGCACGAGATCATAGGGTGCGACATCCGAAATTTCCTCACATGCGATCCTCACCGTGCCCGAAGAACGCTCCACATCCGCACCCAACGCGCTGAGGATTTGGATCATGTAATTCGTATCCGAGACATCCGGCACACGACGAATGATGCATGGCTCACCGGTCAACAACGTCGCTGCAAGAATCGGCAATGACGCGTTCTTCGAACCGGAAATGTTGATCGACCCACGCAGGGTCGCGCCGCCGTGAACAATGAGTTTATCCATGAAAAAAAATCGGGTCTATGCAATCGGCCGACGGGCGAAGGGGAAACGCGCCACTCCGGAGAGGTCGGTTTTCACTTCGATGTCGGCGAAGCCGGAGCTTCGGAGAATTTCCTCCACCTGTGAAGCCTGATCGTGCCCGATTTCCAAAACCATCCAGCCACCGGGCTTCAGGTGCGAAAAAGCCTTAGGAATGAAACGTCGAATGACATCAAGACCGTCAGCCCCGCCAAACAGGGCAAGGGCCGGATCGTGCATGACCTCACGCGAAAGGCTCGCCCGTTCGCTCTCCGGCACATAGGGGAGATTCGCGACGATGCCATCGAACTCCCCCTCGATGGCCGAGAACAAATCGCTACGCAACAAGCGCGCATTGCCAATTCCCAGCGCCACCGCATTTTCTTTCGCCAAGGCCAGCGCGTCTTCCGAAACATCGGCAAGAATCACCTGCCAACCTGGGCGCTCCGCCGCAAGGGTGAGCCCGAGCACGCCCGATCCGCAACCCATGTCGAGCACCTTGAGATCACCGCCCATCGACATCGAAAGAATCCACTCGGCGAGCTCCTCAGTCTCCGGACGCGGAACCAGCGCGCGCGCATCGGATTTGAAATCGCGATGATGAAATGAAACCACGCCCAGCACATGCTGCAAGGGCACGCCTTCGCCGCGACGCTTGAGCATTTCGCGCAAGGGCACCAACTCGCTCTCACCAAGTGGTCGGTCAAACTGCGTGTAAAGCTGCATCCGCGTGCATGCCAACTGATGCGCGACCAAGATCTGCATGTTGCGACGCGCGTCTTCGATGCCGCGCTTCTCCAGATATCGCGCGCCACCATCAATCGTTTCCAAAACCGTGCTCATCCGGATCGCCACGGACCTTGCGGCATCACGACCGACGCGCCAAGAACTTTGATCCCGTAGAAAAATCGCAAGGCTTACACATCAGCGCGCACCCGCCGCCTTGAGCTTCGCCACGGCTTCATTCAGCCGCCGTCGCGCCTCTGCGACCTCGGCCTCGAGCTTGCGAATGCGATCGTCGCGCTGCGCGATGGCTGCCTGCCACTTGCCGACATCGCCACCCGCCTGCTTGAGCGCCGCTTCAAGTTCGGCAATGCGCGCGTCCTTGGTCATCGCCACCGACTTGCCCGACTCGACCGCTTTGCCTGATTGCTCGGCCGCTTCCTTGAGCACTTGGAGATCGCGCTCAAGTGCCACGCAACGGGCAGTTTCCTCCGCCGCCTTGGCGTTGGCCTCGGCCAGTGAGGTTCTCAAACCCGCCAACTCACGACCCGATACATATTCGCCGCGCCATTGCACCACAACCAACGCCACCAGCACCAAACAGCCGATGGCATTGATCCATGTGATCGTTCGCGCACTCATGAGAAATCAGTTTTTCACCTCACGCGTTTCAATGCCGACCTTTTCCACGCCCGCAGCCTTCACCGCATCGAGCACACCCACGACCTGGCGGTGACGCGTATCGGCATCCGCCGAAATCATCACGCGCGTTTCACCACCGGCATCCGCCGATTTCAAACGCGTCGTGATCTCGGAAAGCGTCACCACCTTGCTGTCCCATGTCGTCACGCCCTCGGCATCGATCGCGATCTGGATCGGCGGCGTTGTGGTTTCCTCCTGCGCGCTCGAAGCGGTGGGAAGATTGATCGGCACCCGCCGCACATGCGTCATGCTCAGGCTCACCAGCATGAATGCGGCGAGCAGGAAAAACATGATGTCGATCAAAGGGATGATCTCGATGCGGGCTTCATCGCCCTCGTCATCACTACTCTGCGATTGGAGCTTTACCGGCATCAGCGTGTGGACTTGTTCGGGGAAAAATTTTCAAGGTCATGACCATGCTCCTTGGCGGATTTGACCAAGAGTTCGCTGTGATTGATCCATCGCTCGAGAGAGCCGCGCAGTGATGACACCCGCTTGCGGAAAAAGTTGTACGGCAACAGACAAAGGATCGCGATGGCGATGCCGCAGGCGGTCGCGATCAAGGCCTCGGCAATGCCGCCGGAAACCTTCGAAGGTGCCAGCGATTCGTCACCGACAAACGAAAACGATCCCATGATGCCGACCACCGTGCCCAACAAACCCAAAAGCGGCGCCTGCGTGATGAGCGTGCTGATCACCCACATGCGCGCCTCGGATTTTTCGATCAGGCGCATCGCATCGAGCTGCATCGCCGCAAGCATCGAGGTGCGCGCATGACTGATGCCCTCAGCCAGATTGCGCAGGTATGGATCCGCCGAGCCGTCGGCTAGTTTCCACGCCTTGGCAAAATCACCAGTGCCCACCGCTTCGCGCACCTCCTCCTGCTCGGCCGGACGCAGGCTCGCACGCAGCTGCATCCACCAAAACACACGATCCAAAATCGCACAGAGCGCTAGCAAGAAAGTGGCAAGGATCGGCCACATGACCCAGCCGCCTTCGATGAAAGTTTCAATGACGATGTTTGCGATCATGGTTCAGGAATTGCGGAGTTTGAAGACGATGGGTTTCTTGAATGTCATCACGCCGCCCGGTGGAAATTTCCAATTTTTTACCGCGCGCAAAGCTTCTTCGTTGAGCACCGACCACGGACACGGCGTAGCAATGTGCGCCGAGCTCACGCGCCCGCTGGGATCGACAGTGAACTCGATCAGCACCGTGCCGGCCTGACCTTTGTTGCGTGCCTCGGAGGGATAGCGCGGCGCAGGCATGCGACCGGCTGCAAGTCGCGCGGCGTTCGACATCGTCGCAGCACCACTAGCCGATGCGTTGTTGCCGCTTGATGGATTGCCCGCCACAGCCGATGACCTCTGCGGTTTCACCGCTGGTTTGCTTGCGGGCTTGGCTGCCGGCTTGATCGCTTCGGAAACTTTTTTTACCTCGGCGAACGGCATGTCGGGAACTTCAGGCAAGGCGTCTGATTGCAACGTTGGCAACATCTCCGGAGGAGCGGGCAGCTCGATGCTATCAGCAGATGTCGGCTGCTCCGATGCCTCGTTCATGCGGTCGGCAACATGAACCGACTCGACCTCAAGCGGAGTCTGCACCAACTCGACTCCCGCCACATCCGCGACCGGGGGCAGATGAACCGCACGACCCAAGATCACTCCAGCCGAACCAAACGCCGCCACACTCATCCAGGTGGCGAGTGTGCCAATGTTGAGGACATGAGTCAGCGAATGCATCGGAATCCGTGATTTTTTCGCCGCAAACTTAACCACCGATGGCGCGCCATGCAAAGCCTGCATCCGGCGTTTCACAGCCAATTTCTCAAAACTCAAAGGATGCGCCTGCATAAAAGTTTCTTCCATCGGCGGGATCAATCCCATCGGCCCGCACTCGGGCAAAATAGCTTTCGTCAAAGAGGTTGTTGATCCCTGCCAGCAGACGGATGTTTTCGTGCACCTTCCACTCGGCGGTCAGATCCCACACCATGTAGGCTGGAACGGCATATTCATCATCGTTGCTGTCGTTGGCATAGTGATCGGAAAGGAATGTACCTCCAAAGCTCAACTTCAACTTGTCGTCGCGGCGGTAGTTGAAACCCGTGCGCACAATGTGATCGGCCGCGTACTGCGGTGCCTTGCCATCATAGCGGCCATCAACAAACTCGGCATCGAGCAATGTGGCATTGAGATACCATTCGATCGCATCCTCGCGCTCGCTGCCGGTGACCAAACGCAGGAGATCCGCGCTGATGCCGACATCAAGGCCCTTGTGAATGGCGTCGCCGACGTTTTCGATATAAGTCAAACCACCATCTTTAATGCTTCCAACCTTATCCTTAAATGAGAGCAGAAACAAACTCGCATCAAAAGACAACCATTCCTCGGGACGCGAACGATAGCCAATCTCGTACTCGATCGATTCGCTTTCGGACAGGTCATCGTTGACCACTTCACCACCGCCAAGCGGCACAGCTTGCGTGAAAATCATTGGGCGATACGCCTGAGAAATGTTCGCGTACAATGCCGAGCGATCGTCGGTCGCATACTCGGCACCCAGCCCGCCAAGCAGAATGTTGCTGTCTTCGTCACGACTCTCGGGCGTCTTGTCGAGGTTGAGCTTCTCTTCAACCTCCTGACTCACATTTTCCAAACGCAGCCCGGGCGTTATCGAGAAATCACCAAACACAAAGCGATTCTCAACGAACACTGGCGCGTAAAAAACCTCACGATCAGAAATGCGCCGCACCGTTCCCGATTCGGCATCCGCCGATGCACCACGCGAATCAACCCGCGGCGAATCCATATGATAAAACTGCACTCCGGTGCTCAATGAATGCCGCTTGTCACCGTCACCACCCCAGTCGCTGCGGTAGCGCGAATCAATGGCCAGCGTTTCGAAATGCTGATCCTCAATGTCATTGGTTCCAGCATTGAGTCCGCTCGGGTCCACGCCAAAACCCCCACCACGCTGGCGCCAGCTGAAGCGGTCATAGGCAGTCCACCATGCGTTGGTAACCCAAAAGGAATCGGGCGTCGGTGCCAGCTCATAGGTCAGCGATACGGCATCGCGCGCAATTTTCATGCGATCATACTTCTTGGTCGCTTTCACACTTCCCGCATTGAAATCCGCCACCGACAAACCACCGGGCTCGCCATGTTTTTCCTCATACCTGTCGGCGTTGAAAATGATCACGCCGCCATTCTCCAGCGTGTGCAGCAATTTGATCGCGCCATTGTCCAGGCTGTAGTCGCTGTTGACCGAGCGAAAGCCATCACTCTCGCGATGATTGTAATAGAGATAGTAACCGAGTTTTCCAACCGTGCCATCAGCCGAACTGAAGGTGGAATACAAATCATGGCTGCCGCCCACATGCTGCGTGCGCATTGAAAACTCCTTGTCCGTGCGCGGACGGTGCGTGATGTAATTCAAGGCCCCTCCGGGTTGCGGACCATGCTGCAGTGCGGCACCGCCGTGCATGAACTCAATGCGGTCGACCGTATCAAGCGGCGGCGTGTAATAGGACTCGGGGTAACCGAACTGATCGGCATGAATCGGAATGCCGTCCTTGAGCACCTGCATGAACTGCGCCCGATGCGGATCGAGCCCGCGATAGCCGATGCTCACCAAAGGCGACGACTCCTCCGCCAGCAACAAACCCGGCGTCTGCGAAAGAGCTGTGCGATAACTGTTGCCAACATTTCGCGCCTGACCATCCAAATCGATCACCGCCGTTTTCTTGCCCGCAAAAATCGCCGCCCCCTGCACCGCCGGCAGCCAACCCCGCTGGTCAATCGCCACCGCCTCCGACTCCCCGGTCACAACCGTCGCATCCAACATCACAACCTGCGCCGCAGACATGTGCGACACTCCAAGCATCGACAAAAACAGACCCGAATGGGCCAAAAAATGGGGCAATTTCATGTTATTGAGACTCATTCGCATTATCGGACGGGCGAACAAACCCCCTACCCTCCAACTGGTCAAGCCAATTTGACGAAAAAACAGCTGTGCGACACGAAGGCCAAGACCTGCCCTGACCAATACTAGGCTGGTGATAAAAGGTCTGTCCCTTTATTTTATGTCCCTTTATTTTAATCCCGATTCCGCCACGCTCCATCGGGCTCACGCACGGTGGGTCACAGGTGGAATCGGCTTCTCGCTTTTACAGAAGAAAATTTACACTACCTGGTGATAAAAGGTCTGTCCCTTTATTTTGTGGTCTGTCCCTTATGTCCCTTTATTTCAGCACACTCCCATACACCCCTACCGAGTGGCAGGGGCTTCAACTCAATGCCAGTCCACTTTTACTCTCCAAACCTATCCCTTCCTGTGGGATGGCTGTGAAAAGACTTCAAGAATCAAGGTGCCACAAAACTCGAATGAGCAAAAAGCCACCCATGGCGCCAAACTGGATGCCACCACGCCCCAAAAATAACCCTCAATCCCGACGCGTCAGCTCGACAAAGACATCCTCGAGGGTGGCGACATGGCGAAACAGCGAACGCATCGGCCACGAGCTTTCGGCCGCCAGCTTGGCCATCGCTTCGCGGGCGTCGCTTTCCGAATCGACCCAGACGGTAAAGCGGTTCCAACCGTCCTCCATCGGCTCGGGCGTCACTTTTTTTACCCCGTCGATGCGGTTGAGCGCCCCGACCGCGAGATCGGCATCGCAACGCAGTTCAATCTGCACGCGTCCTGCGGCACGCATCTGACCAATGAGATTCTCGGGCGTGTCGGCGGCTTTGATTTTTCCCTGATCGATGATGATGACCCGGTTGCAGGTCATTTCCACTTCGTGAAGGATGTGCGTTGAGATCAGCACCGTGTGAGACTTGCCGAGTTGTTTGATCAACTCGCGGATCTGCCGGATCTGATTGGGGTCGAGACCATTGGTTGGTTCGTCGAGAATGAGCAGCTCGGGATCGTGCACGAGGGCATCGGCTAGGCCCACGCGTTGACGAAAACCTTTGGACAGCGTCTTGATCATCTTGCGGCGCACCGACTGCAGCCCGCAGAGCTCGGCCACTTCGCCCACGCGGTGGCGCATCGCCCTGCCATCGAGGCCTTTGATCCCTGCCCGGAAGCGCAGATACTCACGCACGCGCATGTCGTCGTAGAGCGGCACATTTTCCGGCATGTACCCAATGCGCTTGCGGGCCTCGATCGAGTCGTGAAACACATCGTAACCCGCCACCTGCGCGGTGCCCGAGGTTGGCGGCAGGTACCCGGTGAGCATGCGCAGCGTCGTCGTCTTACCCGCGCCATTCGGACCAAGAAACCCGACGATTTCGCCGCGCTCGACCGAAAAGTCGATGCCGCGCACCGCTTCGTGGCGGGCGTATCGTTTGGTGAGTTGGTTAACCTGGATCATTTTGCCGTGAGGCGAGGAAATTCCAAGGAATCACGCGGTTGCGCGGTTGACTCCATCGGGCGCGCCCCTTATTGAATGGCCGCGCGCGGCGGGCCAAGCGGTAAATTCGCAAGCCCGCCTCATAATTTTCAACTACCCCAATGAACTCGACGGTTTCGGTGCGGCAGAATGCGGATTTGCTTGAGGCCCAATATTCCCAATGGTGCGAAGATCCAAAATCGGTTGGTGAAACATGGGCGGCATTTTTCGAAGGCTTTGAACTCGGCACCGCCCAACCGCGACGCGCGGCCGAGGGGGGCACCACCGCCGCCCCCACGCAAGCGTCGGATTCCGACCTCGCATTCTTCGGTAGGGTGGTCGCGCTGATCTACAACTACCGCACGCTCGGCCACACGCAGGCACACATCAACCCGCTCGAGGAGAAACCCGAGCGCAACCCGCGCCTCGCGCTCGAGCAATTCGGGCTCACCGAAGCCGACCTCGACCGCGTCGCATGGAACGCGTATTTCCGCCATGGCGAAAAAATGAAACTGCGCGACATGATCGCCGCGCTGGAAGCCACCTACTCGGGCAAAATCGGCTTCGAGTTCATGCACATCCACCACACGCCGATCCGCCACTGGGTCCGCGAGCGCATCGAACAACACGCGACCAAACGCGACGCCTCTCCCGAGCGCCGCAAGAAGGCCCTGCGCTGGGTGCTCGAGGCGGAAATTTTCGAGCACTTCCTTGGCAAACGCTTCCTCGGTGAAAAACGCTTCTCCAACGAAGGCGGCGAGGGCGCGATGATCCTTCTCAATGCGATTCTCGAAGCCTGTCCGTCGAATGGCGTGCGCGAAATCGAAATGGGCATGTCTCACCGCGGCCGCCTCAATGTGCTCGCCAATTTTGTCCGCAAGTCGATCACCACGCTGCTTTACGAATTCACTCCCAACTACGAGCCCGACCTCGTCGCCGGCGATGGTGATGTGAAATACCACCTCGGCTACGAAAGCATTCGCGAATTTCCCGATGGCAAAGTGCGCGTGAGCCTCGCCGCCAACCCGAGCCACCTCGAGGCTGTGAACTCGGTGGTCGAAGGCAAAGCCCGCGCCCGTCAACGCGTGCTCAGCGAAGGCGGACCCGAAATCGATCGCGGCCAAGTCCTTCCCATCCTGCTCCATGGCGATGCGGCCTTCGCAGGCCAAGGATCGGTCGCCGAAGTTCTCAACCTTTCCCAACTCCCCGGATACCGCACCGGCGGCACCATCCATATCATCATCAACAACCAGATCGGCTTCACCACGGTGCCAGCCGACGCGCGCTCGTCGGCCTATGCCACCGATGTCGCCAAGATGATCGAGGCCCCCGTGCTCCACATCAATGGTGAGGATCCGATGGAACTCTACTGGGCCGCGATTTTTGCCATCGAGTTTCGCCAAAAGTTTGGCCGCGACATTGTCATCGACATGTACTGCTATCGCCGCCAAGGCCACAACGAGACGGATCAAGCGGCATTCACCCAACCGCTCATCGCGAAAAAAATCGCCGCGCGTCCGACCTTTGGCAGCCTCATCAAAAACGAATCGCTCGCCCACGGCGCCGTGACTCAGGCGGAACTGGAATCGATGGAAAAATCGATCTGGGACAAACTCGAAGAAGGCTATCAGAAAATGCTCGCACTCAGCGAGACCGGCGAGCGCACCGCCTTCAGCGGATCGACCGGCGTCGTGCAACCGAAGTACTCGCACGCACCCATCGCCACCGGTATCGATCGCGAACGCTACCAACACATCGGTCGCGTCATCACCAGCGTCCCGCGCGAATTTCATCTCAACCCAACCCTCGAAAAACGCTTCATTCCGCGCCGTGTCGAGGCCTTGGAAAAAGGTGGTCCCATCGATTGGGCCTTCGCGGAATCACTAGCCTTCGGGTCGCTGCTCATGGAAGGCACACCCGTGCGCCTCTCGGGCCAGGACTGCGGCCGCGGCACCTTTTCGCAGCGCCATGTGGTGCTTCACGATTACGAAAGCTCAGAGCGCTACATTCCGCTCGATCACCTCGCGCCGGATCAAGGCAAGTTCTGCGTTCACAACTCGCTGCTCTCGGAGTTTGCCGTGCTTGGCTTCGATTACGGCTACTCGCTGTCCTACCCGAAGATGCTCACACTTTGGGAAGCACAGTTTGGCGATTTCTCCAATGGCGCGCAGGTGATCATCGATCAATTCATTTCCTCCGCCGAATCAAAGTGGCAAACGCCCAGCGACCTCGTGATGCTGCTGCCCCACGGTTACGAAGGCATGGGCCCGGAGCATTCCAGCGCACGCTTGGAACGCTATCTGCAACTCTGCGCGGAGAAAAACATGATCATCGGGAACCTCACCACCCCCGCTCAGTACTTCCACGCACTGCGCCGCCAAAAGCATCGCGACTTCCGCAAGCCGCTTGTCCTGATGACCCCCAAGAGCCTGCTCGGCCGGCCCGAAGCAGTCTCGCCCGAAAGCGATTTCCTTGAA
>JAGWXY010000136.1 GCA_018969605.1 Verrucomicrobiota bacterium | reverse complement strand
CGGGGGAAATCGTGAATTTGTCGCGCATGCGAAAAAAATCGGGCTGGCCCTTGAATACGAAGAGCATCCGGGCGCGGATCATGAGTGGGGTTATTGGGATCGGCAAATCCAACGGGTGATCGAATGGCTGCCGATCAAGGGTGGGAGATGAGGTGGGGTTGAGCAAAGCGTAATGCTCGAACGGGAGGGATTGCCTTCGCTGCGCTACGGCCAAGCCAGGGTGGCTCGCGGTGCTTCGCTTGATTTGATGGGTCGCTAAAGCTCCCGCTGCTTTCAAACCCGACTCGCTTTGCTCGTCAGGGTTCTTGACCCTCCCGGAAACGCCACGACCCCACCCCCGCTTGCGGGGGTGGGGTCGTGGCGGAACGGGAGGGATTCGAACCCTCGGTAACATTTCTGCTACGTTCCCTTAGCAAGGGAGTGCTTTCGACCACTCAGCCACCGTTCCTGTGTGCGGGTCGGGTTGTTTGAATCACAGGGCTGGCGGTTCGTCAACCTCTGCGGTGGAAATTGGCGAAGATTCGTCGTCTGCGGATGAGATGGGAGCCTCGCTTGCGGCTGAATCGGCGGGCTCTGCAGCTGTCGATGGGTCATCCTTGGATTCCTCGCCTGTCGTCGGGGTGGCGGCTTTGTTTTTCGACTTCTTCTTTTTGCGCTTCGGCTTCTCGGAAGCTTCGGTGCTGGTGGGTGCGGTTTTTTCGATCACTTCTTGGACGACCAAGGTGTCGTTGGTGAAGAGCAGGATGTGGCCCTGGTGAAGGAGCCAGAAAAGATCGGCGGCGAATTCTGCGGGCGGGGCATTGCCGCCTTCGGGCAGGACCGCTTCCCAGAGTCCGGCAAGTTTCGCGGGGGTGTTTGAGCGGATCCACTCGACCATGATGGCGGGGCGCGCGGCGAGAACCGCATCCTTTGGGAGTGGGCTCGGGCGGGCGGGGCCGGTGTAGAGTTTGCCTTTGCGTTTGAAGATCGGGAGGTGCTCGGCCTCGATTGCGCGGCAGATCACCGGGATGAGGCAGGCGGGGTTTTCGCGTGCGTGCATGCCGGCAAGTTTGAGTGAAAGCGCAAGCGAGGGAGAGAGCAGTTGGTTGGCATTCGTCGCGGGGATTTCAATTTTGCGGATGGCCTCAAAAGCATCGTCGAAATGGCGTGCGGCGAGAGCGCGTTCGGCATCGGCCTGGTTTTCGATCCATGCATCATCGCCATCGCCCTTGATGCGCCAGCGGGTTTTTTTCTTCATCGATTCGAGCCACGCGTTGACCAGTTCCTCACCGCGTTCGGTGCGTACTTTGGCGGCGTAGGCCTCGAAGGGCATGTTGGGGAAGCGTTCGCGATGGACGCGGCGGAGGTTGGATTGGTAGGCGTGGAAGTTTGGTGGGCCGAGCAATTCGCCGGAGAGTCCGCAGCGTGCGATGGATTGGAAATTGCCGCTTGGCGGATCGACCTCGACGGTTTCCTCTTCGACAAACTGCTGGCGCAGATCGGAGTTCCAAAGATGGCGAACCGCTTCCTCGCGCGTGACAAACAGCGAGCCGTCGATCTTGCCGTGGAGAAGTGGCGGGCGTGCTTCATCGACTTCGAAAATCGCGCGGCAGCGACTGCGTTCGGCGATGATGATTTTTGCGACATCGAAGAGCGGGTAAACGCGTGCGACTTGATGCACTTCCTTGCCGATGAGTCGTACCGCTTCGGGGTCGGGGATGATCGTGATCCGTACGCCGGCGGCGGGAGTGACGATGGGTTCGCGTGGTGCGTGGTCGCGTGAGAATCGTGATTTGCCGCGGTCGCCTCGATCGTCACGGCGCTCGCGAAATTCGCGGCGTTCGCGTGGAGCGGCATCGCCCTCATGGCGCGGGTCGTGCTTGCGCTCCTTTTTGGCATGAGATTTTGCCGGTTCCGCAGCATCGCGTGCCCACGAAGGGCCCAGCGCGAAACTCGACAGCAGTCCGGTGAGTGATTTGTTATCGGTATTGCTCACAGCGCGAATTGTAGATCAAGGATTGGGAAATGACAAACATCCCGTTGTGTCAATTTGCAGGCTTAGGATAGGCGTTCAAAATGCCGATCACGCGGCGTGTCGCGCCTTGGTGTGTGGACAAAATTTCAATCGCGCGCGTGCTGAGTTCTCGCGCTTCGTGCGGATCGAGAGCGCGGCGGATGGCGGCGACGAGTTGTGCGTGATCGTTTGCTTTGATGCAGGCATCGGCGGCGACGAGTCTTCCGGCAAGCGGCTCGAAGTTTTCCATGTGCGGACCAAAGATCACCGCACGCTTGGCAAGAATCGCCTCGGCAGGATTTTGCCCGCCCTCGGATAGGAAACTTTTTCCGATGATCACCACATCGGCGTGTGCGGTCCAGTCGCGCAGCTCGCCAGTGGTATCGATGAGAAACACGGCGGATGTTTCATCGGGCTTTTGTGCGGTATTAAATTGCGAGCGGGCATAGACCGTGAATCCGGCGGCCGCCAAATCCTTGATCGCGTTGTGGCGGCGTTCCGCATGGCGTGGTGCGATCACGGGCAGCGCGTGCGGTGCGGCTTCGCGAATGGCATTGGCGATCCATGCGTCTTCGCCAGCGTGAGTGCTGGCGGCGAGAACGATCGGACGAGCGCGGCCGAAGGCATCGAGCATGTCTTGAAATGCTGGCC
>JAGWXY010000048.1 GCA_018969605.1 Verrucomicrobiota bacterium | reverse complement strand
TTCGCGTTCGATTTCGATTTCGGAAAGGCAGAGGTCGAGTCCGATTGAAGCGAAAGAAATGCGTTTCTTGAGTTCCATGCCATCCCAGAACGACGAGCCGCCTTGCTCGTCGGAAACGGTGACCATGTACTCTTGGTTCGGGTCTTCGGCATTGGCTTCCTGCTCTTCGCGAAGGCGCGAGCGTTGGGCACGGTAGAGAATGTAATGCTCGGCCGCCTTGAAGTGGCCTTGGCGCATGAGTTCTTCCTGCACCATGTCCTGCACATCCTCGATGTGAACGAACGACTGGTCGCCACGGCGGATTTTTTCCGTCACTGCGTGAGCGATATCGATCGAAGGCTCGGGGTTTTCCTTGATCGTGAGAAATGCCTTGCGCACGGCGATTTCAATTTTCGTCTCCGACCACGGCACGACATTGCCGTTGCGGCGGATGAGGCGCACGGGCAGCGTGCTGAGCCCGGCATTGAGATCGACCGAGCCGTGCTTTTCGAGCGAACGGCGGAAGGCAAGCGACTTCGCGACATCGTAGGCTTCATTCTCGAGCAAGGCCTTTTCGATGAGCAGGTAGAGATCGGATTCGGAAAGACGGAGACGACCACCTTCGTCGAGTGACTTGGTCAGCGAGTTGGCAACTGCGTGAGCGACATCGGAAACAAACTGGCGGTTCACATCCGAGAAGATCGACTTCTCGTCCTCGCTGCGCGCGATGAGAAGGTCGGCCAGCGAATCACCGATCGCATCGGCCACATCCTCGAGAGAAAATTGCGATTCGGCGTTGCCGCGGGTCACGATGATGTCGGAAATCGGCGCGCGCTTTTCCTTCGGAAGCACATCGCGCCACAAGAACATGCGGTCCGCGGGTGGCAGCGCGAAACGGTCGGTGATGACTTGCTTGAGAACGATGTCTTCGGTGGGATCAATGGAGCGGTACATGGGATTTGATTGGTGAAATTTTTTGTTTTGGAAATGCGTGACGAAACGATGCGAGGCGGGATGAATGATGAACCGCCCTCACCGCATCGCGGATCAAAGCTCGTCGTCGTCGACAGCGGCGAGAGCCGAGGCTTTCTGGTATTCGGTGACGCGGCCTTCGAAGAAATTGGTTTCCTTCTTGATGTCCATCATCTCGGCGAGCCATGGGAACGGGTTGGTCGCGCTGGGGTTGAGCGGCGCGAGCCCGCATGAAGCAAGACGACGGTCGGCGATGTAATCGATGTAGGTTTCGAAGTCGGTCGAGTTGAGTCCGAGCGCGGAAACCGGCAGGCAGTCGCGGATGAATTGTTTCTCGAGCGTGATGCCGTCCTTCATCGTGTCGCGGAGGTCTTCCTTGAACTCCTCGGTCCAGATGTCGGGGTTTTCGTTGATGAGGTCCATGAGCAGGTTGCGGAAGACCTCGATGTGATTCGATTCATCGCGCAGCGTGTAGCGGAACATCGAGCCGATGCCGGGGAATTTGTTCTGGCGATAGAGCGAGAGGATCATGCCGAAGAGACCGTAGAACTGCGTGCCTTCCATCACCTGGCCGAAGAGGAAAATGTTCTTGGCGAGCGCCTGTTTGTTTTCTGTGACGGTGAGGTCGACATCGCGGCGCAGCGCGCGTGAATTCGAAACGACGAAATGGTTCTTCGCCTTGATGGTTGGGATGTCCTCAAACATCGCTTCGCACTCGTGCGGGTTGAGGCCGAGCGATGAGAGCATGTACACCAGCGAATCGGCATGGATGTTTTCCTCATGCGCGTGACGGCCAAGCACCAGCTTGAGCTCCGGCGCGGTGACCACCTCGCGCACGACATGCAGGATGTTGTCGCCAACAATGCCTTCTGCAGCGGAGAAATAACCAATGCCCATTTTGATGATCCAGCGTTCGACATCGCTGATCTCGTTGGAGCGCCACTGTTCGACATCCTTTTGCATGGTCACATCCTCCGGCTCCCAGTGGTTGTTTTTCATGGTTTTGTAGAGGTCGTACGCCCATTGGTATTTGAGCGGCAGAATGTTGAAGAACATCGTGTCGCGCCCATTGATCACACTCTTGGCGGCGATTGCCTGTTCGGCCTTTTCGCGATCGAGGTGAAAGGTGCGGTTTCCAAGGGTAACAGTAGTGGTGACGGATTTGGCGGACATGGTTGTTTAAGCTCTTTTGATGGGGGTGGTGAAAAAATGCGGGGGAGGATGAAATCAAATTGAATTTTTTGATTCGTGAAGCGTCTGAAACCTCATCCAAAATTGGCTCTCGGGTCAATCCAATTTTGCTCATGTGGTATCCACAAATTATTCACAATACCATATATTGTGGTTTATAAAATGAATATACAATGTAAAACATCTTAAATAAGAGGCTCTTGGAGTGTGATTGGCAAAGAAGCCTTCCTAGCCCTAGGGGCTGAAAAAAATTCATCCATCGGACTATGAACGGAGGGTTTGGAAAATTTGAAAAAATTCTTAAACATTTCCGAAATTTCGCACCTTCGCGCCCCCATTAGGTCGGAAATGCATGGAATCATTGGATTAAAAATTTTAGGCGCGACCCACGCATCCGGCAATTGCGGCTTGGCGTAAGGCGAATCGGCCTTAAAATCGGCTCGTGAGCGAGCGATTGAAAATTGATCTGGCGACATTGCCGGAAGAGGGGAAGAGCTACGAAGGCGAGCTGAAGGCCGAGATTTTCGACCTGCCGGAGGGAGATGCAAAGGCCATCGGACCCTTGAAATACAGCCTTTGGGCGCAACGCTTCGGTTCCGAACTCTTGCTCACCGGAAGCCTAGAGGCACCCTTCGAATTCACCTGCGTGCGGACCCTGCACCCGTTTGTTCAGACCATTCGGCTGGAAAACGCGGCCATTTCGATCGAAATCGACCAAGCCGGAGAAATTGACGCCAGCGATGCGCTGCGTGAGGAGGTCCTGATCCACTTTCCGATTGACCCCCGCTGCGAGGATGGGGATGTGCCCCAGCACTGCGAAATTGATCCTCGATATTTATCGGTGGACAAACCCGCGGAAGATACTGTACCCACTCCGCCCCGCGGTGCGGGAGCCGATCGATGGTCGGCCCTCGACCAACTCAAGGACCTCAAGGACCAACCCTAACACGAAGCAAGACCATGGCCGTTCCAAAGCGCCGCCAATCCAAAAGCCGTCAGAAAATGCGCCGTGGCGCAAAGCGCTGGCGTGCACCCATCTTCAAGAATTGCCCCGAATGCGGCAGCAAAGTGCCATCGCACATCGCTTGCCCGTCATGCGGATACTATCGCGACCGCCAGGTGCTCGATGTCGAGGCTCTCTGAGCCTGTCGCGGATAAATTTTCCGGATCGGCCGTGGCGCATTTCGTCCTTTAGGAGTCGGGTGCCGCGACAGGATCAAGAGCCCGGATTCCCCAACGCATCACAAATTTCCTGACCAGATGAAAGTCGCTTTAGACGCCATGGGTGGGGATCATGCGCCTGCCGTGAACATCGGCGGTGCGATCGATGCGTTGAGATATTATCCAAAGCTTCAGCACCTTTATCTCGTCGGCGACGAGAGCCAGTTGAAACTGGAATGCGCGAAACAGGGTCTCGATCTCGGTGATTCGAGAGTGAGCATCGTGCACGCGGCAGAAGCGATCAGCATGTCGGAGCCGGGTGCCAAATCGGTGCGCCGCAAGAAGCAATCGTCGATCAACATCGCCATGGAAATGGTGAAGGAAGGTCATGCCGATGCATTTGTTTCCGCCGGCAACACCGGTGCCGCCGTGGCCTCGGCGACATTGAAGCTGCGCACGCTGCCCGGCGTGGACCGAGCGGGCATTGCCACTGCGATTCCCAACGAGCATGGCCTCTGCCACATTCTGGATGCCGGCGCCAACCCGGAAGCGAAACCCGAACATCTTGTCGCTTACGCGGTGATGGGCACAGCCTTCGCTCGCAATGTGCTCGGTGTGAAAAATCCTCGAGTTGGCCTCATGTCGAATGGCGAAGAGGACGAGAAGGGAACAGCCTTCACGAAAGAAACTTTCAAGCTACTCAAAGAAACGCCCGGCATCGAATTCGTCGGCAATGTCGAAGGGCGCGATCTTTTCGAAACCGAGCTCGATGTGGTGCTATGCGACGGCTTCGTCGGCAACGTCATGCTCAAGACCGTCGAGGCCACCGCCAAGGCGGTTTCAAAATGGCTCAAGGCCGAGATCAAGGGCAACCCGCTGCGACTTTGCGGCGCAATGCTCGCCCAAGGTGCCTTCAAAGCGCTCAAGGAAAAAAGCAGCTACGAGACCTATGGTGGCAGCCCGCTGCTCGGAGTGAACGGCGTGGTCATCATCGCCCACGGCTCATCATCCGCGCTCGCGATTCGCAATGCCGTGCGCGTCGCGATGGAAACCGTTTCCGTTAAGGTCAACACCCGCATCGAGGAGGCAATGGCAAGCCTTGCCGCCAGTGAGGTCGCCGCCGAGTGATCGCAAGACGCACGCGCAACAAACGCCGCGTGATCACATGGGAAAATTCGCGCTTGTGAGCACACGCGGCTGGTTCCAATCTCGCGCCGCATGAGTGAGTTGAATTCCGAAGTCGATGTGTGCATCGCGGGCACCGGCAGTTACCTTCCCGAACGGGTCCTCACCAACGAAGAACTTGCCGCCATGGTGGATACGAGCGACGAGTGGATCGTCACCCGCACCGGCATTCGTGAGCGACACATCGCCGCCGAAGGAGAACACACTTCACACATGGCAAGCCACGCCGCACGACGCGCGCTCGAACAAGCGAACATGCAGGCTTCCGAAATCGAGCTGATCATCGTCGCCACCATCACACCCGACACACCAACGCCGGCCACCGCGTGTCATGTGCAGCAACAGATCGGCGCCACGCGCGCTGTCGCCTTCGACATTTCCGCCGCGTGCTCGGGATTTCTTTACGCGATGAAAATCGCCAAGCGCCTGATCTCGGATGGCGCGTTTCAAAATGCCCTGATCATTGGCGCTGAAAAACTTTCGACCGTCACCAACTGGCAGGATCGCACGACCTGCGTGCTCTTCGGCGATGGTGCGGGAGCTGCCGTGCTGCGCCGCTCGCAACCCGGCGAAGGCGCAATCGTCGCGACCGAAATGGGCACCGACGGCAACCTCACCCACCTTCTCGAAATTTCCGGCGGCGGCAGCGCATGCCCGATCACCGCCGCCAATGTGCACGAAAACCTCGCGACCCTCAGCATGCAGGGCAAAGAGGTCTTCAAACACGCAGTCACACGCATGAAAGAGGCGGCGGAAAAAGTCATCGAACGCGCCGGATGGAAGCCGGAGGAAATCGCCTGCGTCATTCCGCATCAGGCAAACCTGCGCATCATCGACGCGATCGCCGATCGTCTCGCGGTGCCCAACGAGCGCGTCTTCGTGAATCTCGACAAGTACGGCAACACCTCTGCCGCCGCAGTCGCGATTGCGCTCGATGAAGCCAACCGCAAAGGTGCCTTCCATCGTGGCGACCGCATCGTGCTGGTGGTTTTTGGCGCCGGCCTCACATGGGCCGCAGCAGCCATCCGCTGGTAATCTTTTGCGGCTCGGGGCAAGATCAGCACCGAAAGGCGCCTTAAAATCTTCGCTGCGGAAGAAGTACGAGGACTGGGACTCGAACCCAGGACCAATTGGTTAAAAGCCAACTGCTCTACCAACTGAGCTATCCTCGCATTGATGCTCCGGCAGGCGGGGGAGAAGGGTTAGTGGACATCCGGTCGGCTTGCAAGTGGATAATCAAAATTTTCCCGCAATCATTTCGACGCCACTTGGCAGCGTGACAAAACAAGCTTGAAAGTCCGCTCCACAACGCACGCAAGCCTGCTTGACGCCATCGCCAACGCATGCGGATATTTCACCAATGGCATGGCGAATTGATGAAGCGGTCGTCCGCGGCGAGATCGACAACACCGTCGAAGGACAAACCACCGGCCGCATCTGGTTGGCTGGCCGCGACGAACCTTTGACCCTCGAGCTCGTGGGAGATTGCTGGCGCGACCTCGCCGGCACACGGCTCGCATTTCAAAACCCCTCGCCTGTGGCAGGAGAAGATTCGGCGGAAATCGAAACGCACCAAAAAGGAATCATCGGCGACATGACCGCCTCGAGAAAGGCCCGCGTGCCGCTCGTCGGCGATGGCGAAATGCGCGAGATCCACAAAAGCGGCGGCGAGATCCCCTGCGAGTGGAAAAATGTTCTCTACCTCGAGTGGTTCAGCGAAATCAACGGACGCGTGGTGATCGAAACCACGGAGTTCAAACTCGATGTTTCACCACATGAGTGGACCATGGATGTGGATGGCGAAGAGGCACAAAAACTCGCCAATCTCAACGCGATGCGCGACTTCATGGCGCAAGTCATCCGTCGCCGCGAGCCAAGCGAGGAGGCGGTAGATGATTCCGACAACATGGATGAGTTTGCCTGGGAGCAACGCCTCAAGGAGTCCGACCGGCTCACCGATGCGTACCAGGAGGTGCTCGAGAAATACATGGAGGACAGCGACTGCGAACGCAAAGAGGCATTCGTCATGGGCTGGGATGGCTTGCTGGAGGAAATGGCCGAGCGTGATGAAGCCAGCACGCGTGAGGATTCGGATGAGCCCGCCATCGATGCGGGCGGGCGGCTTGATTTCGATGACATCGCCGACAATGCGGATTTCGCGGACGATGGAGACCCCTTTGGCAAATACGAGAGGCACCCGCTTCAGGCACGCGCCCAAGAGCTGGCGCTGCGTGCGATGGATGTGGTCTCCGGCGAATCCAGCCAAGGCTCGCCATCTTATTTGCTCATCTCGAATTTGCTGCAGGTCAGCGGCAAGTTGGCCGGCGCGCTCAACGATCGCAGCAGCGGCTACGAACCCGAGGCCGGCTATGTGCTGGCGATTTTGAAACGCTGCCTCAATTGGCTCAACGAATCGGTCGGCGCATGCCAGGAGCTCATGACCAGTGAGGAGGATGCCGACCAACTCGCGGCCCTTGCCCATATCCGCAGCACGATCTTTGAAATACGCGACGGCATCACCGAGCTTCGCCGCGAACTCAAATGACAGGAACCCGGCTTGCAGGGATCGCCCCAAGCGACTAGTCTCCGCCCATGTCCCACGCGATCCAGACTCGGTTTCTCGAGATCGGCAGCCCCTTTCCGCTTCGGGATGGCGGCACTTTGCCGCAGGTCCGCATCGCCTATGAAACATGGGGCGAGCTGAACGCCGACCAGTCGAACGCGATTCTCGTTTGCCACGCGCTCTCTGGATCGCATCACGCCGCCGGCCGCAATCCCTCGATCGAAGGCGTGGGCTCGCTCTGGCAGGAGGAACTGCACGCCGGTTGGTGGGAAGACATGATCGGCCCCGGCAAGGCATTCGATACCAACAAACATTTTGTCATTTGCGCCAACTATCTCGGCGGCTGCTATGGCAGCACCGGGCCGGGATCGATCAATCCGGAAACCGGCCGCCACTGGGGTTCTTCCTTTCCCGCCGTCACCGCCACGGATCAAGTCAATGCCCTCGCGCTCCTGCTCGACGAGCTTGGCATCGGTGCGCTGCATGCGGTCGTTGGCCCATCGGTCGGCGGCCTTGTCGCTCTCACCTTTGCCACCCGGCTGCCCGAGCGCGTTCGCAATGTGATCGCCATCGCATCGGGATTCAAAACCACGGTGCTCAACCGCCTGATCCTTTTCGAGCAAATCCTCGCCATCGAAAACGACCCGCACTTCAACGGCGGCGACTACTACGAAGGCGAAGCCCCGACCTACGGCCTCGCGCTGGCCCGCATGATTTCGCACAAAACATTTGTCCATCTCAATTCGATCGAGCGCCGCGCCCGCAAGGATGTCGTCCAGCCCGACGATGTGCTCGCATGGTACAAGGTGCGCGACCAATTCCAGAGCTACATGCTTCATCAGGGAAAAAAATTCGTGCAGCGCTTCGATGCCAACACCTACCTGCGCATCATCGATCTCTGGTCACGCTTCGATGCCACGCTCGAAGGCGATGCCGAAACACCCGCCGCCCTCTTCCAGCGTTCCCGCGCCGCCAACCAACGCTGGCTGGTTTTTTCGATCGACTCGGACTTCTGCTTCTACCCGGAAGAACAAGCCGAACTGGTCAAGCACCTCGAGCGCGCCAAAGTCAATTGCATGCACATCACCGTGCATTCGGAAAAAGGCCACGACTCCTTTCTCCTCGAGCCCAACCTCTACACCCCGCACATCGCGTGGATGCTGGAGAGGTGAGATCGATTTATTCTCCCTCTTCAATCGCCGGTGCGACAAGATCCGCCGCTTTTTGTTTGAGAGCACCCTCCGGCAACGACTCGCGCCACTGATCAAAAGCGGCTGCGTCGTCAGCAAGATAACTTTGGAGAATCTCCATCTGCGCCTGGTCCGACAGCAATCCGGACGACTGCCCGCTCGCCCACTTCGCCGAAGCGGCAGGGTCAACCGACGCCCAATCGATCGCAAACTGATTGCTGGCAAGTCGGCGCTCATTTTCATCGGGCAAAGCGCCAATCCATTGAAGCCCGGCATCCGGCGACTGCCTCGCAAAAATGGTCGATAGCTCAAGCACGGCCTCGGCGCGCTCATTGGGGTTGGAAACATTTTTCATCAACCACTCTGAGCTCGCCGCCAAATCCACCGTGGCCCAATTCGCCAAGGTATTGGCAAACTGCGTCATGTCGCCATGAACTCGGCTCGAATCCAAGCTGGCCGAAACCGCCGCGACAGGATCGCTCTTGGCCCAACCGGCATACGAAGCACGCCTCAAGACCGATGCCAATCCCTCGTCCGCGACCTTTGCTCCCGCATATTCCACCGCCGCCAAAGGATCAATCGTGCCCCAACCAAAAAGCGCGCTCTCAAGCGCTGCATCCCGCTCTTTCGATGCGGGAAGAGCAGAAAGCCAAGTCGCGGCTTCAGCCCCATTGTTGCGAGACCATGGCCCTGAAATCTGAATGAGACTGTTGTGCAGCTCGATTCCGGAAAGATTTGCCATTACCCATTCAGCTGCGCCTTTCGGATCACTTTCCGCGAATTGCGCCAAGGCAAGACGCATGATCTCCTTGCGTCGAGCACTCAGCTGCTGGCCCTTAATCCAATCAAGCGCTCCACGCGGATCACGCCCAACCCAAGCTTCCATGTGATCCATCGCGAGCTTGTACCGTGCAAGCGGGTCCACTTCACGCTCGAGTTTGGCACGAAGATCAGAAGGCCCCTGACCCGGGCCCGACCATTTTTTTTCTCTCTCGCGATGGCCCGGTGACACAGCCTCAGCTGTGGCCCTGGGTTCGATCAAGCGTTCAGAATTGGTTTGCGTAAGGCGTCCAAGCAGGAATCCCAAGCCCCCGAAAATGACGGCAGTCAACAAGAGCGAGCTAGGACGCATAGTCATCAAAACCAGTCATCGTAATCAAAGACAAGGACATCCCGCCATTCCCAGCTACCGACAAACTCAAACAGGTTGAGCTGAGGGTAGTAATAATCGTCCAGATAGAGGCCAAATCCAGCGCGGCTGACACCGTTGTAAAATCTATTCGCATTGAGCCGGTTGAGCCCCGTGGTCATGACAACGATACCGCTGGTAGCATCGTAGTAATCCGTGGCCCAAAGCTCAAAACTCATGGCACCAGAGCGATAGCCGGAATAGTTGGTCACCCGATCCATTCTGATCCTCGCACTCTGATAATAATCCGAACCAAGGTTGCGATAGCGACCGCTCTGGCTTTTTCCCTTTTTGTAATATCGGTAGGTATCACCCAAGACATAGGAACCTCCCCCCTCAAGCGCGAGATCCGCGGCTTGGGATTCGGTGGGAGCAAAAGAAACCAAACCTGCAACTGTAAGAATCGCGGTGATTTTTTGAGCAATCTTTTTCATAGTAATGTCTGCCATAGACGTACATGAGACTGGCAAAATCTCCACTTAATTCGAAAAAATCAAATTGTGGCCAAAAAACTCAATAATCCGCCACCGGGCTGTTTGAGGAGGTTTCCTCGGCGGGGTCGAATTCCGCCGCGAGTTGGGCGATCTTGGCGCAGGTGCTTTGCCATTTTCGGGCGGACCATGCGGCGGGCGGGCGTAGCACGCGGCGGCGAAAGCGTTCGACCCGATCCTGTGCCTCGTGCCGCATGCCGAGGGGCAATTCGCCGATCGCGCGGGCGGCGGCCTCGGCGGTGTCGTTGCGGTGGCAGATCATCGCAAGGTCATTGCCGGCGCGTATCGCCAGTTTCACATCCTCGCCCCGACCGTAACGCTTGGTGATGGCACCCATGTCGAGGTCGTCGGTCATCACGAGGTGGCGGTCGAAGCCGAGCTGATCGCGCAAGAAACGCCGGATGATTTTGGGCGAAAGCGACGCGGGGAAATCGGCATCGATGTTGGGAAACTCCATGTGCGCGAGCATGATCGAATCGAGCTCGGGCATCAGCGCGGTGTAAGGAATCACATCCTCGCGCAGCAATTCATCAAGTGTGGCAGGCGATGAGGGAAGGTCGTGATGCGGATCGGAAACGGCGCGGCCGCAGGCGGGGAAATGTTTGCCACAGCTTGCGATCGATTGTCGGCGCATCCAGCGGTTCCATTGACCCGCGAAATCGATCACGCTCTGCGGGTCGCGACCCCAGCAACGGCCGCGCAGGGCATTTGCAAGTCCGGGAAAATGATCGAGGTCGAGCACCGGCGCAAAGTTGAGATTAAAGCCCAAAAGCTGCAGCAACTCGCCGGTCAACGCGCCGGCATCGGCAATTTTTCCCATGTCTCCGCGCGCCGCCAAGGCCTCGGCCGATGGCAGTACCGGCGCAAATTCCTTGGTCCGCGTGACGCGTCCACCTTCCTGATCAATGCCGATGATCGGCAAATCGACCGACAAGTCGCGCAGGTCGTCGGTGAGTTTTCGCGTCTGCTCCGGCGAAACGATGTTGCGCGAAAAAAGGATGTAGCCGGCCGGTTGCAAACGGCGGAACAGCGCCGCTTCGTCCGGCCTCAAATCCGGCCCATCTAGCCCCAGCAGCAACAAGGATCCATCGCTCATCGGCAGCACTCAAGCATTCCGCCGCATGCTTGTCCATCCCATGCCCCGCCCGATCAAACGCCCAGGTGAAGCATGCAAATCATACGCACTGCTGCATTCGCGAGCGTGAAAAATCAATCCCGCAAGGATTATGGATTGCAGCACCCCGCCCGATCGATAGCCTGTGAACAGACACCATTTTTCATGTCCGCACCCAGCGCCCGCCCCCTCAACCAACGAGTGCTTCTCATGGGCACCTGCCTTTGTGATGCGTTCTTCGACGATGTGGCGAAAGCCACTGTCGAGGTCCTCGAGCACCTTGGCATCTCCGTCGATTTCCCGGAAAATCAAACCTGCTGCAGCCAGCCAGCATTCAACTCCGGCGACTGGGCCGCCTCGCGCAAGGTCGCACGTCACTGCGCCGATGTCTTCGCGGGCGAATTGCCGGTGATCGTGCCCTCGGGCTCCTGTGCCGCCATGAACCGCCATGGCAACATGCTGCAATTCGAGGAAGAACCCGACGCGGCAATCAACTCGCTAGCCACCCGCACTCGCGAGGTGATCGATTTCATTTTCAATGATCTCGGGGTCCGCACATGGCCGGGGAAATTTGAACAGCCCACCCGCATCGCGTTTCACCGCTCCTGCCACAGCCGCGGCACCAAGACCGGCGAGGCGGTGCGCACGCTGCTTTCATCGATCGAAAATGCGGAGGTCATCCCCTTCGGTCAGTCCGAACAATGCTGCGGCTTCGGCGGAACCTTCTCGGTGACCTTTCCTCACATCTCCGGGCAAATGGGCACGCTCAAACTCGATCACATGCTCAATATCCGGCCCGACATGCTCGTCGGCACCGACATGTCCTGCCTCATGCACCTCAACGGGCTCGCACAAAACCAAGGCCGCGCGATCCCACAATTTCACGCCATCCAGATCCTCCGCGACACGCTGGTAAAACCAAACCAATCGAATCCATGATCGGCACCCAACCCATCGATCTCTACGCCCGCAAGATCAGCGACGAGAAACAAACCTCGGTGCTCGATGGATCGTCCAAGGGCACGGAGAAACGCTATGAGGTCCTGCACAAGGATTACGCCGATCCCGACTCGCTGCGCAAACTTGCGGGAGCGATCAAGGACCACACGCTCCACCACCTCGGCGACTACCTCGCGAATGCGGAGGCGGCACTCACCCAGCGCGGCGTAAAGGTCCATTTCGCCGCGACCGCCGAAGACGCACGCCAGGAAATTCTTTCCATCCTGCGCGGCCACGGCGTCACACGCCTCACAAAGTCGAAGTCGATGGCCGCCGAGGAAATCCACCTCAACCCGTTTCTCATCGAGAACGGCATCGAGTGTCTCGAGTCCGACCTCGGAGAGTTCATCGTCCAACTCGACAACGACGAGCCATCTCACATCGTCAAACCGATCATTCACAAAAACCGCCGCGAAATCGCCCGCACTTTCCAACGCGAAGGCATCGCTGCCGATTACAACGACGACCCGGAAACAATCACCCGCCGCGCACGCGTCCACCTTCGCGAAAAGTACATGCTCGCCGAGGCCGGCATCACCGGCGCGAATTTTGTCTGCGCCGACACCGGCCGCCTCACGCTCGTGACCAATGAAGGCAACTCGCGCTTTGGCATGGCACCCTCCCCAGTGCACATCGCACTGGTCGGCATCGAAAAAGTCATCCCGCGCGAACAGGATCTCGCGGTCTTCCTCAACCTGCTCGGCCGCTCGGCCACCGGCCAGCAACTCACGGTTTACACCGAGTTCATCAATGGCCCGAAGTCCGCCAATCAGCCCGACGGCCCCGAGCACATGCACGTCGTTTTCATGGACAACGGCCGCACCGATGTCCTTGCATCAAACTGCCGCGAAATCCTGCGCTGTATCCGCTGTGGCGCTTGCCAAAATGTTTGCCCGGTTTATCGCCAGGCTTCCGGCCACGCCTACCGCTCGACCTACGGCGGCCCGGTCGGCGCGGTGCTCTCACCATTGCTCTTCGGCGATCGCTTCCCGGAGCTTGCCGATCTCCCGAAAGCCTCGTCGCTCTGCGGCGCATGCAACGAGGTTTGCCCGGTCGATATTCCAATCCCCGACTTGTTGCTGCGCCTGCGTGACAAGGCAAAACGCGAGGGTGTTCACTCGCCCGCCGCCGTGCCGATGACGCCTTTCTCCACTCTCGCTACCTCGCCCTCGCTGTGGCGCACCGCGATGACGATGTCGAAGGCAATGAACCACCTGCCCATCCATGTCGCGCCCATCAAGCCGCTTCAGGATTGGCTTGGCCAACGCACCCTGCCCGAATCGCGCGGCGGGGATTTTCGCAAGTGGTACAAAACCCGCAAAAACGCGTAGCGCGTATTGAAGAGGCGTGAAGAGGGCAGCACACGCGCCCCTCGCGTGTGGTTTTCAGCACCCAAGCCTCGCGGGCGCATGCGCTGTGGGATCGAAAAAATTCAAACTTTTCCCATCCGTTTCGCGTGATATTCTAGTTTTATGAGCATTGATGAGATTGCTCCAGAAGCCTTGAAGTTGTCCACTAGGGAGCGTGCCCTGCTTGCGGCCTCCTTGTGGGAGAGCATCGAGGATCCTTTCGAGCTGTCCGTCGATCTCGACGACGAAGCTTCATTGAATCTTGCTGAAAAGAGAGACCATGAGATCGAGAGTGGCCAAGTGGCTGCCGTTTCACATCAGGATTTGATGCGACGCTTAAGGCAATGAGGATTGAATATCACCCGGCTATTGAGGCCGAACTTGCTGAAATCCGGGATTTCCACAACGAACGATCCCAGAATCTGGGCGACGATTTCATCAACGAATTTGAGAAGCAAGTTCTGCGAATTGCAGCCATCCCGACCCGTTGAATATGTTGTTGAATGTGTTTCCGTGCGGATACGCGAGGAGCACTGATGAAGAGATTTCCCTAGTTGATTCTTTTTCGGGTTTTGGATGACTCCGTGATTCGCATCAGGGTAATCAAGCACGAGCGGCGACATCCTTCATACGGAAGGCATCGAACCTAGGCCCAGCAAGTCGCGGATGTTAAGCACTCAACCGCTCTTCAATCTCGATCCAAGATCACCACGATGCCGTGCTCCACGAAGACACCACTCTCTCACAAAGGACGGCCGTAGGTTTCGCAGCGGTTGTGCCAGCCGGGTTCCCAGCGTTGTTCACCGCGTTCGGGTGGGGAGTTGGCGATGCGTCTTGAAAGCACGCGTTTGGCGGAGGCCGCAAATTCCTTGGCGGCGCTCGGCCCCGATGGGACATCGCGCATCTCGCCAAGCACCTGCAGCAGACCCCAGCCACGGCCATTGTAACGCTCAGCCTTGGAGCAGCCGTCGCCCTTGAAGTTCACATAATCGATCAGCGCATAGGTCCCTTGCGGGGTCGTGGCGACTTTGTGGTAGTTGGCCTCGATGCGCTTTCTCTCCGAGTCGGGCGCGGCCGCAAGAATTTTTGGCAAAGCCGCCCGCGAACGCGCGATGATGAAATCCGTCTGCACGCCAATGTTCGCCGCGAGCCACTTGCGCAGCGAACTGAGACGCGGCGAGTCGAACTCGCGCTGAAATTGCGCCTTGCTCGTCCACGGGCTGTGACGCTCGAGCGCGACCTCCGGCAGCTTCGCTCCCTTGCTTTTCGCGTAGCTGACAAAACTTGGCCAGCTCTCGTCGAAGCGCCCCTTGAAGCCCGCCGGGTACCAGATGAAATGCCCGATCCCGAGCGATGGAAATTCCTCACCCGCATTCCATGTCGTGAGTCCACTCACGCTTCCGCCGCATTCGTTCTGCCAAATCTTGCGGCCAATCTGCTCCTTGCGCGCGGCATCCAAGGCCATGCCCGCAGGCGAGACGGCCAACATCAAACCCATAACCCACGACCCAAGGGACAAAAATTTCACCCAGAAACCTTCGCGGTTTCATTTGGAAATGGCAAGATCAAGCAAAAGTACCAACCGAATGGTTTGTTTTGAGCTGTAAAATCAAATTGACCTCCTGCGGCCTGATTTTTCATGATTTCTCCCATGTTCACTGCTCAATTTTGGGAAAAACTGCTGTCTTTTTCGGGTCTGGATCTGGCGAAATGGCTCTTGAGCGCCTTGATCATCGTCGCGGTGAACAAGGTCCAGCTCTTCAATGACCGGCTTTCGGCGCTTCTTATTGCCTTGCCGCTCACTTCGCTGCTGGCGATGATCTGGATGCATCAAAGCGGACAGTCGGGCGAGCGCTTGGCGAACCATGCCGAAGGTACCTTTTGGTTTGTACTGCCGACCCTGCCGATGTTTTTGATTCTTCCGTGGATGTGGCGCCATGGCTGGGGCTTTTGGTCGGCGCTGGGCTTGAACTGCCTCATCACCGCCGCGCTTTTTTGGATCATGGTAGCGGTCCTGCGGCGTTTCGGCATCGACCTGATACCGGGCTGATCGTGGTCATGGCGAATCTTCTCCCTTTCGTGGCATTTTGTGATTTTCGTGGTTTAGGCTCTGTTGTTGGCACCAGCCTCAGCCACAATCGACTGGGTGAGTCGACTTTGGGCTTGTCAGCGAGCTCAAAACCTGCTTGATTTCTCGACCCGTCCCGAGTATGGGGCGACAACCCTCCAACCTCCACAGACTTGAGCGAAAAAGTTCCGTCACCGCAGCCAGAGAACGTCATACCGTTCGGGCAAGATCGGCCGGATTCGCGATTTCCCGGTTCTCCTATGAAAAGCGACCTCCTCGAAAAGGCATCTGAAATTGTCACCGACCCCCTCGTATTGATCAACCTCGTTTCGCAGCGCGTGCGCCAGTTGAACAGTGGTCGTTCGCCTCTTATTCCCGTCCGCCCGAGCATGGGGGTTGCGGACATCGCCCTTACGGAAATCATCGAGGGCAAGATCCAGTTGGTCGAGAAGGCTGAGGCGTGATCGCCTTTGCTTCTGGCCTTGAGATTTCATGAGTGCGGAAATCGCCACCAACCGGAAGGCCGGACGCGATTTCCATATCCTTGAAAAATTCGAGGCTGGCATCGAGCTGAAGGGCACCGAGGTCAAATCGATCCGTGCCGGCAAGATCAATGTTTCCGATGCGTTTGCCCGCGTCGAAGGCAACCAGGTGTTTCTATACGGTTGCGACATTCAGCCATGGCAAACCGCCGGTGAGTGGTTCAATCACATGCCCAAGCGCCCACGCCGTTTGCTTTTGCACAAACGCGAGATCCTCAAGCTCGCCGCAGCGACCGCGATCAAGGGCTGCACGCTGCCGCTGCTGCGGATGTATTGGAAGAACCGACGGGTAAAGGTCGAGATCGGCGTCGGCAAGGGCAAGACGCACTCCGATCAGCGTCAGGACCTGAAGAAAAAAGTCGAACTTCGCGAAGCGCAGCGCGAGATGGCGCGATTCAATCAGCGCTAGAATAAGCCCGAATTCGGAAGTTGAAATGCAAACAAAGAGGGCTTTGACCACAGATTACACAGATTGCACAGATAAAGAAAAATCACAAAAAATGCGCTCCTCGATAATCAGTAAATCTGCGAAATCAGTGGTTAAAATGATTCGAAT
>JAGWXY010000047.1 GCA_018969605.1 Verrucomicrobiota bacterium | reverse complement strand
GACATGCTCTTGTCGCCTGGCACGCTGAACTCCGCGTGGATTTTTGAAATGGATGTGACTCGGAACTCGGACATGGATCGGGTGGCAGGCTATCTAACAGATTTGCGCGGCGTGCAACAACGGCGTGATGTCAGCCGGCTTGGAGTGGGAATTTTTTCTCCGCATGCATCGCTTGCAGCGTGTCGCGCGGTTGTTTGGCCTCGGCGAGCCATTGAAGGGTGGCTTGCTGGTCGCCGTTTTCCAGCAGGCTAAGGATCGTGCTGAGATCGGCGATGGTTTCGCGCAGCGGCGCAAGCAGCGCGGCGCGATTTTCGGTGACGATCTCCGCCCACATGTCGGGATTGCCGGAGGCGACGCGGGTGGTGTCGCGCAGTCCGCCACCGCCGAAGCGTCCATCGGCAGGATTTTTGAGGCAAACGCGCGCGGCACTTGCAGCGATGAGGTGGGGCAAATGGCTAATGCGTGCGACGAGCGCATCGTGTGCGGCCGGGCTCATCCATGCGGTGTGACAACCGATCGACTGCCAAAATGCTTCGAGCGCCATGCCGCGAGGGCCGGCTGTTTCGCCTTCGTGCGTGAGCAGGCAGGCGGCACCTTCAAAGAGCGTCGCGCTGGTGGCCGAGAGCCCGTTGCGCTCAGATCCGGCCATCGGATGACTGCCGATGAAATCGATGCCCTTCGCCGCAAGCAGTGGCGCGAGTTCGCGATGGGGGGCTTGCTTCACGCTGCCCACATCGGTGACGAGGCAAGTGGCGGGCATGCCGGCATCAATCGCGGCTGCGACGAGTGCGGGCATCGCGCCGACCGGCACGCACAGCACCGCGAGATCGGCGCCTTCGACAGCGAACTTGAGATCATCGGTGGCACCATCGATGCCGAGGGCGCGCGCGTCGGCTGCCGTTTGCGCCTTGCGCGCCCAAAGCCTCACGCGCGGAGCCTGCGCTTGCGCGGCGAGTGCCAGCGCGAGCGATCCGCCGAGAAGCCCGCTGCCAAGGATGCTGATGTTCGGAAAGTCGGCGTTCATTCGAAAAAAAACCGGGTCCTGTGTGTGGGACCCGGTTGGTTGAAGGTGAAAAAATCGACCGGGGGGAACGAGGCGATCAGGGAACGCGGAAATACTTTTTCTCCGCTGCGGGATAGGTCGGGTCTTGCACGAGTGTGCCGCTCGGAATGTCGCGCACATCGACCACCTTGTTGTTGTAAGGGCTGAAGACGAACCCTTCCTTGCCCGGCACCTTGCTGGCATAGGAGTACTCGGGTTTCTTCACCGTAGTTGCGGGCTTTTCAGCAGGGCTGGTAGTCGTAGAGGTGACAGGCTTCTCAGTCGGCTTGATTGAGCCCTCAGCCGAGTCCGCGCTTGTGGTGCTGGCACCGTCTCCCGATGTGGTTTGAGCGGCAGCTTCCTTCTTCTGTTTTTCCTTGAGCTTTTCCTCTTCGGCTTTTTTCTGCGCCTCAGTCTTGGTTGGGGCAGCTGGCGCGGTGGCATTGGGCGAAGACTTTTTGGTTTTCTTGCGGTTGGCTCCCTCGTCGTAGGGATAGCAGGACGCAAGCAGAGCGCAGAGCGCGACGCTGATGACCGAAGCGATTCGTGTGTTCATGGCGGTTCAGTATGTTGAGTAGGCGAGGCCGGACACGAGAAATTTCGTGCGGCCGACTGGTGGGCATGATGCTACGGATCGGCGTGGCGTCAAGCAAGGTCCTTGCCGCGACACGGGCAAACGTGCGAAAATTTCCCGATGCTCCGGCTTGCGCCCGGGCCCGGAAAGCGGTTCAAAGCGCGGTAGCCATGCCGGATGCCACGATTCAAACACATGGAAAAGTGCTCGAGACGCGGGGCTCGGTGCTCTATCGGGTCGAGCTGCCGAATGGCAAAATGATCCTTGCGCACCTGTCGAAGGAGCTCGCCGATGCGGCCGCAACATTTGCGGTGGGCGACGAGTTGCTGCTCGAGCTCACGCCATTCGACTTCGATCAAGCGAGAATCCTTGCGGGACCGAATGCTTAAGGATTCATTCAAAATCAAACAAGCGCGGCCGTTTCGGCTGGAGCCGGAAGCGCCCGCCTCTGACCTCGCGGAGGGGATCGAAGACCGAGTCCATGCCGACCTCTTTGATTTCATACACATGCGCCATCAGTTCGCCGAGGCGACCTTTGGGGAATCCGCGCTCCTTGAACCATGCGAGGTATTCGACGGGAAGATCCATGAGTGGCACACCGGATGGCGGGTAAGCCTTGATGCCAAATTTCCCGAAGGGCATGTGGGCCTGCGAAATTTCCACGAGCAAATTGCGAAAATCATCGCGATCGATTTCGGTGATTTGGCGCATGTGCGGCGACCATGGCAGATGTAGGCGATCTTGTGAAGGATGGCGTGGAAGGCTTTGAATCAGGGCATTTTATTTGGATTTCCTGATGTTTTGCTTTGACGAAGCATTCGGCACTTCGTATCGAATTTCATTCGCTGATGATGAAGTGCCCGAGATGTGTCCAGAGCATTCACCGCGCAGCGGAGTTGTGCCCGCATTGTGGATTTTCGATTGCGGATGCAGACTTCACCTACGGTGGTGGCGAGGTGAGCCTGCGCTCGCTGGCGGACGGGGCTGGCATCTTCGGGCATGGTCAACGCGAGCGTGTTGAGGCGGCGATGGAGCGTGTGTCGTGGCGCTTCCCGCAGTTGTTCGTCGCGGTATACACCGGTTCGCTCGGCGAGGTGGCAAACATTCGTCAATTTGGTTTTTGGTTGTTGAATCGCGCGGCCTTCGAGGATCTGCCTGCGGACAAGCCGAACGAGGCGGGCATTTTGATCACCATCGATCCCGAGTCGAAAGCCGCAGGCATGGTGTTTGGTTACGCGCTCGATGGCTTTCTGGACGAATCGGACACCTTTGAATGCCTTTCGCGTGCGCATGGTCACTGGCTTGAAGGGCGCTACGCCGAGGGGCTCGTCAAATTGCTGGCGCATCTCGAGGGGATTTTGATCAAGCGAAGCCGCCAGGCACGGCGCGACCCCGGGCATTTCCGCCGCAAGCTCATGCCGCCGGTGCTGAGCCGCAATGGCTTGAAGCGCATGCGCGACGGTCATGTGCCCGCGAAGGAGGAAAGGACAACAAGCTCCATCGAATCATGAAACGGGCATGGGTCATCTTGCTGGCGCTGGCCACTTTGCTGCATGTGGCCGATGCGCGCGAAGAGCGCAAGCCCAAGCGCGAGGGCGCTGCGGTTGCGAGCAAAAGCAAAAAGCAAGCGACGAAAAATTCGCGCAAGTTGAAGGTCAAAGATGAAACGATCACCGAGCCAAAAGCCCCGGTCGAGCCCGCCGCCGATCCGCTGCTCGATGCCAAGGCCGCGTATGTCGACAAGCGCCCGGAAAGTTTTCTCGTCGACCCGCAGTTGTTGTTGGGTATCGGCGAGCGCGAGGAAAGGCTGACCTTTCTGAACTACCACGCTGGCGATTCGGCGGTCGACCTCTATGTCTATCTCTACCGCGCGGATCAGGAGATCCCGAAAGATTGGCACGACGAACATTGGGTCGACAAAATTTTCGGCGGCGAACGACCGGCGGTGGTGGTCTTTTATCATGTCGGAAAACCACAGGCATCGACCATGCGCGTGACGCGTCAGCTTGCCGAAAAAGTTTCGATGCCCGAGCGCCAGCGCGCGATGGAAAATGCGGTGATGCAGGCACTCAAGAAGTCCGACCGCGCGGGCCAGCTCGAGGCGTTTCTCGTGCAGATGTCGATCCGCATCTACATGATGGAGCGCATGATGGGCGGCGAAAAAAAGGATCAGGCTGCGCCGCCGGTCGTCAGCATGAAGACCGAGAAAAAATCCGCGCCGAAGGGCCTCGAAAAATTTCGTCCGCTCATCGACAGGGTGGCACCGTATGTCGTGCCCGGATTTTCGGCGATCGGCGCCATTGTTTTGCTGTGGGTGGTGAGCGCGATTTTGCGGCACCGGGCGCGCTATCGCTTTCCCGAGTTTGAAGTCGAACCACGATTGGGCGGCCCGCATGCGGCGGGTGTGGGTGCGGTGATTTCATTTGGCCGCGCGGCCCCCTCTCCTGCGTTCCAACGCGAACAAATGCCGGAGTACCTGCGGCGGGCCTGACCCGCAATTGAGAGAACCACAGATTGCCCGAGATGCTGTCGATCAACGGCTTGTGCTTTTCCAAGTTACCGAAGGGCGTGATCGGCTTGGGAGCGGACTCGAACTTGTCGCCCGACGAAAATCGGACTGCAGGCACTGTGCATTTTTTGGTATGGGACATGGGTGGTGATTGTATGACGCAACCCCTCCAGGAACCTCTAACACCACCTCTCGTAATAAATGCGACAGTCGAGCAGTTAGGACGCAGGAGAAAAGAGTCTAAAAGTCAAAAGTCCAAGGTCAGCCCAATGTTCGCGGTTCTTCGACTTTTTGACTTTCGGACCTTTGATTTTCAGACCCATGGCTCCCCTTGCCAATTTGTCGCATTGTTTCTTGGAAGTGCCATGACTCACCTACGCGCCCCCACCGCTTCCTAACTGCGGGTTCTGGGTTTATCCAAACTATCACCCAACCACGCAAGGCACTAGGACCCCGTCGCTCATGCCGTGGATCTTCTTCTTGTCGGCCGGCACGATTGTGGCAAGGCAACCACCAAGCCGCGTGGTTCCCTCATCGTCGGTAAAATAATACGGGCATATCCTTGCCCGGCCTTGCATGACTTCCACTGAACCATCATCGCGGAATACCGGATGCTCGATGCGCTTCGCCTCGCGGAATTGCTGCATCACCCAAGGTTGTTCCGCCACATGATCCAGCGCATGCCGCAGCCGCGCCGACCATTCGGCCGTGGGCAAATCATGTCCGACAAAAACTCCGCGCGAGCCCCATGCGGTCTCGTGAAATCCACTCACCTTGAGCACCAACTGCCGTTCGCGCTGACTCAATCCAGCGACCTCATCCCACGAATGAAGCTCCAAGCGCGGCAGCGCCCCATGCGGTGGCAAAGGCGTGGGATCGACAAGCCAACCAAAGGGCACCAACTCGCGCAGTCGCTTGAGGTGATTGCCACGCAGTGACTTTTCCCAAACGCCCTTCAGCGCCGGCGACCACAACAAGGCCAACCAAAGTTTCTCTTCAAAATGCGGCTTGAATGGCGGCGTGATTCGCACCGCGCCATCGGCCGCGTCCTGCGCCAACTGCCTTGCACTTGGCACCGACTGCCAATCAAACAATTCAAAGAACCGATAGAGCGCCGAACCATCGGGTTCATACGATTCAGCCGAAGCCACCCGCCACTCATCACCGAGCGTCGAAACCAACCATTCCATTTCCGGCCGGTAATCAGCGGCCTCCTCAGAAATCAAAACAGTGCCGCCGTCGGGCATCAATGAGCGGAACCCATTGCGCATGCCATCCGCCCCACCGAGCACCTCATAGCCGGCATCGGCATACACGCGAGCCATCCACGCCGCCACACCGATCCCACCCGGCACGCTGTCGAGCTCCGACATCGCAAAGCCGTCCTGGGTCACCATCAAATCCGGGCGGATGACCCGCGGCGCATGACCGGCCATACCTTTAACACGCTGCAAAGCGACCAACCATTCCGGCTTGCCGCGATCCAACCATTCCGCAATCCACGATGGCAAGGATTCCGCCGCGCTCCTTCGATAAACTTCATCGCAGGCTTGTTGGAAACGCGCGAGCGGATGGCCCAGTGCCGTGATCCAGTCCGCCTCTGCTTGGCTCAACACCAAGGGCTCGGGCGACCACCGCCACGACCCGCCGCCGAACAAACCGCCTGCAGGCATCTGCCCGCGCAAATCCGAAAGATCCATACCCATCGCGCGCCCAATCTCCATTTGTGCCGCCATCTTGCCAAGCGGCATTTTCGCGTCATGCGTCACACATCCCACAACCTTGCCCGCAAGGCCTCCAAAGCCGCACGCGCCTCGGCTTCCTTCTTGCTCTTGCCCTTGCCGCTGGCCAGCACCTTTCCGCACCACGCAACCTCGGCCTGAAACACGCGCCGGTGATCGGGTCCGCTTTCGCTGATGATCCGATACATCGGCGCCTGCGGATGAATCGCTTGCAAACATTCCTGCAATTCGCCCTTGGGATTCATTTCCTCGGTCCCCTCCTGCATGCTGCCAAGTTCATCCTCGAGCAAACGCAAAACCAATTCCCGCGCCTTATTGACACCGGAATCGAGAAACACCGCGCCGATCAACGACTCGAAGGCATCGGCCAAGGTCGACATACGCCGCCTGCCACCCGTGGACTCCTCGCCCTTGCCGAGCAAAATGTAATCACCGAGATGGATCGCCATGGCAAATTTTGCCAAAGCCCGACGCGAAACCACCCGCGAACGCAGCTTGGTGAGATGACCCTCGGTCGCTCCCGCAAATCGGCGGAACAACTCCTCGGTGACAATCAATTGCAACACCGCATCGCCCAAAAATTCCAAACGCTGATTGTCAAAATTCCGGTGCTGCGATTCGTAAGCAAGGCTCGGATGCGTCAAGGCCTCTGCCAGAAGCAGGGAATTGCGAAACTTGTAATGAATACGGCTCTCGAGCGGCAACATGGATCAATCATTTGGATTCCTCCTCCCCCGCCCAAAGCCCGATATGGCTTCCGATGGGAAAGATGGGGTGATCGACGGGACTCGAACCCGCGACAACCGGAATCACAATCCGGGGCTCTACCAACTGAGCTACGACCACCATTGGTTGGCGGACGGCGATCCTAAACCGCCAGCCAGCTTTTGAAAAGCCAAAAAATGAAGCCATGCCTGGAAACCAGGTCTCGAAACGCGCCTTGAATGAAGTTGATTCAAGGCCTAGGCTTTCTGCCGCCATTGCCCCGCCTGAAAAAAGCATTCACCCAACACATCCATGAAAATAAGCAAACACCAGTTCACCAACGAGGAAGTCGTGCTCGATTTCCACGAATACGAAGGCTGCGAATTCACCAACTGCCGCTTTGTCGTGCTTGGCTACGGCGCTTTTGCGCTCAACCAGTGCGAAGTGAAAAACTGCGAGTTCACCTTTGCAGGCCCGGCCGCCAGCGTCGTGCAAACGATGGCCACGATCTACCACAGCCTCGGCGACCAAGGCCGCAATCTCATCGAAGGCACCTTCGAGCAGATCCGCAACGCGGGCGGCAAAAAGCCGGCTTGAACGACGGGTCCTCGGGCTCATTGATCACACGCTTATAAAATCGGCATCGACCGCCGTCGGTCGATGCCGCATCATCACGCATGGCCCGAATCGGTGAGCGCGCGTTGTTGAATGTCCTGCGGGAAAAATCCTTCGGGCTGTATCTCGATGGCGGCAAAGAGCTTGGCGAAATCCTGTTGCCACGCCGTGAAATGCCGGCGAGCTGGGAAATTGGTCACCCGCTCGATGTGTTCATTTACCGCGATTCGGAGGACCGCCCGGTTGCGACCACCAAGACTCCCAAGGCCATGCCCGGCACCTTCGCGCGACTCAAATGCGTTGCGGTCACCGGCGTCGGAGCCTTCCTCGACTGGGGCCTTGCCAAGGAATTGCTGGTGCCGTTTCGCGAGCAAAAATCGCGCATGGAACCCGGCAAATCCTACCTCGTCCATGTCCACGTCGACGAAGTCTCCGGGCGCATCGTCGCATCGACGCGGCTCTCACGATTTCTCGATCAGAGCCGCGGAAATTATGCGCCGGGCGATCCGGTGGAGTTGGTCATTTTCGGCAAAACGCCACTCGGCTACAAGGCCATCATCAACGGCACACACAGCGGCCTGCTCTTTGCCGAAAGCGTTTTCCAAGAACTCCAACCCGGCGAGCGCGTTAACGGTTTCATCTCACGCGTCCGTGAGGATGGGAAAATCGACCTCAGCCTCCACGCGCCGGGCCGCGACAAGGTCGACACGCTCGAGCAACGCATCCTCAGCGAACTCATGGCCCGCGGCGGATTCTGGGCGATCGGCGATCACAGCCCTGCCGAGGAAATCCACGACGAACTCGGTGTGAGCAAACGCACCTTCAAGCAATGCCTCGGCGCGCTGCTCAAAAGACGCGCAATCCTCATCGAGGAAAAAGGGATCCGCATCGCGCCGTGATTCGGGTTGGCGTCGCATTCTTGCGCTTTCATTTCCACCGGGCCGCGCTTAGCATCCGCCGATGATTCGCCGCGCCCTGATCGCCCTGACTTTTGCGAGCATGCGGCTTGCTGCCCAGGCCCCCGAGCCAGCGCCGGACCCGATGCCAAGCGTCGAATCCATCCCCGCAGCCGAGGCATCTCCTGCCGCGACGCAACCTGCGCCCACGGCACCTTCCACGCCGCAATCAAGCCGCGTCTCGGTGCTCGGCTACCACGATCTTTCGCCCACGCTGCCGGAGACCGAAATGCGCATCCGCACGGCCAAGTTCCGCTGGCAAATGCAAGCACTGCGCGACCGCGGCATCACGGTGATCTCACTCGCCGACTTCATCGCATGGAAGAAAAACGATGGCAGCAAAACACTGCCGCAAAAGTCGGCGCTCATCACGATCGATGACGGCTGGCTTTCGGTCTACACCGATGCGTTTCCGATCCTTCGGGAGTTCAATTACCCGTTCACGATGTACCTCTACAAAAACTATGTCGACCGTGGCGGCAAGTCGCTCAGCTCCGCGATGATCCGCGAGATGATCGCCGCCGGTGCGACGATCGGCAGCCACTCGGTGAGCCATCCCTACCCGAAGGTGGTGAAAAAAAACCAACGCCAGGGCCCCGAAGTTTATCGCGCGTTTTTACAGAAGGAACTCGGCGATTCGAAAAAATTTCTGGAGTCGAAATTCGGGCAGTCGATCAGCACCTATGTTTACCCCGGCGGTTATGTCACGCCCGAAATGTTTCCGGTCGCGCGGGAAAATGGCTACACGCACATGTTCACGGTGCTGCCCGGCAAGGTGAGCCAATCGACGCCCGATGAAACATTGCCGCGCTATGTCATTCTTGGCACGCACGACCACATCTTCGAGCTTGCCACGCAATTCGGTGGAGCGCACGCAGCGCTGGAGTCACAAGCTGCGCCCCTAGCGATGCCAACCGCGCATCCGGTGAGCCCGCAGTCCGGCGCCAGCGTCATGGAACGCATGCCGCTGATTTCTGCCGATCTCTCGAAGGTCGCCGACCTCAACCCCTCAACGCTGGTCATGCGCATCGCAGGCCTTGGCGAAGTGCCTGCGGTCTTCGACGCACAAAGCGGAATATATTCCTGGAAGGTCAACCGCCCGCTGCGCCAGCCGATTTGCTCGGTATCGGTCACATGGAAAAACCGCTCTGGAAAAACAGCGGAACCCGCGCTTGAATGGTGGTTCCGCATCGACCACGCCGCCAGCTACTCGGTCGGATTTTGATTCAAACCACATTTCCCATGTTCTCGTCACTCGCCGACAGCCTCGACAAAACCTTCCGCAACCTTCGCGGCGTGGGTCGCATCTCGGAAAAAAACATCGCCGACGCACTGCGCGACATTCGCATCGCACTGCTTGAGGCCGATGTGGAATTCGCCGTTGCCAAGGACTTCATCGCCAAGGTGAAGGAAAAGGCGATGGGCGAGGATGTCTTCAAGTCGATCAAGCCCGGCGAACAAATCGTCAAAATATTCCACGACGAACTCGCCGAACTCCTCGGTGGAAATCAATCGCCACTCGATCTCAACCCGCCCGCGCGCATTCTAATTTGCGGCCTAAACGGTGCCGGCAAAACGACGACCTCGGCAAAGCTGGCCAGCCGCCTCAAGCGCGAAGGCCGCCGACCGCTGCTGATCGCCTGCGACCTCTACCGTCCCGCAGCGATCGACCAACTCGCCACGCTCGCCAAGCAAATCGATGTGCCATGTTTCACGCCACAAGCCGGCGAAAGCGATGTGGTGAAGGTCGCCCGCGAAGCGCTCGCATGGGCGGAAAACCAAAATGGCACCGTCCTGATCTTCGACACGGCCGGTCGCCAAGAGATCGACGAGAAACTCGTTGCCGAACTCAAGCGCCTGCACGATTTCATCCAACCAAAGGAAACTCTCCTCGTCGCCGATGCCGCCACCGGCCAACAAGCGGTTTCGGTCGCCAAGCATTTCGATGAAGCAGTCGGCATCACCGGCATCATCCTCACGAAGCTCGATGGCGACGCCCGCGGTGGTGCGGCTCTCTCGATGCGCGCGGTCACTGGCAAGCCGATCAAGTACGCTGGCGAAGGCGAGAAGCTCGATCAACTCACCGAGTTTCACCCCGACCGCATGGCTGACCGCATCCTCGGCATGGGCGACATCGTCGGCATGGTCGAGCAAGTCGCCGCCAAGGTCGACGAAGCCGATGCGGCGCGCTCGATGCAGCGCATGCAGGAAGGAAAATTCGACTTCACCGACTTCCTCGACCAGATGCGCATGATCCGCAATCTCGGCCCGCTCGACGGATTGCTCGGCATGATGCCCGGTTTCAACAAAATCAAAAAACAACTCCCCGCCGGCGCGCTCGACACCGGGAAAATCAAACGCACCGAGGCGATCGTGCTTTCCATGACCCACGAGGAACGCCGCCGCCCAGAAATCATCAAAGGCTCACGCCGCCAACGCATCGCCGCCGGATCGGGCACTTCGCTGATGGAAGTGAATCAGCTCATCAAGCAGTTCGGCGAAATGCGCAAGATGATGAAGTCCCCGCATAAGATGAAAAACATGATGCGCCAAATGGGCGGCATGCCAGGGATGAAAGACATGATGAAAGGCCTCGGCGGGAAGCTTCCATTTTAGTTTTTTCAGCGAAACGCAGAGACGCCGAGCGCGCGGAGGAAAGCGCGGAGTTTTGTGCGGGTGTGAAAAAATCATGACGCCTTCCAACTCCTCTCCGTTCTCCGCAACTCCGCGTTTCGATTTTGTTCATTCACTTCTTTGCCACGACGCGTAGACGTGATCCTCAAAAAAGCTCAATTATGGGCACAATTTCGAAAATTTCCTAAACACAGACGGAATTCCTTTTCAATCGCAAATCATTGATATCGAGTGATTTGAGTCACATTTGAAGACCTCATGTTTTTTATTTCGGTAAATAAGTTGCTAAATCGGTTTTTTGTGTTGCGTGGCAGGGCTTGAATCACCTACACAATATTCGTCTCTCAAAACAGAAACAAACAAATACGATACTATCATGGCTATCATAAACTGCCCAGAATGCTCGAAAGAAATTTCTGACAAATCTCACGCTTGTCCCCAATGTGGATCACCTAATATCTCTGTTGAGAAGCATTTCGATAAAGCTAAATTAAATGAAGTATTAACTTATAAACCTAATAAAAGGGGATTAATTGGTATTCTCTCGCCATCAAAATACATATTAGATTGGATTTCTTTTCATGATGCTTATTTTGAAATTCAAAGGAAAAATGGAACTCATGACAAATTTGATTATCTAGATTGCAAGATTACATATCATACACAAAATTACGGTGCATTTCATCATTTTCAGTTAGAATCTAAATCAAGCAGAAAAAAAGTTAAATTTACGATTGTTTGTCCTGATGAATTACAGAAAGGAGAAATCGCAGACATTGCAAAACGACTCAATGCCAATAGAATCACTCTCTTAGGGGCGTACTTTAGATCTTGGCGTAGCTTTAATATTATGAATTATTTTAGAAAATAACAAGTATAAATCATCGCTTGCTCATAAATGTTATTACTAAATTACAAAATTTTACATTAATATGACTAGACATTTTAGTGAGAGCGTCGAGGTTGGCGACGGCAAGTGGATATCCGGATTTTTCACAGCCGCTTTCGGATTCTTATTTTTTTCCTGGCCAGCAATGATTTGGGACAATGGATTTGTCGCCTTTTTAGCATTGCTAGGGATAATATATTTATTTTTTGCGCCAATATTTCAATGTGATGCAAACATTGCAGAACATGCAGAAATTAAAAGCAAATCTAGTGAGTCTTATGACAGCCTAGTAAGAAAGTACGGCATTAAACATCCTAACAAAAACGCAGTAATTTGGATCAACTGGCTTTTAGGCGCGACTGTGATCGGATGGTTTATTGCTTTGTATCTGGCTCACTCGAAAAAAACACTAGATCTTCCTGCCGGCTTCGTCAGGGAATTAAATCAATTATACGACAAGACTTTTCCAACAAATCTATCGGCGAATAATATTACAGACGATTTAAGAAATGTACCTCAGGCTTACGCCAAAGATGAGACTGCGAGTCTCGATAAGAAAAAAACACTAGGAGAATTATCAACACCTCCCATCATCGAAAAAGTTAATACAATTTGCAAAACTTGCGGAGCAAATAATACTGTGACAAGTGGCAGATCGCCCCATCATACATGCGAGTTCTGTGGCGGCACATTGGGTGTGCAAGTCTCCTAACTTAAAAGAAAGTAAATGATTTGTAGAAATCATATTATTCCGGCCACGCTTAGCACATGCAATCGTTAATTACTTTTAATTTAGTTTGACACTCATATGGCTGTTATCGACTTAGTTAAATGGGACTATTCTAGTAGGGCCACTGATGAGGTTTATGCCTGGCGCTACCCTTCCGAAGAGTTGTCGACATGGACTCAGCTGATCGTGAGCGAGTCACAGGAAGCCGTACTAATGAAAGAGGGCCAAATGATCGGCCCATTCACAGCTGGTCGTCACACACTCGACACAAAGAACATACCGCTCATTGGTCAGCTGTTTAAAATACCCTTCGGCAATCGATCGCCATTTACTGCAGAAGTCTGGTTCGTCAACAGGGCCATGCCCCTGGATGTCAAATGGGGCACATCCACTCCAATACAATTACTGGATCCGAAGTACCAAGTAATGCTGCCCGTCCGGGCTTTCGGGCAATATGGAGTGCGGATTGAGGACACTCGCAAATTTCTTACCAAGCTGGTTGGCACCATGCCATCCTTCGACAGAACCCAAATGATTTCCTACTTTAGGGGAATCATGCTTCAGAGGATCAAAAGCAGCGTTGCAAAGAAAATTGTGAGCGAAAAAATCTCAATGCTTGAGATTGCCGCGCACATGCATGAAATCGCTATTTCACTGGAACAGGACATTTCGCCCGAATTGGAAACTTTTGGTGTTAAACTTATTAACTTTAGCATCAATTCGATCAACACACCGGAAGAGGATCCTGCGGTGATTCGCCTGAAAGAATCTTTGGCGGATAGAGCTGATATGGACATCAAGGGTTACAGCTATCAGCAAATGCGTTCATTCGACACGATGGAAACGGCAGCTGGCAACGAGGGTTCTGCGAGCTCAGGCATCATGGGTGCCGGCATGGGACTTGGTTTGGGATTTGGCCTGGGAGGCGCGATGGGCGGCACCATGGGGCAGATGGCGCAGCATCTTGGCGGCATGCACATGGGAATTCAGCCTCATCAGGGCGGAACTAATTGCACCAAATGCCAAAACTTCGTTTTGCCAGGTGTCCGCTTTTGCGGAGTCTGTGGCAATGATATGCAATTGCGCGCTGAAGTTCCCGCAGCAGGCGTAGGCCAAACAGCTTCCCTCTGTGACAAATGCGGAGCACAACTTTCCAAGGGCGCTAAATTTTGCCCCGAATGCGGTGATGTTGTTTTTGCATGTCCAGGTTGTGGGGCCGACAATGCACAGGACGCGAAGAAATGTTGTCGATGTGGCGCTGCCATGCCCGCGTCATGTCCCGCTTGCAAGGCTAGCATTTCATGCGACTTGAAATTTTGCCCCGAATGCGGAGAAAAGGTAAATGTTGCGCCAACATGCGCGAATTGTGGAAATCAACTACCTCCTCATGCCAAATTCTGTGGCGATTGCGGAACCCCCTGCCTCCAATAACAGCATGAAAAACTTATCCACCACAGTCTGGGCATTTTTATGGTTTGCCACGCTTGCGATCACCGTGACCATCTTCGTCCTATTGAAGGACGAACAGGAATATGCCACGCTCGAAAAGCTGAGTATGGGTGGTCTTTTATGGGCAGAGAGTCTTTTCTTTGGCTACATCATCTATGCCGATAAATTCAGCAGGTCATCTTCTAGTAGCGCAATTGCATTTCAAGCTACATCTGGCATACCGATTTCCTTTTACTGCTTGGTCGCTTTTCTGATCGGCTTATTGGGATTTACTGGAATTTTTAGTGTCAACGCTTTCATCATCGTCAACTTGTTGGCCTTGCTTGGTTGGTTACTGGTTCAGGGATCACTGGCAAGCGCAAGTCAGGTTGTCGAGAGAAACGACCATCAAATGATTGAAGCTCGAGCTTTCTATAAAAAGCTACAGATGAATTTTTCGCGAATATGCATGCAGGTAAAAACCAATCATGATGAGGAACTATTCAATCTTTTTCAGCATGTTAATGATGAGTCACTGAGATATTGCAATCCGGATTCCAGACCCAAAGTTCAAGAACTTGAAAATGAACTAACAGAAATGACCTATCAAATGATTGATTTAAGCCAAAACGGTTCTTTGGACAATAAAAATGCATTAAAAAATGCACTAACCAATTTTAAGCAGGCACTGATATTGCGAAATGAATACCTCAAAAATTAAGATTTTAATAATTTTATTTCATCAAAATTAAAGCCTATCGAAATATATCATATACTTTATTACCTAGGCTATCATATCATATTTTATAATACATATAAGCTTCATAAAATAATGGTTGTGCAATCATGATTATTTTAACTGACTGACTGATAAGCCCTTAACGCTTAGGACGCTAAATTCTTCCCGTGCATCTATTTTTTCATAACACTTACGCTTGATAAGACCCTCTTTAAGCCGATTCATCGGTTATTTACACTGAAAAAAATTGCATCATAAAAAATGTTAGTGGCAAATAGCAACATAAAGCCCTCAATAATGCACTTAGAGATCACTCGGCAGCCGATTGTATTTTTTCTTTTAACAAGGCAAAGCCTAGTCAAGAGGGCCTTGTTTTCATGCGCTTTTCTCATCCTAGGTATTACACATTACGCTTTATTTCGTAACGCGTGTACATTCCCTATATGTAACGATTCTTTTCTAGCTGGAGTCAATATACCAGTTTGGCTTGATCAAGCTCCAGACATGCTTTGGGCTGCGGCGTTTGCGTACGCGCTGCGCGCTATTGACATCAAAATATTTCTTTGCGCAGGATGGGTTGCTGCTTGCGGTATTTTTTTTGAGGTTTGCCAACTTTTCTTTCTACAAGGAACTGCCTGTTACTTAGATGTATTTGCTTATATAATTGGAGCTTCCCTAGTTTTTTTATCAAGGGAGAAGATCCCAAGAAACGCACAAACCAGCTAAATATTTTCCATCGTAATATGATACAGAACCATAACCAACTACAATCATGAATAAAACACTGAACATTCGCAATATAGGAATCGTAGCTATAACATCGCTGTTTATGGCGATGGCCATATCGAGCACCGAAGATACTAGCAAACCATCCTCAACTTCGCCGACTAATAAAACAGCACTCGGGGCATCCCTACAAATAGGAGGCATTGAGGCTTCAATTCTAAATGTTCAAGTGAGCCAGGGATTTAAAGGTGTTCTAGACGATGTCAAAGCTCCATCACAAGGGGGGATCTTTGTTGTGGTTAACTGGAAATACAAAAATGTATCCAAAGAACCTTTGGGAATGTTTGACCGACCATCCATAAATCTTATTTCTCATGATGGTGTTGAGTACAGTGCTGATATTGATGCTTCATCGGATTACGCTTCTCAAGCAGGAGACGATGAAAAAGCAGTCAGTGATTTGAATCCGGGGCTTGTCTCGAATGTTTATGAAGTTTTTGAAGTCTCCAAGGACTTGTTTGATTCGGGAACATGGTCACTGCGAATTTCCCATGATGGATCGACAGAGTGGTTTAGTATGAAGTGAAGGCCAACTTCATGAACAAACCTAGAACTTCCAATTTCCCACACAAAATGTTTGAAAGGCCGTACCCCAGTGGAAGAGCTGGTTAGCAAGGCGTGCCGAAAAAAACAAACCCTCGTGTTCAATTTCCCAGACTAAATGACTTGGGGTGCTCCATCGCTGAGGTTCAATGAGAGCCTGTTTCAGCGAAATGCAGAGATACCGAGCGCGCTGAGGAAAGCGCGGAGTTTTGTGCGGGTGTGAAAAAATCATGACGCCTTCCAACTCTTCTCCGCGAAGTCCTCTCCGTTCTCCGCAACTCCGCGTTTCGATTTTGTTCATTCACTTCTTTGCCATTGCGCTGAGAAAAAGCGGCAACTCATTCGCGCGGACCTTTAGGGAGAAAGGTCCCTTAACTGCCCTCTTTCCTTGGCGACCTTGGTGTCTTGGCGGTAAATAAAAAATCTTCAAAACAAGGCGCCCATGCTCGGCAATCCCACAAGGCGGTTGACGGGGGATTCCTCGAAACGCAGGGTGCGTTGAGAGAAATGAAATCTGCGCAATAGGCTGCATGAACTCGAAAATTTTTAAGACTGAAGGAGCCGGCCCTCAAGCATTTCACATCTGCGGCCCCACCGCTTCGGGTAAGTCGGCGATGGCGATGGAATATGCTCGCAAGCTCGATGGCGAGATCGTCAATGCCGATGCCTTCCAGCTATACCGCGGTCTTGAAATTGTGAGTGCTGCGCCGTCAATGCAGGAGCGTGAGCTTGTGCCG
>JAGWXY010000135.1 GCA_018969605.1 Verrucomicrobiota bacterium | reverse complement strand
TCTCGGCGAGTTCGCGATCGAGGAAGGCGGATTTCACCAATGCCTGGCAATCGTCGAAGGTGCCATCGACTTCGAGCGCGGTGATGTTGCCGCCGAGCGCGGTGAGTTGTTTTTCCTGCAGGCCGGAGACTTTGCCTTTCGGGTAGAGGATCACCACGCGGGTGCCGGGAACATTGTGGAAGGCTGAAGCAACGGCGCCGCCGGTGTCGCCGGAAGTCGCGACCAGAACTGTGAGCATGCGGGCGTCGTCGCGGGTGAGCCATGCCATGAGGCGGGCCATGAAGCGTGCGCCGAAGTCCTTGAAGGCGAGGGTGGGGCCGTGGAAAAGTTCGAGGATGTGATCGCCGGGACCGAGGGTCACGACGGGCGCGTCGAAGCTGATCGTGCCATTGACGATTTCGCGCAGCGCGTCCTCCGGCACATCTTCGCCGAAGAAGGCTTGGGCGACGGCGAAGCCGATTTCCTGAAAGCTCATCGAGCGCCAGCGTGACCAGAAATCGCTGCCGAGCACCGGCAGTTGGTCGGGCATGTAGAGGCCGTTGTCGGCAGGCAGCGAGCGGAGGATCGCCTCCTTGAGGTCGACCTTGAGGTCGGGGTTGTTGGTCGAGTGGTAGCGCACGGTGAGCGGGCGGAGCTTAGGCGGGGGAATGGCGCTGAGGCAAGCGCTCAAAGGTCTTGGGCGAGGGCCTTGAAGCCGAGGAAAAGTTCCTGCCAGCGGCGGGTGAGCGGGGTGAGCGCGTCTTTCTCACGCTTGATGTGGGCGCGGATCGGTTTGAGGCTGGCGGCGTATTCGGCGAGCAGGGTGCCGATGGCGGTTTCGTACTCCGAGTGGAGGTTTGCGGCGAATGCGCTGCTGGCTTCGCTGAGTCGTTGGCTGAAGTCGTTGAGAATGGTCTGGCGGGTGGCCCACGCGACCCAGAGTCCGCCCAAGAGGAAGAGCGCGGCGAGCAGGCAGAGCAGGATGGCGGCCCACTGAATGCCGATCGCGCCGAGGGATGCGCCGATGGTGGTGAGTGTCAGCACGACGGCGGCAAACGACTTGAGCGAAGTGTTGCGGCGGCGCAGCATTTTTTCGAGCGGGTTGCGGAAGCTAAGGTTCACGATGCCGCGTTTTGCCGAGTGCTCGATGCGTTCGAGGAAGTGCTCCTGCGCGCGTGCGAGTGTCTCGCCGACATCGTCGGGCAGGTTCGGAATCGCGCCGATTTCCTCGATGGTTTTTTGTTTCAAAAGTTGGTGATGTTCCTTGCAACTTGCGGCGATCGCTTCGCCATCGGTGGCGGCGATTTGCATCACTGCTTGCTGGATGCGCTCTGTGAAAACCGAATGCATTTGGATGCCGACACGACCGCCGGTAAAGAGGCGGGCGATCGAGGAAAAGGGATTGAGGCGTTTCTTCAAGTGCGCCGCGGCGATCGCGGCTTCGTGATTGAAAACGCTGGCGACCTTCTCGATGTGGCCGGGAAGCTTTGCGGCGAAACTTGCACGCATCGATGCGAAGTCGCGCTCGACATCGTCCATGAAGCGATCCTGTTGGCGGATCTTGCGATTGAGTCCTTCGATTTGGTCTTCGATGCGGCGCAGAGATTTTTCCCCGCGTGCGAGTGCCTCTTCCAGCGTGCGGCGGCCGGCGCCGGGGGTGAGCAGGGTGGCGGTGAGGCAATCGCGCAGCGCGGCGATGCCGTCCTTGATGCCGAATGCCGGCAATGCGCGGCCGAGTTTTTGGCGCGAGGTCTCGGCGAGCATGTTGATGCAATCTGCCTCGTTGTGATCCGCGTTTTCATCCGCGGGCATCGCAACGAGCACGACCTTTTCCAGTTCGCTCTCCTGCCATGCGGTGAGGTGCTTCCATGATGCCGCGTGCGATGGATCGCTTGTGGAAATGGCGAAAAAAACCAACTCGGCTTGACGTGCGAATGCTGCGAGTCGGCTGTCGTTTTGCGCGGGAAACGCGCTGATGTCGCGCGCTTCGATGAAGTTCACATGACGCAGCAGATCGTGTGCGTGATGCGTGGCTTGCGGATCGGAGGCGGGAGAAATTTTTGCGGTCTGTTTGCCGTAGCAATGATGCAGGAGCGGTCGCGATGCGTGTGGGGTGTTGCCAGCGTTGCTGATCGCGTGGCCTGCGAGCAGATCGAGCAAGCGCGATGTGTCGCTGGGCTTGGCACCGACGAGCAGCAGGCAGTGGGGCGCGACCGATTCGTAATCGCGGCTGTGCGGAAAGAGCTCGCCGTTGGTGGTGGGAAGTTTTTCGGCGAGTTGCAGCGTGCCGCGGATGAGCTCATCGAGACGACCACGCAGGGCGGTGACGCGCGGGCTCAGGATGCCGTGGTTCACGCGGGTGGAGCGATCAGGAGTTGGCTGGCGCGGGTGTGACATGGGCCGCCGAGGCCTCGGTTTTCATCGCGAGCAGTTGCGACACGGTGACAAATTTGAAACCGCGGCGCAGCAGGGTATCGATGGTCGCGGGCATCGCGTCGATCGTCGGCGCGTGAATGTCGTGCGCGAGCAGGATGCCACCGTCGCTGGTGCCATTGATGAGACGCGAGCTGACCACTCTGGCGCCGGGGCGTTTCCAATCGAGCGGATCGACCGACCAGAGAATCGTGGGGTAGCCAAACTCCGCGTGAACCATTTCGCGCTGGCGCGGGAGGAGTCCGCCATAGGGAGGGCGCATCGTGCGCATGGTGGCACCGGATGC
>JAGWXY010000046.1 GCA_018969605.1 Verrucomicrobiota bacterium | reverse complement strand
TTAACTCCGACGGCTTGATGACCCTCGAGTTTTGGCGCGCACAGCGATATGAAGAACAGGCGAAGTCGGCGAGCCGATTGAATCGCATCGCGTTCCGGCTGAACTTGCTCGCAGGATTTTTCCTGCCCTTGGTCGCGCTCGGTGGATTGTTCGGAATGAATGTCGATCTGCCCGATTTTGTTCAGCCGATGTTCTGGGGTATTTTTGTGTTGGGCCTTTTCATCGGCGGCTTCCTGTTGTGGATCGTCGGCAGGCAAACCGGCAAGTCGTGGGAAGATGAGGATCGCGAGTGAAAATATAATCGACCACTGATTTCACTGATTTACTGATGGAAAAGAGGTGGTGCCTTCGGCGCTGATCCTCATCTATCAAATCAGTAAATCAGTTTAATCAGTGGTCATTTTTTAGAATCACCCAAGTGATGGCACTTTGACGGCGGTGTCGACATCGGCGGTGTAGTCGATGCCGCTGAGGCCGAAACCGAAGAGCTTGAGGAAGCCGGCTTGGTAGCCGTCGAAGTCGGCAATCTCGCGGAGGTTGTCGGTGTTGACTTCGGTCCAGCGTTGATTGACGAGTTTTTGGACGGCGGGTGCCATTTCCCAATCGTCGATGCGGATGCGGCCTGCTTCGTCGGGTTGGGGATTGCCATTGTAGAGGCGGTCGCGGAAGAGGCGGTCCATTTGCTCGATGCAATCTTCGTGGGTGCCTTCGGCCTTCATGACCTTGTAGAGCAACGAAATGTAAAGTGGTACGACCGGGATCGCCGAGCTTGCTTGGGTGACGAGTGCCTTGTTCACCGAGACCCATGCCTTGCCATCGAGTGGTTTGAGTTTGGCGTCGAGTTCGCGCTGCACGCGTTCGAGGTCTTCCTTGGCGCGGCCGATGGTGCCATTTTTGTAAATCGGCCAGGTGATTTCGGGTCCGATGTATGAATAGGCGACCGTTTGCACACCCTTGGCGAGGAGACCTTCCGCGAGCAGCGCGTCGATCCACATTTGCCAGTCTTCGCCACCCATCACGGCGACGGTTTGTGAGACATCATCGCCTTCGGCGGGTTGGATGGTGATTTCATCAACGACGCCGGTGCTGGTGTTGAGGTTGCGGTTGGTGTAGCTCTGGCCGATCGGCTTGAGCACGGATTTGTAGACTTCGCCGGATTTCGGATCGGTGCGGCGTGGGGAGGCGAGGCTGTAAACGACGCAGTCGACTTGGCCGAGGTCGCTTTTAATTGCGGCAATCACATCGGCCTTCATTGCGTCGGAGAAGGCGTCGCCATTGAATGAGCGAGCGTAGAGTCCGGCGGCGCGGGCTTCATTTTCAAATGCGGCCGAATTGTACCATCCGGCGGTGCCGCACTTGTCGGCTTCGGCGGGTTTTTCGAAAAAGACACCGATTGTCGAAGCGCCCGAGCCGAAGGCGGCGGCGATGCGTGAGGAGAGGCCGTAGCCGGTGGAGGAACCGATCACGAGGACCTTTTTCGGGCCGTTGGCGATGGAGCCGCGATTTTTCACGACGGCGATTTGCTCGGCAACATGCTTGGCGCAGCCGACCGGGTGAGCGGTGGTGCAGATGAATCCGCGGACTTTGGGTGTGACGACCATATGGACGCGAAATTATCCGTCAGCCGCCTGATGGCAATCATGATTTGGCGGCGGTTCTCCTAACCAACGCGTGCTTGCCGCTGGCTGCCCGAGGGTTTAACCAAGGGCATGCCTTTGCTGCTCGGAGTGAACATCGATCATGTCGCCACGCTGCGTCAGGCGCGCTATGCAGGTAATGAGTGGGCGCACAATGCCGAGCCAAGCCCGCTTGATGCCGCGCACGATGCGATGGCTGGCGGGGCCGACTCCATCACGGTCCATGTCCGCGGCGATCGCCGACACATGCAGGAAGCAGATGTCATACAGATCCGCGCCGAGGTGCCGCTGCCATTGAATTTTGAAATGGGCGTGACCGATGAGATGCTCGGCATGGCCAAAAAAATCAGACCGGATTTTGCGTGTTTGGTTCCCGAAAAGCGGCAGGAAATCACCACTGAGGGTGGGCTTGATGTGGTGGCGGGATTTGCAAAAACGCGCGATGCGGTGGCGGCTTTGAAAGCCGAGGGGATTAAGGTCAGTTTGTTCATCGATCCCGATGAGGCGCAAGTCGAAGCTGCGGCACAATGCGCGGCCGACATGATCGAGCTGCACACCGGATGTTTTGCCAACGCGCAGGGCGATCAGGTCGAGCGCGAGTTGCAACGCCTTCGTCGTGCGGCGGTAATCGGTCATCAACTTGGACTGCAAGTGAACGCCGGTCATGGCATCAACTACCGGAATGTTCATCTCATGATGAGCGTGCCGCATTTGGCGGAACTCAACATTGGCCACAGCATCATTGCACGGGCATTGAAGGTCGGCCTTACCACTGCGGTGAGCGAGATGAAACAGTTGATGGTGGGCTACAAGGATCAGGCATCATGAGAGTCGCGGGCATTGGCATCGACATTGTGGAAATCGCGCGGATCGCCGAAAGCATCGAGCGTCATGGCGATTCGTTTTTGTCGCGATTGTTCACGGCGAATGAGCGCGATTATTGCGAATCTCGTGCGATGCCGGCGATGCACTATGCGGCGCGATTTGCGGCCAAGGAGGCGGTGGCCAAGGCCTTTGGTACTGGCATTGGCGAGCGTGCGGCATTTCTCGATTTGGAAATCATCAACAACTCCGCCGGCGCGCCGCAGGTGGTGCTCGGTGGCTCCGCCAAAAAGCATGCCGACGATTGCGGGATCACGGAAATCCAGATAAGCCTCACCCATTCGCGCGACTACGCTGCGGCCAATGCCGTGGTGATCGCCGGATGATCGTTTCTTTTCATAACCATTTCACCATCCTAGCCATCCGATGCAACGCCCACGCCGCAACCGCCGCAGTTCCGCCATCCGCTCGATGGTGCGCGAGACATCGCTCGAGGTTTCCAATCTTATTCTGCCGCTGTTTTTTCATGAGGATGCCGAGGATGTGGCGATCGAGTCGATGCCCGGAGTGACGCGCTGGTCCTTGCAAGGTTTGGTGCGCGAGGCGGGCGAGGCACATGCGCTCGGCATTCCAGCGGTCGTGCTGTTTCCAAAGATCAATGAGCCGCTCAAGTCACCCGATGCAAAGGAGGCCTACCGCGAGCATGGAATCGTGCCTAAGGCGATCCGCGCGATCAAAGCGGCTCATCCATCCTTGTGCGTGATCACCGATGTCGCGCTCGACCCCTACAACAGCGACGGCCACGACGGCATCGTGAAGAAAAATGCCGATGGATCACTGGTCATATTGAACGATGAAACCGTCGAAGTGTTGTGTCGTCAGGCCCTGTGCCATGCGCGTGCCGGTGCCGACATCGTGGCGCCATCCGACATGATGGATGGTCGCGTCGGTGCGATCCGCGATGCCTTGGATGCCGAGGGTTTCACCGATGTTTCGATTTTGAGCTACACCGCCAAATACGCTTCGGCTTTGTTTGGTCCGTTTCGTGGTGCGCTTGATTCCGCTCCAAAGGATGGCGACAAAAAGACCTATCAGATGGATCCGGCCAATGTGGTCGAGGCCTTGCGCGAGGCCGGACTCGATGAGGACGAGGGTGCCGACATACTGATGGTGAAACCTGCGAGCCTATACCTTGATGTCATTTCAAAGCTTCGCGGATCAAGCTGCCTGCCGATTGCGGCGTATCACGTGAGCGGCGAGTATCTGATGCTCAAGAGCGCGTCGGCAGGAGGATGGATTGACGAGCGTGCGGCGGTGATGGAGTCGTTGATTTCGATCAAGCGCGCGGGTGCATCGATGATCCTCACTTATTTCGCCAAGGATGCGGCGCGGTGGTTGAGGGAGGGGGATGCGATTTGAGCACTGCTTGCGGGCATTTAGTCATTCAAGGGTTTGCTTCATGTCTGTCGAAGCTTGGGCAAAACCGGTTTTTTTCGATGAATGGAAGGTGACTAACACTCAGCAGTTCACTATGGCGGCTAGAACATCGCACTCACGACACTGCTCTGCCGGAGGTGGAGGTAAGAATGCGTCGCGAATGTGGGTAGAACCTCGGTTGCCCCATCAAAGAATGGTGCAACCTCATCCTTCGCGGTTGGGCGTATTACTTCAAAGCGGAGGAAACCAAAGGATTGTTTGAAGTGGTCGGCGCTTGGATCGGGAAGCTTTTGAGAATCATCTCCTGCGTAAGTTGAAAAGTTTGAAAATGAGCCCCTTTGAAACCTGTGTGACCCAGCCTAAGGGCAGAAACCGATGTGATGCTTGGGGGTCGGGTGTTTTTTCATCGACCGAAACGCGACTTTATTTGTTCCATGAGTCCGCTTATGACAGTACGTATCAAGAGCGTTGAGGAAATGATCGGGCTGGGTGCGGCTGCCGCGAGGATTGTCAAGAGCGGATCGGTGATTGGATTGGTGGGGGATCTCGGTGCGGGCAAAACCCATTGGGTGAAGGGCTTTGTTGCTGAAATGGGCTGCGAGGCGGAGGTCACAAGCCCTACCTTCGGGTTGGTGCACGAATATCCCGGCGGACGCTTGCCGGTGAGCCACTTTGATTTTTATCGCCTTGAATCAGCGGAGGAGCTCATTGCCTTGGGCTGGGACGAGTATCTCGAGGGAGGTGGCGTGGTGGTGGCCGAGTGGGCCGACAAATTTCCATCACTCATGCCGCCCGAGACGCAGTGGTACTACTTCACGATCGGCGCAGATGGCGTTCGGATCGTGAGTGATCATTCGGCGTGATTCATCACCCCATTGATCGGTCAGCTGCAGACTGGGCAGGTGTTGAGCTTGGTGAAGAAGTCGTTGCCTTTGTCGTCGACGAGGATAAAGGCGGGGAAGTTTTCGACGGTGATTTTCCACACCGCTTCCATGCCGAGTTCGGGGAAGGCCACGACCTCCTGTGAGCGGATGTGATCCTGCGCAAGCAATGCGGCGGGGCCGCCGGCTGATCCGAGATAGAATCCTCCATGTTTCTTGCAGGCATCGGTCACCGCTTGGGAGCGATTGCCTTTGGCCAGCATCACCATCGATCCGCCGTGCGATTGGAAGAGGTCGACATAGCCGTCCATGCGTCCGGCGGTGGTGGGGCCGAAGGATCCTGAGGGCATGCCTGGCGGGGTCTTGGCGGGTCCGGCGTAGTAGACCGGGTATTGTTTGAAGTAGTCGGGCAAGTCGCCGGTTTCGTCGAGTATCTCCTTGAGCTTTGCGTGGGCGCTGTCGCGGGCGACGATGATTGTGCCTGTGAGAGCGAGAGCGGTGGTGACCGGATATTTTTTCAGAGTCTTGAGTGTTTCCTCCATGCCGAGGTCGAGGTTGATCGGCACGCCTTTGAATTTCCAATCGCGGAATTTTTCCGGGATGAAACGACCGGGATTTTTTTCGAGCTTCTCGATGAAGATTCCGTCCTTGGTGATTTTGGCTTTCGCTTGGCGGTCGGCCGAGCAGGAGACGCCGATGCCGACCGGGCATGAAGCGCCGTGGCGGGGGAGGCGTATGACGCGGACATCGAGCGCGAAGTACTTGCCGCCGAACTGCGCGCCGATGCCGATTTCGCGTGAGAGCGCGAGGAGTTCCTTTTCGAGTTCGAGGTCGCGAAATGCCTGACCGTGTTCGTTGCCGGCGGTGGGCAGCTTGTCGAGGTAGCGGGTGGATGCGAGCTTGACGGTTTTGAGGCAGTTTTCCGCCGAGGTGCCGCCGATGACGAAGGTGAGGTGGTAAGGCGGGCAGGCGGCGGTGCCGAGCGAGCGCATTTTTTCGACGCAGAATTCCTTGAGGCGCTTCGGATTGAGAAGTGCTTTGGTTTCCTGATAGAGGAAGGTTTTGTTGGCGGATCCGCCGCCTTTGCTCACGAAGAGAAAATGATAAGCATCGCCTTCGGTGGCGTAGAGATCGATCTGTGCGGGAAGGTTGGTCATCGTGTTGACCTCCTCATACATCGTGAGCGGAGCCGTTTGTGAGTAGCGGAGGTTTTCTTTCGTGTAGGTTTCGTGGATGCCTTTGGAGAGAAATTCCGCATCATCGCAGCCGGTCCATACTTGCTGGCCTTTCTTGCCGATAATCGTCGCAGTGCCCGTGTCTTGGCAAAATGGGAGGATGCCATGTGAAGCGATCTCGGCATTTTTTAGAAGCATCAGAGCGACCATGCGATCGTTTTCTGAGGCTTCGGGGTCACCAAGGATTGCGGCGACTTGTGCGAGATGGTCAGAGCGCAGTGTGAAGTTGATCGCCTTGATGGCCTCTGCGGAAAGCAGCGTGAGTGCTTCGGGCGCGATTTTGAGAATCGGCTGACCTTCGAATTCCGACATCGAGACATGCTTGGTGGAAATGCATTCGTAATCCGTCGTGTCGGCTGCGAGTGGAAAAGGATCTTGATAGAAAAACGGTTTCTTTGGCATGGCTTGCGGATTGTTTAAGCCTGCATGGCGGCGCGGGCAAATGGATTTGCGCGATGTGCCGTTTTATAACGCGATTTCGAGCAGGTTGTGATCGGCCTGAAGGTGCTTGCTGAATGTGTCGGCATCGATCATCCAGCCGCCTTGACGGTACGGGTTGTCGGTGAGTTTGGCGGGTTTGAGTGCGCTGCCATTGAGGCTGACCTTGTTCGGCGTGTGCGTCGCGTTGCGGACCTCGAAGCGGACAGTGAGCCAGTGGTCTTCCCATGGGATGGTCGCCTCGAGCCCATTGAGTTCGCGAGGCAGCACCGGGTCGATGATGATGTGTCCGTAGTGTCGGCGGATGCCGAGCATGCGCGTTAGCACAAGGCTGAGAAAAATTCCAGGTCCACTTGAGTAGATTCGCCAGCCACCGTGCACGCCTATTTTTCCGGAAACGATTTCATCGTAGCGCTCGGCTGCTTCGTAGCGCGATGCGACATCCGCGTCGGAGCTGGAAAAATAGGCATTCGCTTGGCGCGGTAAGGCGTTGCTGACGGAGGATTTAAGGTCGGCGGGATTCACCATGCCGAAGGCCGTGAGCATGGCATCGGCCTTGCCAAGATGGGCCATCGTCTCAATGAAGCGCAGATGGGCGTGGGTGTAAAAGATGCCGATCTCGCGCGAGAAGCAGGAGCTGAGTTCCGCGCGTTGGAAAATTTCGCAAGTGCCGCCGCGATAGGCGGGTGGGCGGTCCATGAGTCGTGCACCGTCGGCGGCGAGCAGATGTTCTTCGATCAACGAGAGGTGATGTTTAGCCTCCTCATTGGAGAAGAGTCCTCCAAGCATCGAACGCGTCATCGGGATGAGGCTGTGATGAATTCCGGTTAGCTTGTCATCCGGATGGAGCAGAGGTTGTCCCGATGAGGCTGAATTTTCATCGAACAGGAAAAATCCGCAGATGGTGCCGTCGATCATCAGGTGACGATGGCAGTCGGATTTGACGGCATCTGCAAAGCCATCGAGTCCTGGAAATTTGCGCTTCGATTGGCGTGAGAGTTCTTCAAGTCGGCGCAGGACTTGGTAGCACAAGGCGACTGTCCAAGAGCTCACGAGGCGTTCGCGGAATTCGGGTTTTGCCGGTTGCAGCGAGTCGTTCCAGTCGCCATCGCCGTAGCGGAGCAATGCGGTGCCCGGCACGCAGTGTTCGCGCAGCCATGCAATGTTGGCAGCGACATGTTCGATGAGTGGCGAGGTTTCCTTGGTGGTTTGTGCGCTGCCGGGTTGGGTCCATGCGACCTGTTCGTCGAGGATGGCAAAGTCGCCGCTTGCTTCGATGTAATCGCAGAGTGCCTTGAGCGGCCAGAGCGGGATGTCGCCGTGGCAGTGGGCTTGCTGGATCCAGCCGAAGGGGTCGGTCATGAACCACTGCGGCCAGTTGTTTTCGCCGATGAACTGGTGACGGTAGGTCAGCAGGATGATTTCGCGGCAGCTTTCATGACGCCCAAGTGCCAGCAGCATTTCCACAGACCCTTGCGTGACATCGCGCGTGCCCCATGCACCGCCATTGTATTGCTCGATGCCGTGCGGAACTGTGAGATGGATCATACCGTTGTGGATGAACCATGGAAGAATTTGATTCATCCGCGTGATGGCATGATGTTCGTGAGCCAGGCCAAGCTTCTGTGAATCGTCGAGCCAACTTGATTTTTCCGTCGATTTGCTTGCGAGTTGGCTGTGGCCTTCGATTTCGATTTCGAAAGAGTTCACGGCGCGGGTTTGCATCACGAGCATCGCATGGCCGCTTTCGCCACCAAAGTTTTCGGCTCCGCCGAATGATGCGACTGATGCCGGGTCTTTGGCGCGTAGGGTGAAATGTGCCTCGGGATCTTCCTTGCGAAAAAGCCCTTCGCGGTTGGCGCGAATGATCGCGCTCGCGGATTGCGAGTCGATTTCTACTTCGGCGGTTTCATCGTACTCGTTGATTCCGGCGATCAGGCCATGGGTGATGAGAAACTCAGCGGGATCACCGGACAGGATCTTGATGCTTGTGTTGCAGGATGATCGGGTGGGGTCGACGGAAACCGTGATTTCGATGGTGCGTGATGCGATTTGATAGATCCAGCGGGCCTCATTGAGTGACATTGCGAAGCACGATGGCACTCCGAGAAGTTGCCATGTGTCGTTGATACGGATCCATACCCGTTGGCCGGTTGATGGAGTGAGCCCGTGGGTTTCGCGTGGAAATGACAGCAGTCGATGAAAGGACGAATGGCCGCTGCTGAGTAAAGAATTGAAACATCCAGCCATCAGCACGGTGGTGCTCAATTGCGAGGCATTCGGAAAATCGCCATCACTGGAGCGAAGGATGTGGGCGTGCGGGCGTGGTCCAAGTGCTTCCTTCGCGCGTGTCACGATATGATTGGTGCCGTGCTTGAGGAAAAACGAATGAAGCTGGCCGTTCTCATCGCGTTCGACGAGGTCCCAATCATCGGGGAAAAATTTTCGCAGATCAGACTCGTTGAAATTTTCTCCGTGGAGAACGGCTGGCTTATGAAACAGGGTTCGGCATGATTCGCCGGCGCTCGTGGCTGTTGAATCGTGCTGCGGATTTTTTGGGAATGAGATCAGCAAGAGATCGGCAGAACTTGTTGGTTCCGGGTGATCGTTGAAGAATGCTGCGGTGAATCGGCAGGTGCCGCTTTCGTTCTGATTCGTATGAATCGTGCGACTGAGCAGCGCGCCGTAGGACGACTCGGCTTGCTTGAGGCCGGAAAGGCGTTTGGCATTTGAGCCGAAACAAAGAGGATGATCATGGCGATTGCTCATTGAGCCAAACACTTGGCTGGCGTCTGTTGCAAATTCGTCGCAGCCCTGCTCGCAGGCTTGGATGAGGTAGGGGTTCTTGCCGTTCACCTTCAGATTTTGACGGCTGGCGATCACCTTGCCGAAGTTCGGATGATCGAGTGGATGATGATCAATGTACTGACTGGTGTACGACTCGTTGTTGCGTGCTGCGGCAGGCGAGGTGAGGCCGATATCAAGGCCATGAAGCACGCGCCATGCGATGGGAGTCTTGCGGTGATTTTTGGCGGTGATTTCCGTGTCCCAGCCATTGCCATCGGATTTCAAAGAAATGATGGCCGTGATCTCCATTTGCTCATCGGCATGGATCCAGATGGCACTTTCATCGGTGATTGAGAAGCTGGCTTCGGATCCGGGTCCGATCAGCGTGATGACGCGCGGGCCATCGGGTTCGGTAAGTTCCAGCGCCACATGGTGCATCGCCCCCGCAAGCGGGCAGCCGAAGCGGAGATTGACCATCAGGTCATTGCCATGGCGAATCGAATGAAGGTGGCCGCCCTTGAAAAACCGTAAGTGCAGCGAGTCCTTATCGCCAAGCGTTTGAGCGATGAGCGATTCGTGCGTGGCGAGGGTGCGGCGTGACGGGTTCATGATTCGGGGTTGTCAGGGAGTTGCTGAACATACACCGATTCAATCCCGCTTGGTACAGCGGTTTTATTTGGAGGCTTTCACTCCAGGTCAGCCTCCGGGGCCTTGGGGAGTTTTTCGACCTCGTCGAGTAGGTTGACCATGTCGACTCCGCGGCTGGCGGAGGAGTCGTGGTGGAAGCGCAGGACGGGGGTTGATTTGAGCACCACGCGTTTCATGACTTTCGATTGAATCAAGCCGTGGTCGCGGTTGAGTTTGTCGATGACCGGTTGGGCGTCGCCGCCGAGAATGCTGGTCCAGACCTTTGCTTCTTTGAGGTCTTGGGTGACATCGACTTCGCTGATGGTGACCAGTTTGCCGTGCCATTCGTAATCCTTATGGACTACATTGCCGATTTCGCGGCGGAGCAGTTCATTGACGCGATTGAGGCGGCGGGACATGAGTCGAAATATTAAATCTTAAATTCTAAATTCGAAACGAAGACTGTGACACAGACAGCTTTTCCGTTTCGAATTTCGTGCTTTGAATTTCTGGCTTCGAGCGAAGCGATCACAGCGTTTGCGGGACCTTTTCGAGTTTGTAGCACTCGATGATGTCGCCTTCTTGGTATTCGTTGAATTCGCCGAGGCGGATGCCGCATTCGAAGTTGGTGCGGACTTCCTCGACCTCTTCCTGGAAGCGGCGAAGGGTGGACATGCGGCCGTCGAAGACCGGGATGCCTTCGCGGATGACGCGGGCGTGGGCCTTGCGGTGGATGCGGCCATCGGTGACGAAGGAGCCAGCGGCGCGGCCTCTTGAGAGTTTGAAGACCTTGCGGACTTCGGCGTGGCCGATGACGGTTTCGCGGGTGAGCGGTTCGAGGAGTCCGAGCATGGCCTCGCGGACTTGGTCGATGAGTTCGTAAACGATTGAGTAGAGTTTGATTTCGGTGCTTGAGGCCTTGGCGGCTTTCACCGCTTTCGCTTCCACCTTCACATTGAAGCCGAGGATGATCGCATCGGTTGAGGCCGCATAGGCGACATCCGATTCGGTGATCGGTCCTGCGGCGGCGGTGATAAACGAGCATTCGACCTTTTCCGATTCGATTGCGAGCACGGCTTTTTTGATCGCTTCGACCGATCCCTGCACGTCGCATTTGAGAATCAGCTTGAGCATTGCCTTGCCGCCGCCGTCTTTGACCATCGAGTAGAGGTCCTCGAGGCGGTTGCGGTGTTGAGGTTTGAGGCGTGCGAGGCGTTGCTGTTCCTGGCGGTCGGCGGCGAGGGTTTTGGCCTCGCGTTCCGATTTCATTTCCGTGAGGTGGTCGCCGACATTCGGGAGTTCCTCGAAGCCGATTACTTCGACCGGCATGCCCGGGTGGGCGGACTTTACGCTGGTGCCGCGGTCGTTGATGAGCGAGCGGACCTTGCCGGCGTAGGGGCCGCAGATGAAGGGGGTGCCGACTTTGAGCGTGCCGGATTCCACGATGACTGTGGCGGTGGTGCCGCGGCCGGGGACCACGCGGGCTTCGATCACGGCAGCGCGGGCGGTGGATTTTGGGTTGGCTTTGAGTTCGAGAACTTCCGCTTGGAGGCAGATCAGGTCGAGCAGGTCGCCCATGCCTTGGCCGTTGAGTGCGGAGACTGCGGCGAATTCCGTGTCGCCGCCGAAGTCGGTCGTTTGCAGGCCGTGTTCGGCGAGTTGGGATTTCACGCGTTCGACATTCGCCGATGGGAGGTCGCATTTGTTGATCGCGACGATGATTGTTTTCTTGGCCTTTTTCGCGTGCTCGATCGCTTCGAGCGTTTGTGGCATGATGCCATCGTTGGCGGCGACCACGAGCACGACGATGTCGGTGATGTCGGCGCCGCGTGCGCGCATGTCGGAGAAAATCGCGTGGCCCGGTGTGTCGAGGAAGGTGATTTCCTGATCGTTGTGGATCACCTGATAGGCACCGATGTGCTGGGTGATGCCACCTGCTTCGCCGGCCGTGATTTTTGTTTTGCGGAAGTAGTCGAGGATCGAGGTTTTGCCGTGGTCGACATGGCCCATGATTGTGACGATCGGCGGGCGCGGCTTGAGTTGGTCTTCCGGTTCCTCGGCGGGGGCTTCGGGTTCGGTGATGACTTCCTCGACCTTGTGGAAACCTTTTTCCTTGTCGCGTTTTTCGCGTTCGAAGGTGAAGCCGTGGATCTCGCAAATTTTCGCTGCGGTCTCCGGTTCGATCGGCTGGTTGGGGGCGGGGAAAACGCCGAGCTTGATCAGGTCGGCCATGATGTTGAACGGCTTCAGGCCTAGGCGTGAAGCGAGTTCGGGAACAAGGATCGGCGGCTTGATGATGATCAGCTTTGAATCACCGGAGTTGCTTGGGTCGCCGGATTCAGCATCGGCGGAAGTTTTTGAGACAGGTGCGGCTTCAACTGCGGGAGCCGGGATTTTGACCATCGACGGGTCCTCTTTTTCGAGAACCTTGGAAATCGATCCGAGGACAGCTTTAGGCTTGGCGGTGGCTTTGCGCACTTTTGGTTTGGCTTCCTCGGCGAAAAGGTCGAGGGCGTTGCGCTTGGCTTGATCGAGCTTGCTTGGTGCCGGGGCTTTGGCTTCCGCTTCCTGGCGTTGGCGCTCACGGCGTGAAGGTTTTTTGGTGGTCTCGAGGAGGTCGAGCACCTTGTCCTGTTCGGGTGGTGAGCTGTCGCTTTTTTTGGGCATCCGGCTTTTCTAGCAGTGGTGTGTGGGGCGGGCGGGGTTCAGTCGTTGCTGGTGACTGCTACTCCGCCGGAGACGAGGGATTGGGCGCGAGATAGGATAGCGTCGGCGGCCTCGGGAGTGATTTCGAGGGCTGATGCGATGTATTCGGAGGGCATGTCGACAATCATTTCCGGGTTGAATCCGCCGGCGAGCGTGAGCTTGTTGGCGAGTTCCTCGGTGATCTCGAGTTGTTCGGCGAGTGTGTGGGCGGCGCCGCCGATCTTTTCCTTGAATTGTTCCTCCTTTGATTCGTCGCGGCGGACCTGCACATCCCAGCCCATGAGGCGTGACGATAGACGCGCGTTTTGGCCTTTGCGGCCGATGGCCTTGCTGAGGTCGATTTCGTCGACGGTGACATGGACGATCTTGTTTTCCTCATCGACGCTGATCGAGCGGAGTTCGGCCGGCTTGAGTGCTTCGCGGACGAACTCTTTCGGGTCTTCGCTCCAGCGGATGATGTCGACTTTTTCGTTGTTGAGTTCGCGGACGATGTTTTTGACGCGGGCTCCGCGCATGCCGACGCAAGCGCCGACGGGGTCGACCTTCGGATCGCTGCTCCAGACGGCGACCTTGGTGCGGAAGCCGGCTTCGCGGGCGATACCGCGGATTTCGACGGTGCGGTCGGAGATTTCGTTGACCTCTGCCTCGAACAGGCGGCGGACGAAATTCGGGTGGCTGCGCGAGAGGATGATTTCCGGGCCGCGGCCTTCGTTTTCGACGGCAAGCACATAACAACGGATGCGGTCGCCGATGTTGTAATCTTCGCCTTGGACGCGTTCGCGGTTGGGCATGATGCCTTCGAACTTGCCGAGGTCGATCATCACATCGTTGCGTTCGAAGCGGCGGACGGTGCCTGAAACAATGTCGCCGGCGCGATCCTTGAACTCCTCGTAAATCATTTCCTTCTCCGCCTGGCGGAGGCGTTGCATCATCGTTTGCTTCGCGGTTTGGACGGCGATGCGGCCGAAGTCTTTGGGGGTGATGTTGAATTCCACCTGTTCGCCGATGGCGGCCGAGGGGTTTTTCTTGAGAGCGGTGGAGAGGGGGACTTCATTAAATTTGTCCGCATAATCGTCATCGGCCACAACCGTGAGTGAGGCGAAGATGCGGGTTTCGCCTTTGCGGGTGTTCACATCGGCGCGGATGTTTTCGATCGCGTCGGCACCGGGAACCATTTTCCGGTAGGCGGAGATGAATGCAAATTCCAAGGCGGCGACGACCTTGTCGCGGTCGATGCCTTTTTCCTTTTCGTAGTATTCGATGAGGGCGACGATATCGTTGGTCATGGCGGGCGTTGTGTGCGATCGCTGCTTCTGATGTCCGTAGACGCAAAAGAGTGGGTACGAGACCCACTCCTTTCTTTCGTCAGAAGCTGTGGGGGCGATTTCTAAGCCCTCCGTGCCGGGCTTGCAAGCTCAAACTCGGGTTTCGGAGTCTGAATGCATGCATGTTTCACGGCTTTCGATCTCGCTGATGGCCCAATGTGCGTGTTCGGCGACTAGTGGTTGAGGGTCTAGGGCGGCTTGCCTGAGCGCAGGGAGGTCATCGGCGGTGCCGGTGTTGCCGAGGGCGACGCAGACATTGCGGAGGAAGGCCGGGCGTTTGATACGCTTGATAGGGGATTTGGCGAAGAGCGCGCGGAATGACTCGTCGGTGAGGCTAAGGAAATCGCGCATTTCCATCGAGAAGACCGACTCTCGGGCGTGAAAGCTCGCTTCGCGGGAGGTGCTGGCGAAGCGGTTCCATGGGCAGGCTTGCAGGCAGTCGTCGCAGCCATAGATGCGGTTGCCGATGGCGCGGCGAAACTCGTGGGGTATCGGGCCTTTGTGTTCGATGGTCAGGTATGAAACGCAGCGGCGGGCATCGAGTTGGCGCGGGGCGGTGATCGCTTGGGTCGGGCAAGCAGTCATGCAGCGGGTGCACGATCCGCAGTGGTCGCGGATCGGCGCGTCGGGTGTGAGATCGAGGGTGGTGAGAATGTCGGCGAGGAAAAACCAGGTGCCGAGTCGGCGGTGGATTTGCATCGTCGATTTGCCATTCCAGCCGAGTCCGGCATCGCTGGCGAAATCGCGTTCGAGGACCGGGCCGGTATCGACATAGAATTTTTGCGTGCCGCCGAGGGTTTGTAATTTTTGATCAAGCTCCCTGAGTTTTTTTTCGATCAGGTCGTGGTAATCGTTGTTCCATGCGTAGCGGGCGATGCGGTAGCCGCCGGAATGGTTTTCGGGAAAGGGGCTGTCGCCGGGGAAATAATTGAGGGCGAGGCAGATCACCGTGCGGCATCCGGGCAGGACCTCGCGCGGGTCGCAGCGACGATGCGGGTTGCGCTCGAGCCAGGCCATCTCGCCGTGTTTGCCGTGCCCGATCCAATCGAGAAATTCCTGCGCATGGCTTGCGGTGCCGGCTTTCGCGAAGCGGCAGTCGTCGAAGCCCGCATCGGCGGCCCAATGTTTCACCTGTGCCTCGGGAGAGGTCATGCGCGGCTGGTGAAAAAGTATCGGGCACACTCGAGAATGCCGGTGGCGAGCTCGCTGAAATCGAGGCCCGAGGTGTCGAGTTTCAGGTGGGCGACCTCCTCGTAAAGTGGGGTGCGTTGGTCCATCAGGAGCTGGATTTTTGCGGCCGGGTCTTCGGTGTGGAGGAGCGGGCGGTTGCGGTTTTTGCCGGTGCGTTCGAGGATCACTTTGATCGGCGCGCTGAGCCACACAACATAACCGAGTTGTTTGAGCAGCGCGCGGTTTTCCTCGCTGCCGACGATGCCGCCGCCGGTGGAAATGATGCGTCGCTCGCTGCCTGCGTGGTTGGTGATTTCCCTCAGCAAGGAAGTTTCCATTTCGCGAAAACCTGCTTCGCCCGACTCCTCGAAGATCGCGGGGATCGACTTGCCGGCGCGTTCCTCAATCACTTGATCCATGTCTACCAGCGGGTAACCGAGGCGTTGGTGGAGTTCACGGCCGACGGTTGTTTTGCCGCTGCCCATGAAGCCGACCAGCACGATGTTTTTCGGCGTCGGTTTTATATCGTTCATGGATCAAAACTAGCGATGAGCGATCGCGAGGGAAACCCAAAATAGGTGTTCGCAATTCGCCGGGGTCTGTGGCAAGACCCCGCCATGTCCGAAACGCGCATCATCCAGGCCACCGACGATGACATGAAGGATGCTGTCCGCGAGGCATCTTCGTTGTTGCGTGCGGGTGAGATCGTGGCCTTGCCGACCGAGACCGTGTATGGTTTGGCGGCGGATGCCTTCAACGCCGATGCGGTGGCAAAGGTGTTTGCAGCAAAAGAGCGGCCTTCATTTGATCCGCTGATCGTGCACATTGCTTCGCGTGGTGATTTGAAACGCGTGGCGGTGGTGCCGGATGAAATTGCCGAAGATGTCAATTGTCTCACCGAAGCGTTTTGGCCGGGTCCGCTGACTTTGATTTTGCCAAAGCACCCAGATGTGCCGGATCTCGTGACAAGCGGACTGCCAACCGTAGCGGTGCGTCAGAGCGCGCATCCGGTTTTTCGTGCGATCAACAAAGAACTGGGTCAGCCGATCGCCGCACCGAGCGCGAATCGTTTTGGCAGGATTTCGCCGACCTCCGCATCGGCGGTGATGAAGGAATTGGGGGAAAGGATTCCTTTAATCGTCGATGGTGGCGCCTGCACCGAAGGCCTTGAAAGCACGATTATTTCGATCGAGCCGCGCGAAGGTAAAAAGCCGGTGTTGAGATTGCATCGCGCAGGTCCGGTGACCAAGGAACAGCTGCAGGCGTTCGGCAAGGTCGAGAAGCTCAAGGAGAAACCGGGTGATGCGCCGCATGCGCCGGGTCAGTTGCCAAGTCACTACGCGCCGCACACGCCGATGATTTTGCTTTCCGATCCGAGTGATTTTCATCCCGAGCCTGGCAAGCGATATGGGCTGATGAGTTATCGTGGTGAGGATGATGGTCGCTATGTGACCATGCACCCGTGGGAGTGTGTCGAGGCGTTGAGCCCCGGCAGCGGCAAGCTCGCCGAGGCGGCGATTCGATTGTTTTACGTCATGCGCAGTCTCGATGAGGCCGGGCTTGATGCGATCGTGGCCGAGCCGGTGAGCGAGACTGGCCTTGGTGTGGCGATCATGGATCGCTTGCGCCGGGCATCGGTTCGGTGAGGAATACAATTCGCTAGGAATACAATTCGCTTAATTTCTACTATCTACAATTTCCCAGACAAATTGTAGAGATTTCCCTTGACGTATGGAATCGCCGTCGTTATTGGTGCAGCATGAGCAGCAAGCGATGGTTGGCGCCGTGGAAGGATTCGGCGGAAAAGCCGGCGATTTACCATTGCA
>JAGWXY010000134.1 GCA_018969605.1 Verrucomicrobiota bacterium | reverse complement strand
AACGGTTGGCGCCCGCCGAGTCGCTGGGTTTTTCTGGCGCGGTCGGTGTTTCCTGCGCGTGCAGCGCATGGCCGAATGCCAGCCACACGACCATGATGCCAAAAAGTTTGCTGTTTAATTTGAACATATCCGGAGCATGGCATGTCTCCATGGTGATGACCAGCATGAGGGCCAAAGCTTCGGAAAAGTTAAAGATTGTCAGCTCCCGCTGTCGGGCTCAAATATTCCCCATGGTTCAGTATCGGTCCAATGTGGCTGCGCTGGTGGTGGATCCATCGGGCAGCCTGTTGATCTGCGAGCGCGTGAATGTACCGGGCGCATGGCAATTTCCTCAAGGCGGGGTCGACCCCGGCGAGAGCCTGGAGCAGGCGCTGTTTCGTGAGGTGCGCGAAGAGGTCGGGCTCGAGGCCGAGCACTATGAAGTGACCGCCATGCGCAAGGGCTACCGCTACTTGTACCCTGAGGACATTCGCGAAAAAAAGGTCCGCAAACACGGCAGCCATGGCCAGGAGCAGACTTATTTCCTGTGCCGCCTCAAAGCCGGCGCGCCGCCAGTGAATGTGGATCAAAAGCCGCGCGAGTTCCGCGCGTACCGCTGGATCCTGCCACAGGAGTTCGATCTCGATTGGCTGCCGGAATTCAAGCGCGATGTCTACCGCGCGGTGATGCGCGATTTTTTCAAGGTCGAGCTGCGTTGATTCCTGCTGGGTCGCTGCCGATACCGAAAAGCAGCGCAAGCAAACGCAACGCGCGATCGAGCGGCGACCTCCATGGTCTTGTCGGACGCATGATTTCCCATTGGTTTTCCAACGCCATGGCACTCAGGCGCGCGTCGGGATTCACCACCAAGACGCGCTCGCAAATGGCAAGCATCGGCAGATCGGCGCGGCTATCGGTGTAGCCGCAAGAGCCAGGCAGGCGGCCATCGATCAAGTACGATGAATCTAGTACTTGCTTGAGCCTTGTGACCTTCGCCGCGCCCTTGTGATTTTCCAAATCCGGAAAAAGCGTGCCGGGCGCGACCACCGTGCCGAGCGAAATGTCGAAGCCGAGCAGCGCGCCAATTTCACGCACATAGAACTCCGGGCTGGCGGAGGAAAGGATGAGCAGGTCGCCCGCTCTGCGGTGCGCGTCGATGCGTTCGCGCAGTTGCGGATAAATCGCCGGCATGAGCGACTGCGCGAATTCGCGGGCGTACGCAGCGAGTTCGCGCGCATCGATGCGCCACAGGTAACTGAGGAAGATCCGCTTCATGCATTCGGTGCCAAGGATCGCGGCGAAGGGCGTAAAAATCAAAAACACCGGCAAGAGCAGCGCGCGCCATGGCTCGCGGCGCACGACAAAATGACGGAACAGCAACTGGCAATCCCACGGGATCAGGGTGCCGTCGAGGTCGAAGAGGGCGATTGCCCGCTTAGTGGCGTTGGGGGGGCTCGTTTGCACGGAATCAACTGCGAATCGCGCGCAGACTGGCATGCATCACCGAGTGCCGCCATCTTTTCCCGCACCGCTTTGCGCTTTCCGCCGCCGGAATCCGGCTGTAAACTCCAGCCATGCCAGAAAACGCCGAGGCAGATCCACGCTTCAACGAATTTGTCCTTTTCCAGGCACAAAACGCCGGGCTTTTTCTCGGCCAAATCCCCCACCCGCAAACAGGTGAAAAAGCGGTGAACCTCCGCGCCGCTCAATCGGTGATCGACTCGCTCGAAATGCTTTCCAGCAAAACCCGCGGCAATCTGACGGAAACCGAAACCAAGCTTCTCACCATGGCGCTGCAAAATTTGCGCCCCTTGTTCCAATCCGCACAAGCCGCCGCCAAACACTGAACTCCAACGCATCATGACATTCGAACCATTCAACATCGGCCATGTTCCGGTCGGCGGACCCGTCCCCTTCTTCATCCTCGGCCCCTGCTCGCTCGAGTCGGAGTCCTTCGCATGGGACATGGCGCGCTCGCTCAAGGACATCGCCGACCGCACCGGCATCCATTTCATTTTCAAAGCGTCCTTCGACAAAGCCAACCGCACATCGATCAGCTCATTTCGCGGACCCGGCCCGCGTGAGGGCTGCCGCATCCTTGGAGAAATTGGCAAGCAACTCGGCGTGCCGGTCACGACCGACATCCACACCGCCGAGCAGGCCGACATCGCTGCGGAGTTTGTCGACTTGCTGCAAATTCCCGCATTTTTGTGCCGCCAAACCGACCTGCTCGAAGCTGCCGCGAAAACCGGCCGCGCGGTCAATGTGAAGAAAGGTCAGTTCCTTGCGCCGTGGGACACGGTGAACATCGCCGACAAAATGCGCGCCTTTGGCTGCAGCCATTTCCTAATCACCGAACGCGGCACGACCTTCGGTTACAACAATCTCGTGGCCGACATGCGCTCGCTTTATTGGATGCGCAAGGAAGGTCTGCCAGTGATCTTCGATGCGACGCACTCGGTGCAGCGGCCCGGCGGGCTTGGCGGCACAACCGGCGGCGATGGCGAGCTTGCGCCAGTACTCGCGCGCGCAGCGGTGGCCACCGGCATCGACGGGCTTTTCATGGAAGTGCACTCGGATCCCGCCAATGCCGTTTCCGACGGGCCCAACCAGATCCCGCTCGAATTCATCGAAGACCTCTTGGTAAAGCTCATCGCCATCCACCACGCGTCTCACTGATCGCGTGCTTTTTCACGGATCGACGCGATACAGGAGTGAGCTTGTCAAATAAAACACCAGCCAGTGGTGCTGTGACACAATTTAT
>JAGWXY010000045.1 GCA_018969605.1 Verrucomicrobiota bacterium | reverse complement strand
CCGACGCTTTCCGGCGGCGAAGCCCAACGCATCAAGCTCGTCTCCGAACTCATCAAAGGCCGCGGCATCAAGGCGCAAATGAACCGCCCGCGCCACGCCGCACACAACCTTTACCTCATCGAAGAACCCACCGTCGGCCTTCACCTCGAAGACATCACCCGCCTCATCGATGTCCTCCACCGTCTCGTCGACGAGGGCCACACGGTCGCCGTCATCGAACACCACATGGCCGTCGCCGCCGAAGCCGACTGGATCATCGACCTCGGCCCCGAAGCCGGCGCGAACGGTGGCCAAATCATCGCCGAAGGCACACCCGAACAAGTCGCCAAATCGAAGAAATCCCTTACGGCGAAGTTTTTGGAGAAGGAGTTGGGGGTTGGGGGGAGGGTGAGAATGACTGGCTGAAAGCTACTCCAACTAGAACAAACTAGCATTTTCCAATTGAACATTGGAAGCTTTTCTTGATTTCTAATGGCTGTGAATCTGTCATTTACTGATTAGCACCACTATCTATAAAAACTTTACACTCTTTTTCAATCGATAATTGGTTGGGTTCCAATCCCGTTTCTTTCGCTCGTTTCCAAAGGAGCTCAAGCGATTTAATCAATTTTTGCTGCGATTTGGTGTCTATTTCTTGAAGTTTGCCTTCCACTCGAAGCACATCAATTCTGTCCTGAAGAGCTTCTGCTACAATATCTTCATCTAATTCTACTAGTTCTGATATTTCCTTTGAGACTTCTTTGCTCCAATTTGATATTTCCTTTTCGATGACACCAATTCTTTCCTTAACTGATTCAGCAAATTCCAGATCTTCAGCCTCATTGTTTAAATCATTCAAAGCTAAATTCATTTTTTCTCTCTGTAGCATATTGCGGGCAATTTTGAACATGTTGGAATTGCATATTTTAATTGCTGCATCAGCAGGTGGCAAATCCGCTTCGATGTCGATGCCGATCGATTTTGGATCCACTGACAATGTGAATGTTTCATCAGTTCCATCCTTGAATTTTACCATTCTCACTTCAAGAGCCAACTCTCTCTCGAGTTGTCTTGCAAAAATTTCTAAAGAATAATCCGCATCCTGAAGTTTGACATTTTTGCCGCTCATCGCGGCCTCTTCTTCCATGACTTTCAAATTTTCTTGGTCTGTTACGGATAAATCTTTGTTTTTATCCAATGCCTCCTTCAATTTTGCAGTTACTTGCCCGAGGCCGCCTGACCATTTTGCTGAGCCGGGACCTTTGCCAGTAATTCCAATTATGCGGATTCTCAACGGCTTGATTTCCGAAGCCCCTGCTATTTTCGTGGCGAGATCATCATAAGGTGAAGCATACACAGTCACATATGTTAAAAGATAGATGAGAGCGAAAATGATTATCTTCATTGGATTCTTAATATAATTTGTATATTAGAAAGGCGGCCCCGAACCGGAGCCGCCTTTCATACTGTTGTTAGATATCAACTTGCTGACTCGGCGATCAAAAGTTGACGCCTCAGTCGTTTGAGATCCCTCTCGGCTTGGGCTTTAGCTTCAGCTGTTACGGCGGCATTCCTTCTAGCCTCAGCCGCAGCAACTTGTTGTTTTAAGCTGGCTCTCTGAGATTGCTTGGAAGCAAGTGTGCCGGCAGCAGCTTTACGCTCATTGTCCATTCCTGCAATTCTCTGATTAGAGAGTTCTTCGCTAAAGCCGAAATAGCCGCCTTGCGTTGGATCGCCAGTCAAGCCTTCAGTTCTCGCCTTGTGTTCCATGTATGCGACACAATTCGAAAGGCCAAATGTGGCGGCTACAGGTAATAGTAATCTTGCAAATCGCATTTTTAAACCTCCTGCTGCTTGTTATTATTCGTCATGGACTGGACTTGTTTTTGTGCCGCAATGGTTTTCTTGATTGCTGCCAAATGCGCAGGACTTCCTTTTAGACCTTTTTCGATAGGTTCTTGCCCATTGGCCTGAATAACCTTGGTCAAACTATCATTTAGCTTTTTGGCCTCAGCTTGTATTGCTGCCGGGCTTACGCCTGCCGCTTGAGCTTCTTTCAACCGTTTGATTTGTGTGTTCACAACATTGATTGCGCTGTTAAGGCTTGCTGTTTTTCTTTGAATGTCAGCTTCGATTGCCTGTCTTTGTCTCTTATCTGTGACCTTGGCTTTGCCTTTTGCGTCACCTTCTTTGTATCCTTGAACTCCTCCCGCAGTTCCACCAACGACCGCTCCAACAGCAGCGCCTTTGATGATTGCATCACGATCACCGCCCGCAACAAGGGCCGCGAGTGCCCCACCAGCTGCACCTATCGCAGCGCCCTTCATTGCCCCATCTGCGGTATGTGAGACTTGAGCATCTTTCATGGTTTTCATTTCGTCTGCGGTCATCGCATACCTTGGATCGATCGTCTGGGCGCAAGATGCGAGCAGTAGCGTGCTAACTGCCGCGAGTTGGAATTTCATGGATGTGAACAATTTTTTCATTTTGTATTTTGGTTGGGTGTATTTGTTACTTTGTTGTTTTTCAGTCGGCGATCCGTGTCACGGATCACCCGAAATTTTTGGTTTGAACTCCTTGGTGGTTTCGATGGTTTTGATGGTTTCGTAGATCACAGGTTCTTCCTTCGGCTTGGCTACGGCTTTTTTGACAGGAGCCTTTTTGGGCGGAGCCTTGACCGTCGGCGTTGGTGGTGGTGGAGGCATGTAATTGTCAGGAAAGCGCAGCAGGCTTACCCGATGCAGCCAGACCGGCAGTTGGTATTCGCGATACCCGATGCTGGTTCGGGTGCTCGAGTTCGTATGTTTGGTGTTCTTTTGATTCTCGATCTTCTCCGATTTCAAAGGAACGGCCTGATATTGTGTCGAATTACCCGTGAACTCCTTGGAAAAAACCGCCACATCCGCGTTCTTCTTGATGGCGAAGAGGCGGGCTTGTTCCACGCTGATGCTTTCCTGGCTTCTCTTTTCCGAGTAGCCGATCAGGAACGCACCTTGGCTGATCTGTTCGCGCACGGCTTTCTCATGTTCATGAGCCGGCACTTCGATGATTCTTGGGCTAGGATTTTTGACCTTTCTAGGCGGCAAGCCGCTTACAGCCTGATAACCCTCGTCGAACGGGTTGGTGGAACAGGAAGTCGCGCCCAGCACCAGCCCCAAGGCCAATCCACCTTTCAATAGAAGAGACGCGATTTTTAACATTTTGGTATCGTGAATCATGGCTTGTCTCCTTTTTCAGACAGGGTTTGCTCAACGACGCTTTCGATCGTGACATCGACTTGTACCCCTAGATCCTCCGGTGCCACGCCGACTCCGGTTTCCTCGAGAACAACCTGCTTGGTTTCGTCGGATAGGAGCGTGACTTCTTTGCCCTTGAACTTACGGGCGATGACGCGAACCAAGGGGTCAAGCTTGACCCTGAGAGTCACCTCAGAGCTGCCGTCGGCGATGAAGCGGATCTTGATGGTCTCTGCATTCTCGACGACCCGGGTAATGGCCGCCTTAATGGTGTCATCTTCAGTAACAAGATTGGCAACCGTGGTGCTCGAATCGATCTTGAGGGCTCCCATGCGTTCGGCGAGGCGGCGTGCGGCATCGACCTCAGCGGCTCGCTTGGCGAGGATTCGCTTGTGACCTTCCGAGCCCTTGATGGCGGCAGAGCCGAGAATGTCAAAAGTTACCTCACGCTCGTCTGTCGAGGTTTTGGAGGCGGACTTTAGAGGCCCGCCTTCACGCCGCGAGTAAGTTTCTTCGATCTTGGCGATGACCTGTTCGAGATCCACTTTTTTTACAACCTCAACGCGGCCGTCCTCAAGAAAGCGCGGGCGGTCGCCGGTTTTGACTCCGCTGATATAGGAGCTAACTTCGGCGCTGACACGGTCATCGGACTCGCTCAGATCTTTGACGGTGGTTGTGCTATCGATTTGCACGCCATTGATGCGCTCCGTGAGAAGGCGAATGGCATCCAGTTCAGCTGCACGGACCAAATTCATGCGATCGCGAGTGCTGACCTTTTGCCAAATGGCGGGAAGGCTTGGTGATGCAGCCACGATCTCCGGGCGCTCGACGCCAAAAAGTGTGGTCGGTAAAACGGCCCCTATGGCAAGGGCGATTGCTGGCAGTGTGCTGATGCTTGTTTTTTTCATGCGTTGTTCTTGGTCAGTAGTTTGCGAATGGTAAACGAGAGTGCAGCGAGCAGTACCGCACCGCCTGAGACGGGCAGAATCGGGAATTTGCTTTCAGTTTTTCCCTCAGCCTTATCCGTAGATTTTCCGCTCTCGGCGACTGGCGCGGAGGTTTTGTCCGCAGTCGCAGACACGGCCTTCGGCCGCATGGAGAGGTAGCGGTTGTCCGAGCGATCAAGCTGGTATTTCTTGCCCGTGGCATCAGCAATCGATTTGGCCAGTGTGAGGCCATCGAGTCGTGATTCGACATCGACCACTGAGACGCCGGCAGGATCGATGCTCCGAACCCAGACAGCCCCAACCTTGTCGCGGCCGGATAGCGTATTTCGCAATTCCTCGGCGGCATCGAGATCCAGCCCAGTGAACTCAACCTTGAAAATCGATCCCAGATCCATCTCGGCGATCCAGTGCGTGAAGAGCATTCGAATCGCCCGCATGCCGGGTTTGCTTGTGCCTTCATCCGGTGGTTCCTCAAGCGAACGACGAATTGCCTCACGACAAGCGACCTCCGGGCTTAGCGCTTCTTCCAGCGCAAATCTACGGGCCTCAAGCGTATCGCTGACAACCACATTGCGGGAAATGGGGTCGATGATCTGCACCCCGATGTCCACTGAGCACATGCGCCGCATGGTGCCGTAGATTTCTTTCGGCTCCGCCGAATTGGCGGTGATCGTTCCTTTCAGGATATAATCATAGGATGAAACAAGATCTGCCGACCTCAGCTCGGCCTCCGTTCCCCTCTTCAAAATGGCCGCTCTCTTGGATGCCATGTCGCCGCCTTGAGGCGTGCCGGATACAATCGGAATGCCAAGTTCCTTCGCAACCCGCGCGAACCACTCGGTGCCTGTTGTCGCTCCACTTTGGCCGTTGATTTTTTCGTCCAGCTCAATCATCAGGCGCGGTGATTGGCGTGACCGCGCAAGCATTTTGAGAATCATGATGTCATTGCCTTCGGGAGTTCCCGCGGCCACATCCGCCTTGATCTTCACCCGGTATATTCCGTCCGCATCCAGTGCGCTTGAAACAATCTTGTAGTTGCGGACATAGCCCATCGAAGCGGTAAAAACCCGATCAAAATCGAGTTGAAAATCCCTAACCTGAGATTGGTCTACCACATTTACACCGACTCCAACGCGAACAGCCTCGCGCAAGGCGGCTGTCAACGCTTCCGCTCGGGCATTGGGTGCATCTCCCGGCGCCTCACCTTCTGCCTCGACAGAGCGCATGTCGTCTTCCTTTTCTGCGAGTGCAGTGGACGGAGTGAGAGATATCGCCACCACAAGCGGCGCGCATGACGAAAAGATCCCGGTGGCGATAGCCCCGATCGTCTTTCTGGTGTGTAGTTGAATGGCTCGCATGAGATAAAAATCAATCGTGAATGGAAAGGGCGGGAATCAGGATCACGGACTTACTGACACGTGATTATACTTACCGATGCCATAAGTGAGAGAAAATCCGCGTGATGCGACCTCGACAAGAAAAATATCGCCATTCGGCCTGTCATTTTTGCCTTTTGAGGCCAACCGGGCCTGGGCCCACCCGAACAAGTCGCCAAATCAAAGAAATCACTTACCGCGAAGTTCTTGGAAAGGGAGCTGGGGGAAGGCGCGTTGAAGATCTAACGTTGAACCAATGCAGTAGGAGAAAATGAAGATTTTGAACCGCGAATGGACGCGAAGGAACACGAATGGGAGAGAAGAGGGGGAACGTTTATTATTGATCGTAGGTCGGAGATGAAAAGGCGCTTCGCGCTGAGGAGGTACGACACTCTTGTCGTACTCTTTGGAGGAAGCAGCTTCTGATCTAGCTTCTTCTATCTCGAAGTCTTCTGTCTTCTCTTGAAACTGAAGACTTGAACCTTGAAACCTTACCCGTTTCGAATTTAGATTTTACGATTTTGGATTTTCTTTATGGGCATGGCGCTTGGAAAGCGCAGCCACGATTGAAGAGGTGTCCCGCAAGATGCGTGACACGGCCAGCGAGACGCTGGCGCTCCCCTTTTGAAGAAGCGGCAGCTTATTCGCGCGGACCTTTGAGGACAAAGGTCCCTGCCTTTTTGCGATCCACGATCTTTCTTATATTCGAGTCCATTCGCGTTGATTCGCGGTTGAAGGATCTTTCTGAAAAAGTCGGCGTTACCCCGAGAGAAAGGAGCGAGCCTCGAATATTTCGTCGAGGCTCGCCGATTGCGAACCAACGGATTTTTATAATCTCAGAACTCACCAGCCGATGAGTCTTGATACGGCGGTGCGAAGGGTGGCTTCGAGGACGGCGGCTTCGCCGTGGGTGAGGGGGATGGCGACTTTGCGCACGGATTTGTCGGCAGCGATTTGGCGCGACATGCCGAGCAGATAGGGCGCGCGGCCGGGATCGTCGCGGACGGTCAGCTCGAAGGTGCTGTTGGCTTTTTCCGACTGATGGAAAAGTTTCGCCTGCGTGAGGCCGCCTTGCAGGGTGGCGAGAACTTGGCCGATGTCGCTGAGGTTCCACTTCATGGTGATCTTGTTTTCCCAGTCGAATTGTTTCTCGCCCGATTGATTGGCGGCATCGACAAACAGCGCCGCTTTGTTGCGGTTGAGGCTGAAGCGGACCACGCCGCCGGTCGTGCGCGGGTTCGGTTTGTAGATCGTGTAGTCGGCTGGGAACTCCGTGCCGCGCGGGTCGGCATCCTCCGTGGCGGGAGCCTCCGGATTGGCGGTGGAGCGGCGGTTTCCGGTGCTGCGGCCGTTACTGACGACGCTCATGTTGCTGGCGACCGGGCGGGTTTCATTCTGGGTCATTTGTTGTGTCATTGTTTTCATAATCTCATGAATTGGGATTCGTATTCACTGGAGCACAGGGATTTTGGCACCGCAAGAAAAAAGTTGTTCATTTGAACATTTAATTTCATAGGCCTTGAGAATTGCGTCTTGGCCGGGCATGGCGGGTCGGGCATGGTGGGGCGGTGAATGTCCGCGTGCTGATCGATGGCCCCTCGGAGCTGGTGTTTGACTACGCTGTGCCGGCCGGGATGTCCGTGCGTGCGGGGTGTCGGGTGCGGGTGCCTTTGCGGCGCAAGCATGCCACGGGCACGGTGCTGGCGGTGGTCGAGCCGGCACAGGAGGACTTCGGCCTGCGTGAGGTCGAGGCCCTGATCGACCCCGAGCCCTTGGTCACGCCCGCTTTGTTGCGCATGGGCGAGTGGATTGCGGGGTATTATGGCTGTGGCATCGAGACGGTGATTCGCTCGCTGTTGCCCGAGGCGGTGAGGTCGGAGGAAAATTCCGCCAAGACCCGCAGGGTCGCGGTGCTCGCAAAGCAACCCGATGCCGAGGCGATGGAAAAACTCTCGCGCCGCGCGCCGCGGCAGCACGTGATCCTTAGCATTTTGAATCACGCGCCGGAAAACCGCATGGCGGTGACCGAGCTCGGCGAGGGTGCGAATGCCGCATTGAAGGCCTTGGAAAAATCCGGCCTCGTGCGCATCGAGACCGAAGAGGTGCGTCGCGATCCCGAAGCCGAGGGCCTCGACGAAGTCGTGGGTTCGTCGCCCTTGCAACTCAACGAAGGTCAGCAAGCGGCATTGGAAGCGATCGTGCAAAGCCTCGAAACAGAGACGCCGGCGCCGATCCTTTTGCTTGGCGTCACCGGCTCGGGAAAAACCGAAGTTTACCTGCAAGCCGCGCAAGCGGTGTTGGATCGCGGCAAAACCGTGTTGGTTCTGGTGCCGGAAATTTCGCTGACCCCGCAAACCGTGCGGCGATTCAAATCACGCTTCGCGGCGATGCAGGACAAGGTTGCAGTTTTGCATTCGCATCTTTCGCAGGGCGAGCGCTTCGACGAATGGCATCGCATTCGCAAGGGCGAGGCGCGCATCGTCATCGGCGCGCGTTCGGCGGTGTTTGCGCCGCTGCCGGATCTCGGCCTGATCCTCGTCGATGAAGAACACGAAAACACTTACAAGCAGGAAAGCGTGCCGCGCTATCACGGACGCGATGTCGCGGTGCTACGCGCGTCATTTGAAAAATGCTCGATCGTGCTTGGCTCGGCAACGCCCTCGCTTGAATCGTGGCACAACACGCAGTTGAAAAAATATCAGGTCGTGCGGCTTGATCAACGCGCTGATGGGCAATCGATGCCAATGGTGCGTGTCGTCGACATGCGGCTCGAGGCCGCCAAGCGCAAGGGCGGACCTGCGATGCTTTCGGACAAACTGCGCAGTGCGCTCGAGCAGCGATTGGAAAAAGGCGAGCAGTCGATTTTGTTTCTCAACCGCCGCGGCTTCGCGCGTTCCTTGCAATGCCCGCACTGCGGCCATGTCTGCCAATGCCCGCACTGCGCGGTCGCTCTCACCTATCACCGCAGCGACGAGCGCCTCGTGTGCCATGTGTGCGGGCATCAGGCGATCGTCCCGCGCAAATGCCCGGAGTGCAAAGACCCGGCGATCATCCTGCAAGGCTACGGCACGCAGAAGGTCGAGGAGGTGCTCGCCAAAGTTTTGCCTGCGGCAAAAATCGCACGCATCGATGCCGACGCGATGCGACGCAAACACGCGCTGCGCGACACGCTCAATGCCTTCAAGTCGCACAAGATCGATGTGCTCATCGGCACGCAGATGATCGCCAAAGGCCTGCATTTCCCGAATGTCACGCTCGTTGGCATTCTCAACGCCGACCTCGGCCTGCACATTCCCGACTTCCGCGCGGGCGAGCGGACCTTTCAACTCATCACGCAAGTCGCGGGACGCGCCGGGCGCGGCGACCTCGAAGGCGAAGTGATCGTGCAAACCTTCACGCCGCACTCGCCATCGATCCAATTTGCGCGGCGTCACGACTTCGATGGATTTTCCGAACAGGAAATGGAGTTCCGCCGGCAGTTCGGATTCCCGCCCTTCGGCCATTGCGCCGTACTCACAGCGAGATCAAATCACGAACGCCGCGCAGAATTCACGCTGCAAACCCTGCACCTGCGTCTCAAGGAAGATTTACCGTCAGGCATCACGCTTGGCGAAGTCCTGCCATCACCGCTGGTGCGCGCACACGGTCAGTACCGATTTCAAATCACCCTGCGCTCGCGTCAGGCAAGGCCGCTCACCCGCCATGTCCAAGCCGTGCTGGCCAAAACCTCATTGCCCGAAGATGTCACCGTCGTCTTCGACATGGACGCGCAGAGTTTTTCGTAGGGGCTCATTCAATTCAGGGGGCTGAACAGTTAATTTTCAAACCTCGTCCTCGACATTTGACAAATTATATGACAACTTTAACGCATGAAAACCAATGTCAGCACCTTGTTGCGCGAATTTCCCAAAGTTCGCCAAGCGGCTCTGGCTGGTGAGGAGGTCATCATTTCCACCCGCGAGGGGGACCTGCGCCTAACGGCTGTCGCCAGTAATGGCGAATCGATCCTGGGATCCCGCAAAGAGCGAATCCGCTTTGCGGACGACCGGCTCGACGAGCCCACATTGCCGGAAAACGAATGGAAGCCTAGCCTGTGAAAGCCTGCCTCGACACCCATGCCGTCCTTTGGAGCATTGCGGGCGATCCTCGACTGGGCGCGAAGGCGCGGGGCTTGATCACACATTCCAAGCGGTTTGATCTCATCATCTCCGACATCGTGCTACTAGAGATCTCGTATCTCAACGCCAAAGGAAGGATCGAAGATGCAGACGGCATTGATACCTTGCTCGCCAAGGTGGCCGAAAGTTTTCGCGTGGTTCCGATCAGCCCTGAAATCGCGCGCCTCGCCCTCGAGCTCGATCTTCCACACGGCGATCCATTCGATCGCGTCATCGCCGCAACGGCGAAAGCCCACGCCATCCCCTTGCTCACACGGGACCGTTCCATTGCCAACTCGGGCACGGTCACAACGCTTTGGTGAGACGAGGATTCCGGCCACCGGCTCTTCCAAAGGCCTTCGCTCCAAAATATATTCCTAGCAGCGAAACTGCTCCGCTAGGGTCATTTTGATCAATGACTGATACGGCACATCGCGGCGGTTGGCCTCGATGCGGATCGTGTCGAGCAAGGCAGCGGGCATTCGCAGCGAGATAGTTTCCGTCGAGAGCTTGAGTTGAGGAAACGAGGCGCTGACCGCTTTTGAGAGATCGAGATGAGCGGTGCTGTTGGCCGCTTCGCGCGGAACCTGCGGAGTTTTAGTTTTTCGGGTAGCCATAGGATTTTCTCTCGCGGGCATTCATGGGACGCGCCGAGATGATGCGAATAAGATGCGCGCGGATGGTGAATGTGAAGCTGAGCGGGCGGGCATGGCTGGAGATGCCAAATGCATGCCAACGCATTTCTTTGGAAGAAGAATGAAGTTTGTCTTCAAGAACTCGGAGATCAGTGGCGAGAAATACGGATTCGGCCTCAGGGCAACGGATCCCATGTTTGTCGATGTTTTTGGTAAGATTGGCCGTATCCCACTGGAACCCGGTGATCTTCGACCAATTGACCATGTTCTAAAAATGAATATGTCAGACACATACAAATGTCAAGCCACAAGAGCGCCCAATCATCGCCCCTGCGGACCTTTGGGGACAAAGGTCCCTGCCTGTGAAGAAGCGGCTCTTCTTCCGCCCCAATAACGAATAACCAATGATCCAATAACTCTTCACACCCCATGCACCAGCAGCACGATTTCGCCTTTGGGTGGATGGGCTTGGAAGTGCGAGAGAATTTCTGCCGCGCTGCCGCGATGGTAGGTTTCGAATTTTTTGCTCAACTCACGCGCAACGCAAACGCGGGCGGCGGGATCGAGTTCGGCGAGAATTTCCAGCGTCGAAACGAGGCGGTGCGGCGATTCAAAAAAGATCCCTGTTTCGCCGGATGAAAACACGGCCTCGAGCGCGGATTTGCGCTTGCCGGATTTCACCGGCAGGAATCCGCCAAAGCGGAATGCGTGGCAGGGGAGGCCGGATCCGATCAAAGCGGTGATCACCGCCGAGGGGCCGGGCAGGACTTCGAGCGGCGTGCCGGATTCGATGCAGGCCTGCACGACGCGGTAGCCGGGATCCGAAACTCCGGGCATGCCCGCATCGGTGACCAGCGCGATCGTTTCGCCGTTGCGCGCGGCCTCGGCAAGTTCGGGCGCGCGGCGTGCTTCGTTGTGTTCGTGCAAGGACACGAGTGTTTTGCCCGAGATGCCAAGATGCGCGAGCAGCGGTGCCGTGCGGCGCGTGTCCTCGCAGGCGATGCGGTCGGCACTTTTCAACACCTCCACCGCACGCAGCGTGATGTCGCCAAGATTGCCGATCGGTGTCGGGACCAGGATGATGCGGCCGGTGGTTTCCATGAAGTGGGGATGCTTGGAATCTGTCGATTGTGCTGCGGCTGTGAAAGATTAAAGCGCGAGCGGCGGGCGATCGTTTGCCAGCGCCTCATTTTGACGAAAAAATCGGATGCCGGATTTCCGGGTTGGCATCTCAGGGGGCGGGCTCTAGCTTTGCAACCTGCATGTCAGAAAAATCCCGTTTCCACTTCACCGGCATCTGTGGCACCGCCATGGGCTCCGTTGCCGCCGCCATGAAACAGCGCGGCTTCGTTGTCACCGGATCTGATGCAAATGTTTATCCGCCGATGTCGGATTTCCTGCGCGATCAAGGGATTCCGATCGCGGAGGGCTATCATGAAAACAACATCCCTGCCGACGCTGATGTGGTGATCATCGGCAATGCCATTTCGCGCGGAAACCCCGAAGCCGAGGCTGCCCTCGACCGCAAATTGCTGTACCATTCCCTGCCCGAAGTGATGAAGGAATACTTTCTTCGCGGCAAAAGAAACTTCATCGTTTCCGGCACCCACGGCAAAACCACCACTTCGTCAATGCTTGCCTGGCTGCTTGAAATTGCCGGAAAAAACCCCGGGTTCATGATCGGCGGCTTGCCAAAAAACCTCGGCCGCGGCGCGCGTTTCACCGAATCGGAATTTACCGTTCTCGAAGGCGACGAATACGACACTGCCTTCTTCGACAAACGCTCAAAATTCCTCCACTACCTGCCGGAATGCGTGGTGATCAACAACATCGAGTTCGATCATGCCGACATCTATGCGTCGCTCGATGAAATCAAGCTGACCTTTCGCCGCCTTCTCAACATCGTGCCGCGCACCGGCATGGCATTCATCAACGGCGACGATCCAAACTGCCTCGAGGTTGCCGCGAGCGCGCCCTGCCCCATCACCACAGTCGGCTTCTCCGCTGACTGCGCCCTTCGCATCGAGAACGCCCACTACGATGAATATCGTAGCTCATTCACGCTTGGCGGCATACCCTGCTCCGTGCGCATGACGGGCGAGTTCAATGTCCGCAATGCCGCGATGGCCGCCGCCGCCGCGACTTTCGCCGGCCTTCCGCCGGGTGAAATTCTCGCCGGCTTGGAGTCCTTCGAGGGGGTCGCCCGTCGCCAAGAGCTGCGCGGCGAAGTCAACGGCATCAAGGTCATCGACGATTTCGCCCACCATCCGACAGCGATCCGCCTCGCCGTACAAAGCCTGCGCCAACGCCATCCCGGCTCCCGGCTCTGGATCCTTTTCGAGCCGCGCTCCAACACGACCCGTCGCTCGGTTTTCCAAAACGAGCTCGCCGAGGCGCTTGCCCTAGCGGATGTCTCGCTGGTAGCGCCGATCCCCGACCTTCACAAGATCCCCAAAAACGACCGGCTCGATCCCGACAAGCTCGGCGCCGACATCAACCGCCACGGCGGAAACGGCCAATGCATGCCAGATCTCGAATCAATCGTCGAGACAGTCAGGGAAAAGGCCCGCCCTGGCGACGTCGTCGCGGTGCTCTCAAACGGCGGTTTTGGCGGGATCCACAGCAAGCTGCTGGACGCCTTGGCCTAGAAATTTTTCAATTTCTTGTATGTCGGAAAGCAAAAACACCCTCGGAAGGTCGTTGACGAAGCTCGAATTCACGCCCAATCTCACGACGTCCGCATCACAGGAACCTATCCACCCCACAAAGCAATGACAAAAATCAGCCGTTTCATCAGCGCCGCTCTCGCAGCCGCACTTGTCTCGTTTGGCAGCGCCTCCGCAGCCGACAAGATCAACATCGCCACCGTCGACATGCAGGAACTGTTCAAGCAGTACTACCGCACCAACGAGGCGCAAAAACAAATCAATGTCGAGCGCGCCCGCATCCAAAAGGACAACAACGAGCGCCTGTCACGCATCCGCGAACTCGAGGAGAGCCTCAGTACCCTTCGCAAGCAACTCGAAGATCCTGCAATTAACGACTCCAAGAAGCAGACCCTTTACAAGGACTTTCAAGCCAAGCAGCAGGAAGGTGTCGCGCTCGACCGCGAGCGTCGTGAGTTCCTTCAGCGCCGCAACCAGGCCCTCAACGAAAAGATGGTCCAGCGCATGAAGGGCATCCTTGAGGAAATTCGCAAACTCGTCGAGGAGCAGGCCAAAAAAGACAACTATGACTATGTTCTCGACAAGTCCGCCCTCAGCACCTCGCAAGTGCCATTTCTTCTCTACACCAAGGATGCCACCGACATCACCAGCGTTCTCCTCAAGGATCTGAACAAGGATGCACCGCCAGAGTCGCTCAAGAAAGAAGAAGAGCCCAAGGCAGAGGCTCCCGCGCCCGAAGGCCAGTAACATCAACTCTCAAACTTGGCCAATCATCTTACGCTTTCCGAGCTCGCCCGTTGGGTCGATGGTGACATCGTCCGGGGCGGGCTCGATTCGTTTTACACCGGAATGGCGTCCCTCGATGCCGCCGGGCCTAACGATGTGAGTTTTCTTGGCAACGAAAAATACCACGCGCAGTTTCTCGCTTCCAAGGCTGGCGCGATCATCGTGCAGCGCGGCGAAACCGGCGGAAATCCGGACAGCGCGCTCATCGCGGTCGATAATCCGACGCTGTCATTCTCGGTCGTCGTTCGCCACTTTGCGGCGGCATCACGAAAATTTTCACCCGGCATCCACCCGAGCGCCAGCATCGCGGATGATGCAAAGCTTGATCCTGAAAAAGTCTGCATCCACGCCGGCGCGGTCATCATGGCAGGTGCCAACATCGGCGACGGATCTGAAATCGGACCCAACAGCGTCATCGGCGAAGATGTAACCATCGGCAAGGATTGCCATGTCATGGCCAATGTTTCGGTACGCGAACGCTGCGTGCTCGGCGACCGCGTCCAGCTCCAGCCTGGAGTGATCATCGGCTCGGACGGGTTCGGCTACGAATTCTCGCAAGGCCGCCATGTGAAGGTCGACCAGGTCGGCATCGTGGAAATCGGCGACGATGTCGAAATCGGAGCCAACACCACGATTGACCGCGCGCGCTTTGGCAAAACCATCATCGGCGAAGGCACCAAAATCGACAACCTCGTGCAGATCGGCCACAATGTGGTGATCGGCAAGCATTGCCTTATCGTCGCACTCACCGGCATTTCAGGCAGCACACGCATCGGCGACCATGTGACCATCGCGGGACAAGTTGGCATGGCCGGCCACATCACCGTTGGCGACAAAGCCACCATTACCGCACGCGCGGGAGTCACCAGCAACCTGCCGGGCGGAGCAATTTACGGCGGCCGCCCAGCCAAGCCCTTCAACGAGGAAATGAAGCTTCGTGCCACCGTGCGACGGCTACCAAAACTCATCGAGCGCATCAAAAAACTCGAGCAGCAGTTGTCGCAGGGGCCCAGCGACAAAGCCTGACGCTTGCCCTGCGAGCCGTCGCGCGCTAACAACGAAGCGTGCCCGCCAAAGCAAAAGCCCCTGCCGCAAAATCCACCGGCCTCTTTGCGGTCATCGGCAGCGATGAGGGCATGGTGCGCGAGGAAGCTCTCAATCTTTACAACCAACTCACTGGCGGATCTGACGATGGCTTCACACACGAAGTCATCGACGGCATCGCCGACAATTCCGACTCTGCATTCGACATTTGTTCCTCGGTCATCCAGGCCCTGCAAACGATTCCGATGTTTGGTGGAGACAAAGTCGTGTGGCTTCGCAACGCGAATTTTTTCAGCGACTCGGTCACCGGTCGCTCGCAGCGCACCGAAGCGGGAGTTCAGAACCTGCAGGCCGCACTCGAATACGGCATCCCCGATGGCGTGAAGTTCCTTCTCACCGCGCAAGGCATCGACAAGCGACGCGCGTTTTGGAAGTTCATCGAAAAATCCGCCGAGGTTCGCATCCACGACCGCATCGATACCAACCGCGACGATTGGCAGGACCAGGTCGCATCGCTCGTCTCTGGCATGGCGCGGCAACTTGGACTTCAATTCGATGACGAGGCCCTCGAGTTGTTCGTCATGCTCGCCGGTGAACAATCGCAACAAATCCGCAGCGAGCTGGAAAAGCTCGATCTGTTTCTCGGCTCGCAACGCCGCACGGTGACCACGGCCGATGTTCACCAGTTGGTGCCGCTTAGCCGCGAGGCCGCAGTTTTCGAAACCGGCCGCGCGATCCAGCGGGGCGATGCCGCGCATGCCATTCAACTCGTCGACCATCTGCTCGAAGCCGACGAATCCGCCATCGGCATCATGCGCGCATCGATCATCAACACCGTGCGCAACCTGTTTCTCGCGCGGCTGATCATGGATGAATTCAAGGCGCCCGCCACCACCTACAATGCATTCACCGGCGCGCTGAACCGCCTTCCGGAAATGGATCGCGCGTGGTTGCCGCGCAAAAAAGATGGCTCGGGCGTGAATGTTTATCCGATCTTTCTCGCCGCCGAACATGCAAAGCATTTCGACCTCGATAGCCTTCGTCACATCATGGAGGCCACCCTCAAGGCCGATCAATCATTGGTCACCACCGGCCTCGATCACCGCCTCATCCTTCATCGGCTCATCGTCGAAATCAGCGCCGCAAGAAAAGGCGCGCAAAAATTCCGCTGAACAACCGGCATCGTGAAGCTCACCCTGTTATCCATTCTCATCGGCCTCGCTGCAGGCTTGCTCGGTGCCCTATGCGGTGTTGGCGGCGGCATCCTGATGGTGCCCGCATTTGTCGGCCTGCTCGGTCACCACCACAAGCAAGCCGTGGCAACATCGCTTGCGGTTATCATCATCACCGCGATCGCCGCCACCGCCAACAACGCCCGCACACCCGGCATGATCGATTGGAAAACAGCAATCATCGTCGCCATCGCTTCGGCCGTGGCCGCATGGTTTGGCAGTGACCTGATGCGCTCGCTTTCCAATCCGGTGCTCACGCGCATCTTCGGTTGCCTGTTGCTGGCATTTGGCGCACGCATGCTTTGGAAAGGCTGAAAATTTTTGCGTATGTCGCGAAAATTTTTGAACGCCCGCCATAGGTGGTTTTACTGACGCGCGTCCAGCAGATCGCGCAGAGCTTTTCCCATGCGCGAAAGCATGGTCTGAACGAGATTGGAAAACGGCACCCAGTGCGGGCGTCGCATCATTTCCAATTTCATGAAGAAACTCATCATTGCCGCCAACCTTGGCCGGATACGCGTGCTGAAATATCGCGAGGCCGGGCTCGACCCTATCGATCAGGAACACCTTTTGGAGGAACCCACCGAATCGGGAAAAGAGCATGTGCTGTCGGTGCAGGAATGGGTCACCGACAAAGCGGGGCGCTTCAGCCAAGGCAATGCCGTCGGCGTCGAAGGCGGCATGTCGTACGGCGAGGAACACGAACTCAAGGATGAGATCGAACGCAATGCCATGCGGCGCGTTGCCTCGCGCATCGGCGAAATTGTACGCGAGGAGGATCATCCGATCTGGGTGCTCGCCGCGCCGCGCTCGATCCTGCCGCGCTTGGAAAGCATGTTGCCTGTCGATGCGCGCCAGTCGCTCGAATACACGGTGAGCTCCGATCTCACCCGCTGTCCGCTGCCGGAGATGGAGGAGCGTTTCCTTTGATTTCCGCAGCACTGCGAGATGATGGCCTTTCATGCGCGCCTTGCGCGTGAGGGCATAGCCATTACGAAAAATTCACCCCGAAATCCGAAGTCGAAATATCATTCGAATCATTTTAACCACTGATTTCGCAGATTTACTGATTATCGAGGAGCGCATTTTTTGTGATTTTTCTTTATCTGTGCAATCTGTGTAATCTGTGGTCAAAGCCCTCTTTGTTTGC